>JBQGDL010000038.1:0-4690 GCA_052039045.1 Steroidobacteraceae bacterium
GAGCCCGACGCCACCTTGACCGAGCGCACCTGGGCGACGCTCGCCGACGGCACGCCGCTGGTTACCGCCCAGCGCCGCGGCAAGGGCCTCATCGTGCTATTCCACGTCACCGCCGATACGCGCTGGTCAGACCTGCCGCTATCGGGCACATTTGTCGATATGCTCAAGCGAATCGTGTCTTATGCAGGTTCGATCGCGACGCCGGATGCCACCAATGCCGCAAGCGCGCGCAGCTCGCGTGAGGTGCTGCCGCCGACGCGCACGCTCGACGGCTTCGGCGCGTTCGGGCCCCCGCCCGCAAGCGCGCGACCGGTGCCGGCGAGCTTCGCCGCGCGCGCGACCTTCGATCATCCTCCGGGCTTCTACGGACCGCCCGAAGGCCTGCTGGCAGTCAACGCGCTGGCGCCGGCCGATCGCCTTGCACCGCTCGACCTATCCGCGCTCGACGCGCGCCGGGAGGCCTATCGAATGAGCGAACCGGAAGATCTGCGCGGCCCGATTCTGTTGGGCGCGCTGGCCCTGCTCGCGCTCGATGCCCTGGTCGTGTTCCTGCTCGCCGGCGGGATCGGGCAGTTCATGCGCCGGCGGCGGCCGGCGGCGGCCGCCATCCTCGCCATCGCCGTTCTCGGCGCGGCCGTGCTCGCGGCACCGCCGGCATTCGCGCAGAGCGACGAGCAGGCCCTGAAGTCGACGCTCGAGACCCGGCTCGCCTATGTCGTCACGGGCGATGCCGAGGTCGATCGGATCAGCAAATCCGGGCTGCAGGGCCTCACCCTGTTCCTCGCCCAGCGCACCGCGCTCGAGGCCGGCGAGCCGGTCGGCCTCGATCCCGCGCGCGACGAGCTTGCCTTCTATCCGCTGATCTATTGGCCGATCGCGCCGAGCGCGCCGAAGCCGACGCGTGAGGCGCTCGAGCACATCGACGCTTATATGAAGCAGGGCGGCACCGTCCTGTTCGACACGCGCGACGCGGTCGAGGCGCCTCCCGGCATCGGCGGCGCCACCCGCGGTCCCGGCATGCAGGCGTTGCGCGCCATTCTCTCCTCGCTCGACATTCCCGAGCTCGAGCCGGTGCCGCGCGACCATGTCTTGACCAAGACGTTCTATCTGCTGAAGGACTTTCCCGGCCGCTTCACCTCCGGCCAGCTCTGGGTCGAGGCGCTGGCGGCGGGGAACGACGACGAGCCGGGGAGCCGTCCGGCGCGTGCCGGCGACGGCGTGTCCTCGATCATCATCACCTCCAACGACCTCGCCGGCGCCTGGGCGATGCGCCAGGACGGCCAGGCGATGTTGCCGCTCGTCTCCTCCGAGCCGCGCCAGCGCGAGTTCGCGTTCCGCGCCGGCGTCAACATCGTGATGTACACGCTCACCGGCAACTACAAGGCCGACCAGGTCCACGTTCCGGCGCTGCTCGAACGGCTGGGACAGTGACAACCGCGCTCGTCGTCCCCGCGAACGCGGGGACCCATCGCGCCACAGACGCCGGCCTCTGGAATATGGGTCCCCGCGTTCGCGGGGACGACAACGAAGTGAAGGGAATTTGAGTCCTTGAATCTCGGTGTTTCATTCTCGCCGCTGGTCCCCGCCTACGTCCTATGGGCGGCGGCTGCGGTTGCGTTCGCGCTTTCGCTCCTGATCGTGTTCGGCCGCACGCGCGGCGCAATGGTGCGCACCATCGCGCTCGCGCTGTTCGTGCTCGCGCTCGCCAATCCCTCGATCACGCGCGAGGATCGCGAGCCGCTGACCTCGGTCGCGGTCGTGGTCATCGACAAGAGCCCGAGCCAGGAATTCGGCGACCGCACAAAGCAGACCGAGGCGGCACGCGCGGCGCTCGCCGAGCGCCTCGGACGCGTGCCCGGCATGGAGGTGCGCTTCGTCGAGGCCGGGGAAGCCGACGGCGAGACCGACGGCACCCGGCTGTTCGCGGCGCTGTCCGCGGCGCTTTCCGACGTCCCCCACGACCGCGTGGCCGGCGCCATCTTCATCACCGACGGGCGGGTGCACGACGTGCCGGGCGAAGTCGCCGCGCTCGGCTTCACCGCGCCGGTGCACGGCCTGATCACCGGCCACAAGAACGAGCGCGACCGCCGCGTCGTGCTGATGACCGCGCCGCGCTTCGGCATCGTCGGGCAAACCCAGACCATCACCTTTCGTGTCGAGGACCAGGGCGCGCCGCCCAGCCCCGCCCAGGTGACGGTGCGCCGCGACGGCGAGACGATCGAGAACCGCAGCGTGAGCGGCCGTGGGAGTGTCAGCATCAGCGTGCCGATCCCGCATGCCGGGCCGAACATCGTCGAGATCGAAGCATCTCCCATCGACGACGAGCTCACCACGGTGAACAACCGCGCGGTCGTCTCGATCGACGGGGTGCGCGACAAGCTGCGCGTCCTGCTGGTGTCGGGCGAGCCGCATGCCGGCGAGCGCACTTGGCGTAATCTTCTCAAGTCGGACGCCAGCGTCGATCTCGTGCATTTCACCATCCTGCGTCCGCCGGAGAAGCAGGACGGCACGCCGATCAACGAATTGTCGCTGATCGCCTTCCCCACCCGCGAGCTGTTCCAGCAGAAGATCAACGAGTTCCAGCTCATCATCTTCGACCGCTACGCGCGCCAAGGCGTGCTGCCGATCATCTATTTCGACAACATCGCGCGCTACGTGCGCCAGGGCGGCGCGGTGCTGGTGGCGGCGGGGCCCGACTATGCCAGCCAGACCAGCATCTGGCGCACGCCGCTCGACGTCATCCTGCCGGCCGAGCCGAGCGGCCGGATGACCGACGGCGCGTTCCGGGCGCAACTGACCGACCTCGGCAAGCGCCACCCGGTGACGCGCGGGCTCGAAGGCTCGGACCAGGACCCGCCGCACTGGAGCCGCTGGTTCCGCCTGGTCGACAGCCGCGCCTCCAAAGGCATGGCGGTGATGCAGGGCCCGGACAACAAGCCGCTGCTGCTGCTTTCGCGCGAAGGCGAGGGCCGCGTGGCGCTGCTGCTCTCCGACCACATCTGGCTGTGGGCGCGCGGCTACGAGGGCGGCGGGCCGCATATCGACCTGCTGCGGCGCCTGTCGCACTGGCTGATGAAGCAGCCCGACCTGGAGGAGGAGGCGTTGCGCATGTTCGTGCGCGGGCGCGACCTCACGGTGCAGCGACAGACCATGTCCGACACGGTCAGCGAGGTGACGCTGACGACGCCGTCGGGCAAGAGCAGGACCCTGACGCTGTCGCCGGCCGAGCCCGGCGTCTGGCGCGCGGCCATCGAAGCCAACGAGCTCGGCCTCTGGCGCGCGACCGACGGCACGCTCAACGCGCTCGCCAATGTGGGCCCCGCCAATCCGCGCGAGTTCACCGAGGTGACGTCGACCACCGAGGTGCTCGCCCCGCTCGTGAACGCCACCGGCGGCGACGCGGTGCGGATCGAGGGCGGCAGCGGCGTGCACCTGCCGCGCGTCGTCGCGGTGCGCTCGAGCGACACCTACAAGGGCGACGACTGGCTGGGACTGCGGATCCGGGAGGCGAGCGTGGTGCGCGGCATCGGCGTGCTGCCGGTGTTCGCCGGCCTGATCGGGCTCCTGCTGCTCGTCGGCAGCCTGGCCGCGACCTGGATGCGCGAAGGGCGGTAGCGCCGAAAAGCTCCCTCCCCAGGACGTGTAGGAAGCAGGGACTGCCCGCGGTGGAAAAGCCCGAACGCAAACCGATCAGCAAGACGCTTCGCGCGCTGAGCTGGCTCGCCGAATCGCCCGCGCCGGAAGTCGGCGTGCGGCAACTCGCCGCCGCGATGAAGATCGCGCCGAGCAGCGCGCACCGCATCCTGCACGCCTTGTCGGAAGCGGGTTTCGTGCGGCGGGACGGCAAGACGCAGCGCTATCGGTTGGGCAACGAGTTCCTGCGGCTCTCGCATCTGGCCATCGCCAAGGCGCCGCTGCGTCAGGCGGGCGTTGCGGCCATGCGGCGGCTCGTCGACGCCTGCCACGAATCCGCGCTGCTCGCCATCTACGACGACGTGCGCCAGGAGATGATCTTCGCCGCCTCCGTCGATGCGACGCATTCCTCGCAGCCCGCGATTGCGCTGAACAAGTGGGTGCCGGTGCGCACCGGCGCCTCCGGCTTGGCGATCCTTGCATTCCTGAAGGAGGCCGAGGCCCGATCCATCATCCAGCGCCTTGGTCTTCTTCCGCCGGCCAACGCCGGCGTTGCAGACCCTGATCGCCTTGAGGCCGAGCTGGCGACCGTCCGCCGCCAGGGCTACGCCTTCACGCGCTGCCAGTGGATCGCCGGCGCCGTTGGCCTTGCCGCCCCGATCTTCGGCGGCAACGGCAAGATCCTGGGCGACGTCTGTCTCACCATCCCCGCACAGCGCGTCGGGGAAGGCAGCAAGGAACGACTGGCCGACGCGTTGCGATGCTGCGTCAGCGATATTACGAAGACCCTCGGCAGCGCGGCGCCGAGCTTCGCTTTGGGGTAAGCGCCGCGGCCCCGCCGCAC
Organism: Steroidobacteraceae bacterium; assembly: GCA_052039045.1. Lineage (GTDB taxonomy): Bacteria > Pseudomonadota > Gammaproteobacteria > Steroidobacterales > Steroidobacteraceae > DATJKD01. The sequence goes on from JBQGDL010000038.1 coordinate 4,478, forward strand.
GGACGGGCGCTAATCCAACGTCACGGTGTCGAAGTCCGCGGGGATGATGACCTCGAGCAGCTCGCAGTCGTCGGAATAGTCGAGAACGGTGTGCTTGATGCGCGGCGGCTGCAGCCAGCAAGAACCTTCGCGCATCGTGACCACGCCGGCGCCCTCGTACTCTCCCTTCATCCACCCCTTGAGCACGTAGATCATCTGGAATTCGACGTCGTG
>JBQGDL010000039.1:0-25796 GCA_052039045.1 Steroidobacteraceae bacterium
CAGCTCCGAGAGCGAATCGAACACCAGGCGAGCGGGCTTGATCCGCTCCACGTCCTGCAGCAGCGTTTTCGTCGTCTCGCTCAGCTCGACTTCCGAGGGGTGGAACATCGTGTACTGGTCCTCGGCTCTCAGGCTGTTCTCGCCGGCGACCAGCTCGCGGACCGCGATTCGATCGAGGGACCAGCCGTGCGATGCGGCCCCTGCGCGCAGCTCCTCTTCGGTCTCCGACAGGGTCACATACAGCACGGGCTCGCCTCGTCTCGCGCCCTCGAGCAGGAACTGCAGCGCCAGCGTCGTCTTGCCGGAGCCCGGCACCCCCTCGATCAGATATGTCCGATGTGGCGTGAGTCCGCCGCTCAGCACGTCGTCGAGTCCCTCGACCCCGGTGGCGGCTCGGGCAGTCGTAGCGGGTTCATGCCCCTGAGTGGTCACGACATCAGCCCCTCTGCGCAGGCCAATCAGACGCCATGTTAGGCCCTGCGACCCCCCGGCGCATCAACCGCCGCCGTGCCCGGCACGGGACCGGTTTGCTAGATTGGCTGCATGATCGCCATCGAGCCCTACCCGAGTCGCATCGTCTGCCTCACCGAGGAGACCACCGAGACGCTGTATCTGCTGGGCGAAGACCGGCGCATCATCGGCATCTCCGGCTTCACGGTGCGCCCGCCGCGCGCGCGCCGGGAGAAGCCGCGGGTTTCCGCGTTCACCAGCGCGAAGATCGACCGGATCCTCGCCCTCGAGCCGGATCTGGTGCTCGGGTTTTCAGATCTTCAGGCGGACATCGCCGCGGAGCTGGTGCGGCACGGGGTCGAGGTGCACGTCTTCAACCAGCGCAGCGTCGCGGACATCCTGCGCGTCATCCGCATACTGGGCGGGATGATAGGCCGCGAGGCGAAGGCTGCAGCCCTCGTCGCGGAGCTCCAAGCGGGACTCGACTCGATCAGCGCGGCGGCCGGCCGCCTGCCGCGGCGGCCACACGTCTATTTCGAGGAATGGGACGAGCCGCAGATCTCCTGCATCCGCTGGGTATCCGAGCTGATCGGCGTAGCGGGCGGGGACGACATCTGCCCGGAGCTCGCCCAGCAGAGTCTGGGACGCAACCGGATCATCGCCGACCCGCTCGAGGTGCCGCGCCGCGCGCCTGACCTGATTTTCGGCTCCTGGTGCGGCAAGAAATTCAACCCGCGCGCGGTGGCCGCGCGTCCAGGCTGGCAGCAGGTGCCTGCCGTGCGCGACGGCGAGCTGCACGAGGTCAAGTCATCGATCATCCTGCAGCCGGGTCCCGCCGCGCTCACCGACGGCGTGCGCGAGCTGCACCGCGTGATCGCCGCGTGGGCGGCGAAAGCCTGAGGATGGCCATGAATCCACACGAGGGCAGGCGAACTCAGGACGAGTTTCTCGCCAGGCTCAGAAGCGACAGCGCCACGAAGAAGCCGTAGAAAAGCGCCATTGCGATCAGTGCCGCGCGACGCCACTTCCGCGGGCGCACATGCGGCGGCAGCAGCCTGGTGTTGATATAGAGCAGGTGCAGCGACGCGACGATCAGGATGACGGCCGCGACGTTGGCCCCTAGCTTCAGCAGGAAGATCGGTTGTGCGAGACCCATCGCGACGATGCCCCACAGCACGACGGTCGCCAGCACGCCGTAGTACACGGCGCGGACATCCCCGCCGCGCCACGCACGCAGCCGGCGGCTTCCCGTCCAGAGCATGTCGGTCACCGCGCGCACCGTGCCCTCGATGATGTCGAGCTGGGTCTTTAACAGCAGCCACGCCCCGAGAAACGCGATGGCGAACCCGATCAGCGGCCCCGCCCGCGCAGCGCTGCCGTGCGCAAGCGCGGCGCCGATGCCGAGGTCCTGGATGTCCGATCCCTGCGGGAGAAACGTCACGTACAGCAGAGCCGGAAGCGTCATCCCGAGGATCGCGCCGGTGAAGAACACGCCCCATTGATCGGCACGAACGATGCGCCACCATCCGCGCCAGCGAGCCATGTTTGCGGCATCGTTCCCGAACATGAAGCCGCTATGCGCGAGATTGACCTTCTGGCCGCCGATCGCGCACGGAATGAACCCGACCCGTTCTCCCATGCCGTAGCCGCGATCGCGCGCCCAGTTGCCGAGAACGATGTTGCCGACGCCGCCGGTCCCGGAATAAGCCACGAGGGCGCCCAGCAGGAAGAAATCGACGCCGGGTGGAATGAAACTGAATTGACCGGAGCGGATGTCGTAGCCGGCGAGCCCGGCCGCCGCGCCGAGCCAGGTTCCGGCGGGGACGAGAAACAGGGCGAGCAGCAGGAATCCGCCGAGGATGCAGGTAACCATGATCCAGTTGAGAAGCTCCAGCGTGCGCTCGATGCGCTTCCCGACGGACAGCACCGCCACGCACGCCAGAAAGGCTCCGACGCCGATCCAGTAGATGGTCGTCGCGTCCGGAGGACTCGCGAGTCGCTGCGTGAAAAGGAAAAATATCGCCGCCGCCGCGGCGCCCGCCCAAGCCGGCCAGCCAAGCTGGAGGAGATAGAGAGTGGCGTAGAACCAGGCCCAGGCGGTCGGCGACGGCCGCGTACGCATGAATCCGGTGAACACGGGTTCGCCGGTCGCGACGGTGTAGCGCATCACCTCGGTGTTGAAGATGGTCTGGAAGAGCATCGCGACCACCGTGACCCAGAGCAGCGTCAGCCCGTGCTTGACGAAGACCGCAGGGCCGAGCAGGAACTCGCCGCTGCCGATCGACGCGCCGAGCACGATGACGCCGGGTCCGACGACGGCGAGCCAGCCGAATCCCCGGGGCGCGGGCGGGGCGGGCAACTCGGCTCGCCCCCAAGGATCGAGACCGGAACGGGCCTCCGCAGCCGGATCCGGTTTCGTGACCAGGCGCGTCACTCCTTCCTGGCGAGGACTGGGGGCGTCGGCGCCTCGTTGACGGTCAATTGAAAGATGTCGGGTCGGCTGTAATGGCCGACCACGTCGAAGTCGAACTTGCTGCGACCGATGTCGTCGAGGTCGAGTTGCGCCGGCAGGATCGTCTCCGCATCGAAGATCGGGCCGGCGAGCACCTTGCCGAACGGATTGATGATGGCGCTCCCGCCCCGCATCAGCAGGGCGTCCGGCGAATCGCCGAGAGACACCCGCACGCTGGCGGGAAAGTCCTTCCTGCGCAGCACCTGGCAGGCCGTCAGGACGAAGCAACGGCCTTCCAGTGCGACATGCCGCATCGTCGGGAGCCACGTGTCGCGATCATCGGCCGTCGGCGCGCAGTAAAGCTCGACGTTCTTGGAGTACATCGCCATGCGCAGCATGGGCATGTAATTCTCCCAGCAGATGACCGATCCAATCCGGCCATAGGGGCTGTCCACGACCGTGAGCGTGGAGCCATCGCCGAAGCCCCAGATCATCCGCTCCAGTGCGGTCGGCATGACTTTGCGGTGCTTTCCGAGCAGTTGTCCGTCCGGCGCGAAGAACAGGACCGAGCAATAGCAGGTCCCTGCAGCCCGTTCGATGATGCCGATGACGAGGTAGCAGCCATTGGCTGCGGCAGCCTCCCCGAGCCGCTTCGACTGCGGGCCGGGCACGTCGATGGCCGCCTCGAGGTAGAGCCGGAACTCCTCCCGCCCGCGTGCATCCCGTGCTCCCACGACGAGGCCATAGTTGAGACCTTTGGGGTATCCGCCGATGAACGCTTCCGGAAAGACGACTACACGGGCGCCGGACGTCGCCGCCTCTCCGACCAGATGGACGGCCTTGTCGACACAGGCATCTGAGTCGAAAGGAATGGACCCGGCCTGGATGACTGCCACGTTCACCAGCCTGGCGTGTCCCCGGGGAGTCATCGCGGATCCCGTGGTGTGATTTTCGCGATCAACTCTTTTCGTCCGTCAGACGCTGCAGCGCCTCCTGGTACTTCTCGCTGGTGCGGCGGATGACCTCGGGCGGCAGATGGGGCGCCGGCGGTCGCTTGTTCCAGTCGAGCGTCTCGAGATAATCGCGCACGAACTGCTTGTCGAAGGACGGCGGGCTCGTTCCGGGCCGATAGGTATCGACCGGCCAGAAACGCGATGAGTCCGGGGTCAGCGCTTCGTCGATCAACGTGAGCGTGCCGCTCTCGTCGACACCGAACTCGAACTTGGTGTCGGCGATGATGATGCCACGCGCCAGCGCGCGCGCGGCGGCGTAGCGGTACAGTGCGAGCGCCGCCTCGCGGACCTGCGCCGCCTGCTCCGCGCCGATCAGACCGGCGACGTGTGCGAAGCCGACATTCTCGTCGTGCTGTCCGCGCTCGGCCTTGGTCGAGGGAGTGAAGATCGGCCCCGGCAGACGGTCCGCGAGCCTGAGCCCGGCCGGCAGCGCGATGCCGCAGATCTCGCCCGTGCGCTGGTAGTCCTTCCAGCCCGAGCCGATCAGGTAGCCGCGAACCACGGCCTCGACGGGCAGTGCGGTCAGGCGCCGCACGACCACGCTGCGGTCGGCAAGCAGCGCGCGTTCCGCGGCATCGCGTACCGCACGCGCGAGCGGAAAGTCCGCCAGATGATTCGGCACGATGTGTCGCGTGTGCGCGAACCAGTAGTTCGAGATCTGCGTCAGCACGCGGCCCTTGCCGGGGATCGGGTCGGGCAGCACGACGTCGAAGGCGCTCAGCCGGTCCGTGGTGACGATCAGCATGTGCCGCTCGTCGATCGCGTAGATGTCGCGGACCTTGCCCTGGTGCAGCCGCGCGAGACCGGTGACGCGGGATTCGTGCATGGGCGGTGAGGGCTGGCTGGCGGCGGACATTGGGCTGCGCGTTCCGGTGCGTGCGACGTCGCGCCCGAAGGGGCTGTTACCATACGCCGCCCGAGAACGCGCCCGATGTTGCAGGCGCGCCCCGCGACGGTCAAGGAACCCATGATCTGGTACGGCAAGCTGCTCGGCGCGCTGCTCGGCGCGATCATCGGCCGCGGCTGGCTGGGCGCGCTGATCGGGTTTCTGATCGGTCATCAGCTCGACCGCCAGGCGGCTGCGAGCCTCTCGGGCGGCGCCGAACCGCAGGTCCTGCGTGAGGCATTCTTCCGCGCGACCTTCCAGGTCATGGGGCACGTCGCGAAAGCGGACGGCCGCGTGTCCGAGCAGGAAATAGAGGCCGCGCGCGCAGCGATGCGGCGCTTCTCCCTCGGCGATTCGGACGTCCGCCGCGCGATCGCGTACTTCACCGAGGGCAAGCATCCCGGCTTCGCGCTGCACGAGACGCTCGACGAGCTGCGGCGGCTCATCGGCCGGCGCGGCGATCTGCGGCGCATGTTCCTGCAGATCCAGCTCGAGGCGGCGCTGCACGGCAACGGGCTCGCGCCCGCTGCGCGCGCGATATTCCACGACATCTGCCAGACGCTGGGCGTGCCGGTGCTCGAGTTCGCTTCGCTCGAGGCGATGCTGCGGATGCGTGCGCAGGCGGGCGCCGGCGCGCAGGCGCAGTCGCCGGCCGCCGCCGCGGCACGCGTCGCCGATGCCTATCGGGTGCTGGGCGTGCAGCCGTCCGCGAGCAATGCGGAGCTCACGCGCGCCTACCGGCGCATGGTGAGCCGCAGTCACCCCGACAAGCTGGTGGCGAAGGGGCTGCCGGAGTCGATGGTCGCGGCCGCGCACGAGCGCACCAAACAGGTGCTGGCCGCGTACGAGCTGCTCAAGCGCCATCGCGGCATGAGATAGCCGCGCACCTGCTACAGTGCGCGAAGCCACCATGGGAGGCGGGATGCTCGAGCCCTGGATTGCCCCTTCGATCCTGTCGGCGGACTTCGCCCGCCTGGGCGAGGAGGTCCGCAGCGTGCTGGACGCCGGCGCCGACCTGATTCATTTCGACGTGATGGACAATCACTACGTGCCGAACCTGACGGTCGGTCCGCTGGTGTGTGGGGCGCTGCGCAAGGCAGGTATCGCGGCACCCATCGATGTGCACCTGATGGTGCGACCGGTCGATCGCATCGTGCCGGACTTCGCCAGGGCGGGGGCGACGTGGATCAGCTTTCATCCCGAGGCGACCGAGCACGTCGACCGGACCATCGATCTGATCCGCGAGCACGGTTGCCGGCCGGGGCTGGTGCTCAATCCTGCCTCGCCGCTGAACTGGCTCGATCACGTGCTCGACAAGCTCGACCTCGTGCTCCTGATGTCAGTGAATCCGGGATTCGGCGGGCAGTCCTTCATCCCGAGCACGCTGCCCAAGATCCGGCGCGTGCGCGAGCTGATCGACCGCAGCGGACGCGAGATACGGCTCGAGGTGGACGGCGGTGTCAAGATCGACAACGTCGGGCAGATCGCCCAGGCCGGCGCCGACACGTTCGTCGCCGGGTCCGCCATCTTCGGCACGTCCGACTATCGCGCGACGATCGCCGCGCTGCGCGCCCGGATCGGGAAGACGCCTGCAAAAATGGCTCGGAGCCACTTATCGCCGCGATGAATCGCCGCGAACCATTCTCCGGATAATTGGCTCCGAGCCATTTTTCCGGCCCTTTCCCCGTTCCCGGTCAATCCTCGTCGTCGTCCTCGTCGTCTTCTTCGTCGGCGGTCGTCGCCTTGCGCGCCCGCAACGCGAGCGGCGCGGGCGCCCCCGCGCTGCCTGCCATCTGCGCGGCCTTGCCCTTCAGTTTCGGGCGCACGCCGTAGACCACCATCGTCTTACCGCGCGCCGTCAGCAGGCCCTGCTCCTCGAGCACTTTCAGCACGCGGCCGGCCATCTCCCGCGAGCAGCCCACCAGGCGCGACAGCTCCTGACGGCTCACCTTGATTTGCGTTCCCTCGGGATGGGTCATCGCGTCCGGCTCGTTGCAAAGGTCCATGATCGCGTGGGCGACGCGGCCCGTGACATCGACGAAGGCCAGATCGCCCAGCTTGCGATTGGTGCGGTCGAGGCGGCTCGCCAGCTGTGTCGCCAGCTCGAACAGCAGCGTCGGGCTCTCGGCGGCGATCTGGCGGAACCGCGGATAGGTCATCTCCGCCAGCTCGCACTGCGTACGCGTGCGCACCCAGGCGCTGCGCTGCGGCTGGTCGTTGAAGAGCCCCATCTCGCCGAAGAACTGGCCCTTGTTGAGGTAGGCCAGCACCATCTCGTTGCCTTCCTCGTCCTCGATCAGGACCTCCACCGAGCCCTTGATGACGTAGTACAGGACGTCCGGTACGTCACCGGCGTGGATCAGCACCGTCTTGGACGGCACGGTGCGGATGCGGCAATAACTCAGGAACCGATTGATCGCAGGAATGTCGCTCAGTGGTCTGCCGGCGGTCTCCATGCTTGGCCGTCCCATGGTTTATGTAAAAAGTTCCGCGGATTTAATACAAGTGCCGCGCAGGCCGCAAGCACTCAGATCCGATACGCGGTCCGTGTCATCACACGCGCAGTGTGCCGCATCAGGCGCCGAATCGCCTCGGGCAACTCGCCCGCGCCGGAATCGCTAGCCACCGCGCCATGCCGGGCTTCGTCGTCGCGCATGCGCGCAACGATCTCGCGCGAGCGCAGATCGCCCGCCGGCAGCTCGCGAAGATGCGACTGCAGATGCTCGACCACCTGGCGCTCGGTCTCGGCGACGAAGCCGAGGCTCAGGCGATCGCCCGCCAGCCCCGCCAGCGCGCCGATCAGGTAGGAGCCGGCATACCAGGCGGGCGCGAGCAGGCTCACGTGCCCGTCGAGCTCGCGCACCCGCCGCTCGCACCACGCCAGGTGGTCCGTTTCGTCGCGGGCGGCGTCCTCGAGCTGGTTGCGCAGCGCCGGATCGCGTGCCGTGAGCGCCTGCCCGTGATAGAGCGCCTGCGCGGCGATCTCGCCAGCGTGGTTGACGCGCATCAGGCCCGCCGCATGCCTGCGGGCCATGGGATCGGCAACCCCGTCCGGGACGGTTTCGGCGGGGTAGGGCCGGGCGGCCACGTTGCTGGCCGAGACGGTACGGAGCGCCTGATCGACTGCCCGGATCAGCCGATCCGCCGGGCTCAGGTCGCGGGAGCTACCCATGGACACATCTTATATTAGGGCGCATCCGGGCACCCGAGGCCGCTCCTCCCGCGCGCCTGGCGCCTTTGCATTGACCGCCCCCCTGACGTAAAATTCCCGGCTCTTTGCACGTCACCCGGCCCGCGCAACCGTCAAGTGCTGTGCGCTCCGGGGATTGCGGCCCGGGGTTCTGGAGCCCTCGTATGAGCACAGTTTTTGCACGTTCCGCGAGCGTGCGGCGCGACTGGTACGTGGTGGACGCGAGCGGCAAGACGCTCGGACGCCTGGCTACGCAGGTCGCCATGCGTCTGCGCGGCAAGCACAAGGCCGAGTACACGCCGCACGTCGACACGGGCGATCACATCATCGTGCTGAACGCCGAGAAGGTGCGTGTCACCGGCGACAAGCTGCGCGACAAGATCTACTACTGGCACACCGGCGCGATCGGTGGCATCAAGAGCAAGTCGCTCGAGAAGCTGATGGCGGAGCATCCGGAGCGGGCGATCGAATTCGCGGTCAAGGGCATGCTACCCAAGAACCCGCTCGGCCGGCAGATGTATCGCAAGCTGCACGTGTTCAAGGGCGACAAGCATCCGCACGCCGCGCAGCAGCCGAAGCCGCTCGAAATCTGATCCACCGAATCTCTCGACGCCAGGACCGAACGATGCCCGCATCCACGAACTACGGCACCGGCCGCCGCAAGACCGCCACCGCCCGCGTCCACCTGCGGCCGGGGAAGGGCAGCATCCGCATCAATGACCGCTCGCTCGAGGAGTTCTTCGGCCGTGAGACGGCGCGCATGATCGTGCGTCAGCCGCTCGAGGCCGTACAGATGGCCGACCGCTTCGACGTCACGGTGAACGTGGACGGCGGCGGCATCACCGGTCAGGCCGGCGCGATCCGTCACGGCCTCACCCGCGCGCTGATCGAGTACGACGAGGCGTTCCGCAGACCGCTGCGCACCGCGGGGTTCGTCACGCGCGATGCGCGCGAGGTCGAGCGCAAGAAGGTCGGTTTCCGCAAGGCCCGCCGCGGTACACAGTTCTCCAAGCGCTGATTACACTACGGCGCATCACCCGCCTTCTGGGGGATCGTCTAGCGGTAGGACAACGGACTCTGACTCCGTTTACCTAGGTTCGAATCCTAGTCCCCCAGCCAATCCCGGAGCCCCGCCTCGTGCGGGGCTTTTTCTTGAAGAGAGGCAAGCCGTTTGCCACGGGGCAGGTGATCGTCAAGTCCCAACGCGGCGTCAAATACGGCTGTTCCCGCGCCGGGAGTAATATCGTCGGCGACGCCGGCAGAGCGGGGGCAGTCGACGGTCACCTGTGTCGTTAGTCAGGGAGCTCAAGCGCAGAAACGTCGTACGCGTCGCGATCTTCTATACGGTCGCGTCCTGGCTGATCCTGCAACTCGCGGATGTGTTCGGCTCGCTGCTCGACCTGCCGGACTGGACCGGCCGGCTCGTCGTCCTGCTTCTGGCGCTCGGCCTGCCCGTCGCGCTCGTGATCTCCTGGGTGTACGAGATGACACCCGAGGGGCTCGCGCGGACCAGCGACGTCGATCGAAACCGCTCGATCACCCCGCAGACGGGGCGCCGCCTCGACCGCTTGATCATGGCGGGGCTCGGACTAGCAATACTGGTGCTGCTCGTCGACCGGTACCTTCCCCGCGAGCGCCCTGACACACACCCCGCGGCGCACACGCCGCAACCCGGCGCCGGTGCCGCACTGCCATCGCGGTCGATCGCAGTCCTGCCGTTCGTCAATATGAGCAACGACCCGGGCAACGAGTATTTCTCGGACGGCATTTCCGAGGAGATCCTCAACACGCTCGCCCACGTCGAAGGTCTGCACGTGGCCGCTCGCACCTCGTCGTTTCGATTCAAGGGGCAGGCGGCCGACGTTGCCGAAATCGGTCGGCAGCTCAAGGTCGGTACGGTGCTCGAGGGCAGCGTGCGCAAGGAAGGCAACTCGGTTCGCATCACCGCGCAGCTGATCGACGTGACGAACGGCTATCACCTGTGGTCCAGCACCTTCGACCGGACGCTCGAGAATGTCTTCGCGGTGCAGACCGAGATCGCCGGCCAGATCGTCGAAGCACTGCAGTCAAGGATGCGCGATCCAGAAGCCGGCGCGCGGCCGGTCGAATTACGGCCGTTGCCGACCCGCAACGCGCAGGCCTACGAACTCTTCCTGCAGGGTCGCCATCTCTGGCGCCAGCGCAATGCCGCTGCACTTGCGAGCGCGATCGGCATGCTCGAGCAAGCGGTGAGGCTCGACTCGCGGTTCGCCGAAGCCTACGCGGCGCTCGCGAGCGCCTACTACGTCACGCAGAACTACGCGAGCGTGGACGTGCAGGCGACCTATGCGCGCGCCCGCGAGGCCGCCGAACGGGCCCAGGCGCTGGACGCATCGCTGGCGGAGCCGGTTGCCGTCCAGGCCGCGATACTCGCGGACCAGAAACAATGGGCCGCTGCCCAGCGCGGCCTGCGACGCGCGATCGAACTCGAGCCCGATCAGGCCACACCGCACCACTGGCTCGCGCTGCAGTACTACTACACCGGACGACTGCGGGACTTTTCCAGCGAGATCGATCGTGCGTATGCGCTCGACCCGACGAATGCCGCGATCATCTCCCTGGTGGGAGTTGCTCGCGAGCTGGCAGGCGATTTCCCGGCAGCGGTGCGCAACTTCGAGCTTGCAGCGTCGATGGGGGGCATTTTCGCGGCAGTCAGTCGGCTGCCGCACGCCTATTACGAGGCTGGCCAGCCGGAAAAGGCGCTCGAGGCGGCACGACGCAGCTACCCCAGGATCGGAGTCGATCCAGGCCTTGCGGATGTGATCTACGCGGCAGTGCGCGATCCCGCGCGCCGCGAACAGGCTCCCCAGGCGATCCTCTCCGCCCCGCGCAAGGACTATTCCGCCCTGCAACGCATCAATGACCTGTTGGTCGTCGGGGCGTACGACACCGCGATCAAGGAGGCGCTCACGGCGCCCGACGCGACCCCGGCGGACCTGCTGGTCAACGCGTGGTACAAGTCCGCGTACGCGCTGCGCAGCAGCCCCGAGTTTCTGAAGTTCACGCGCGACACCGGCCTGCTCGAGCACTGGCGCGAGACTGGCTGGCCGGACTTCTGCCGACCTCGCGGCGACTCCTTCGAATGCGACTAGAGATACTGCGGATTGGCCTCAGGCGCCCAGATACGCGTCCTTGACGCGCGGATCGCCCAGCAACTCGCTCGCCAGCCCGCTCAAAACGATGCGGCCGGTCTCGAGCACGCAGGCGCGGGTGGCGACGTGCAGCGCCATGTTGGCGTTCTGCTCCACGAGCAGCACGGTGGTCCCCGCACGGTTGATCTCGGCGATGACGGCAAAGATCTCGCGCACCAGCCGGGGGGACAGCCCCATCGAAGGCTCGTCGAGCAGCAGCAGGCTCGCGCGGCTCATCAGCGCGCGGCCGACCGCCAGCATCTGCTGCTCGCCACCGGAGAGCGTTCCAGCGGTCTGATCGAGCCGCTCGCCGAGACGGGGAAAGATGCCAAGCACGCGGGCCAGGTCGTGTGCGACGTCCTGCCGGTCGCGGCGCTGCCACGTGGGGAGGCGCAGATTCTCGCGCACCGTCAGGTTGCCGAAGATCCCGCGACCCTCCGGAACGTGTGCCATGCCGAGCCCGACGATGCGGTGCGCCGGCACCCCGGCAAGTTCGCGCCCGGCCAGGCGGACGCTGCCGCGGTAGGCGATCAGCCCGGAGACGGCGTGCAGGATCGAGGTCTTGCCGGCGCCGTTGGCGCCGATCAGCGTGACGATCTCGCCTCGCGGCACGCTGAAGCTGACGCCGTGCACGGCCTGGATCCCGTCGTAGCTCACGCGCAGGTCGTGCACCTCGAGGTGGAGCGCGGCGGAGGCTTCCTGTCCGACCCCGTTCTCGACGCCGTTCATGCGCTGACCTTTTCGCCGAGATAGGCCTCGAGCACCAGAGGATCGTTGCGGACGGCTTCAGGGGTCCCTTCTGCGAGCGTGCGGCCGAAGTCGAGCACCTTGACGTGCTCGCAGATGCCGACCACGAGCTTCATCTGGTGCTCGATCAGCAGGATCGTGAGGCGGAATTCCCGGCGGATCCACTGGATGAATTCCATCAGCTGGTCGATCTCCGCCGGATTCATCCCCGCGGCGGGTTCGTCGAGCAGCAGCAGCTCCGGACCGGTCGCGAGCGCGCGTGCGATCTCGAGCCGCCGCTGGTGGCCGTAGGACAGACTGGCGGCAGTTTCGCCGGCGAGGTGCCCGAGCTTGAAGATCTCGAGCAACCGCCGCGAGTGCTCGATGATGCGCTGCTCCTCGCGGCGGTGGCGGCCCAGATGGAACAGGGCCTCGAGGGGCGAGTAGTGCGACTGCGAGAAATGCGCGATCCGTACGTTATCGAGCACGGATAGATCGCGGAACAGGCGAATGTTCTGGAAGGTGCGTGCGATCCTGAGCGCGGTGATCTCGTGGGGGGTAAGTCCCACGAGCTCCCGGTCACGAAGGCGGATGCTGCCCTCGCTCGCCCGGTACACGCCGGTGATCAGGTTGAACACCGTCGTCTTGCCGGCGCCGTTGGGGCCGATGAGCCCCATCAACTCACCCGGACGGAGCTCCAGATCGAAGTCATCGATGGCACGCAGGCCGCCGAAGTTGTGCCGGACCTTTTGCGCTGTCAGCAGGGGCGACATGCCTCATTCGCTCCCGTGACCGGCGGGCTGCGTCGCATGGGTGCCCGCAAATGAAGCCTTCCCCCGATGCGCTTCCCGGTCACGCCGCGGCACGAAGGCGTGAAACTCGCGTTTGCCCATGATCCCGCGCGGCCAGTAGATCATCACCAGCACCAGCAGCAGCGGCATGATGATCATCCGCAGCACGCCGAGATGGCTGATGAAATACCGGTTGAGCGGCTCGAACAGGCCGGCCGGCAGCCACGACAACAGCGCGGCGACGGTGGACGGTCGCAGAACCTCCAGCAGCAGCGTGTAGAGCGTCGCGCCGATGATGGAGCCGCCGATCGAGGCGATCCCGCCGAGATAGACCATGATCAGGATTTCGGTGGTCTTGACGATATCGAACACGCGCGGGCTGATGAACTGCAGCAGATGCGCGAACAGCGCGCCCGCCACACCCGCACAGAACGACGACAGCATGAAGGCCAGCACCTTCACCCGGCGCGTGTCGACGCTCATCAGGTCGCTCGCGATCTCGTCCTCGCGGATCGCCTGAACGCCCCGCCCGTAGCGCGAGTAGACGAAGTTGCGGATCAGCCAGACGAGCGCGACCGTCCAGACGAACACCCAGGGGAGCGAGGTCAGACGCGGGATGCCGGGGATACCGCGCGGCCCGCCGATCGCATCGATGTTCTCCAGCCCCGACTTGACGATCATCAGGAACGCCAGCGTGATGATGGCCAGGTAGTCGCCGCGCACCTTGAACGACGGCAGGGCCACCAGCAGCCCGGCGAGCCCCGCGACGACCCCGCCCGCCAGCACCGCGACCGGGAACAGCACGGCGTGCGTCTCGGGCGGAAGCACGTGCATGGTGAGCAGGACCGAGGTGTAGGCGCCCACCGCCATGAAGCCGGCATGCGCGAGCGAGAACTCGCCCATGTAGCCGTTCACGAGGTTGAGGCTGGTGGCCAGGATGATGTTGATGCCGACGTACATCAGCAGCATCTGCACGTAGCGGTTGACGAGGTTGAACTGCGGGATCGCGAACGCCAGCCCGAGTCCGACCGCGAGCAGCAGCGGCACCAGCCAGGGCTGCTCCGCGAGCCGTTGCCAGTGCTGCCTGAGGACGGCGCTCAAACCTTCTGCACCCTGGGCCGGCCGAGGATGCCGTGCGGCCGGAGGATGATCAGCGCCAGTAACAGGCTGAACACGACGAGGTCTCGGTAGGTCGAGGGCAGCAGCGCGACCACCATGATCTCGACGCCGCCCAGGATGAAGGCGCCGAGCATCGCGCCGCGAACGTTGCCGATGCCTCCGACCACGGCCGCGATGAACGCCTTCCAGCCGACGAGGATGCCCATGTATGGGTCGATGACCGGGTAGGCGAGACCGTACATCGTGCCGGCCGCGCCCGCGAGCCCGGCGCCGATTGCGAACGTGATCGAGATGATCAGGTTGACGGAGATGCCCATCAGCGGCACGTAGGTCCTGTCCCAGGAGATCGCCCGCATGGCCATGCCGAGCGGCGTGCGGTGTACGACGTGGTCGAGCACCAGCATCAGCCCCAGCGACAGGCCGATGATCGTGAGCTGCAGCGAGGAGACGGATACGCCGCCCAGGTGCCAGGTGACGTTCGCGAAGAGCCGTGGGACATTCTGCGGATAGGGGTAGAAGGCGAGCGTGAGATTCTCGAGAAAGATCCCGACCCCGAGCGCGGTGATGATCGCTGACACTCGCGGCGCATTGCGCAACGGCTTGTAGGCCAGCCGCTCGATCGCCACGCCCAGCATGGCGGCTCCGCACATCGCGAGGAACAGAGTCGGCGTAAAGCTGAGGCCGAGCGCAGTGCCCGCCAGAAAGCACAGGAAGGCGCCCACCATGAACACGTCGCCGTGGGCGAAATTGATCATCGAGAGGATGCCGTAGACCAGGCTGTACCCCAGCGCGATCAGGGCGTAGATGCTGCCGAGCTGCAGCGCGTTGAGCGCCTGCTGCAGCCAGTAGAGGGCTTCCGGGCTCAAGCTGTGCGGACTGCGGTGGCCGGTCGGGCGGGTGGCAGGAAGGGCGGCGGGTCAGGGGGCGGCGTTCGTCACCCACGCGAAGCGGTCGCCCTTCACCTGCATGATCACCGCGCTCTTGACCGGGTCGCCGGACCCGGGATTGAAGCGGATGTCGCCCGTGACTCCGGTGTAACCCGAAATCACACCCATCGCGTCGCGCAGTGCCTGCCGATCCGGCGCCGAAGCGCGGCGCAGTGCTTCGAACAGCAGCCCGAACGAGTCGTAGGTGAGCGCCGCGACGTCATCCGGCGTCGCGCCGTACTTCTGCTGGTAGGCGCTGATGAAATTCCTTGCCACCGGGGTGGCGATATCGGCGGCATAGTGATTGGCGAAGTAGGCGCCTTCGACCGCGCCTTCGGACAGCTTGATGAGCTCGGGGCTGCTCCAGGCATCGGAGCCCACGAGCGGCTTGTTGATGCCCTGGCGGCGCGCCTGCTGCGCGATGAGACCCACGTCGTTGTAGTACGCGGGCAGGAACACGACGTCCGGGTTGGTGCTCTTGATCTTGGTCAGCTGGGCGGAAAAGTCCCGGTCACCGGTGGTGTAGGTCTCGAACGCGACCACGCTGCCGCCGAGCTCGCCGAATGTCGCACGGAACAGCTCCGCCTGGCTCTTCGGCGCCTCGGAAGCCACGTCGTAGAGCACCGCCGCGGTCTTCGCGCCGAGCGTCTCGGTGATGAATCGCGCCAGCACCTGTCCCTGAAAGGGATCGGTGAAGCAGGCTCGGAACACGTACTTCTTGGGCTGCCCGGTGCGCGTGTCGATCGTGGTCTTCGGATTGGTCGACCAGGGCGTGATCAGCAGGGTCTGGCTCGCCTCGGCGATCTCCGCGGCGGGGATCGCGCCCAGGCTCGCGTTCGGGCCCACAATCGCGAGGACTTCGTCCTGGGTGATGAGCTTGCTGGCCGCCGCCGCAGACTGGTCGGGCTTCGCGGCGTTGTCCTCGACCAGCAGCTCGACACGGTAGGCCTTCCCGGCGACGGTGACGCCGCCGGCCGCATTCAGCTCACTGACCGCCAGCTCGGCGGCATTGCGCGACGAGGCGCCGACGGCGGGCATGTCGCCGGTCAGCTCGACGACCGCGCCGATGCGCAGCGTGCTTTCGTCGCGGCCACGATCGCCGCAGCCGGTGACGAGCGCGACGGCGGCGGCCATCGCCGCGATCTGCAGGAGCACGGGCAGCCTTGTATTCATAGGTCCTCGGTGCGAAAGGGCGGCAGGACGGACGAGCGACGGTCGCCGGGGCGCAATTATTACCGGATCGGGCGGGAAGGGAACATTCTCGATTTCGACGAAGCCGTTGTGTGCGACACGAAGGCCGAAATCGAGAATGTCCCCTTTACCGGGTCAGCGTCACGACGCCCTCGGCGGTGCCGACCAGCAGCACGTCCGCCGGCCGGCGCGCGAACAGCCCGACCGTCACGACTCCGGTGATCTGGTTGATCTCGGTCTCGAGCGCCACCGGGTCGGCGATCGCGAGGCCGCGCACATCGAGGATGTGATTGCCGTTATCGGTCACCACGCCCTCGCGCAGCGCGGGCTGCCCGCCGAGGCGCAACAGCTGCCGGGCGACGTGCGCGCGCGCCATGGGAATGACTTCCACGGGCAGCGGGAAGCGGCCGAGCCGCTCGACGAGCTTGCCGTCGTCGATGATGCAGACGAACTGGCGCGATGCCGCGGCGAGGATCTTCTCCCGCGTCAGCGCGCCACCGCCGCCCTTGATCAGCGCGAAGCCGCGCGTCGCCTCGTCGGCGCCGTCCACGTACAGCGGCAGCTCCCCGGTGGCGTTGAGATCCAGCACCGGGATGCCGTGGGCCTTCAGCCGCTGGGTGCTCGCCTCGGAGCTGGATACGGTGCCGGCGATGCGACCGCGCAGGCTCGCCAGCCCCTCGATGAAGAAGTTGACGGTCGACCCGGTACCCACGCCGATCACCATTCCGTCGCGCACGAGATCGAGTGCGGCGTCGGCGGCACGCTGCTTGCGGATGTCCTGGTTCATGGTTGCGACCCCTGGAAACAACTGTGCCCGCTTTCGCGGGCACAGTCTTCGTCTCGGAGGAGGTGGCGATCTTTCCTTGCGGTGAGGTCGCCACCTCTTACTTCCGATGCGTCCTACTTCTTCTTGGCCGCCTTCTTCTTGCCAGCCTTCTTCTTGGACGATTTCTTCGCCTTAGCCATGATGGATCTCCATGTCGGGTTAGTCCGGGCGCAGTATTTACAGAAATCAATATTCAATTGCAAGAGGCACGTCACGGATCTCAGCACCGCCTCTCGCTCACGCGCGCGTGCGGCGATGCGCGAGCCGATCGATCGATGCGTCGCTCGTGCTGGAAATCAGGACACTTCCTCACTCGAGCGAGAGGATGAACTTCCACTCCCGCTCGCTGACGGGCGTGACCGATAGCCGGTTGCCCCGGCGCAGTATCACCATGTCCTTGAGCGTCCGCTGCGCATGTTTGCGCAGGGTTTCGAGCGTGATCGGCGGGTCGATGCGCCGTTCGAGACGGATGTCGACGCTGTACCAGCGCGGTGCGTCGGCGGTGCTTTCCGGATCGTAGTAGGGGTGCTTCGGATCGAGCGCGGCAGCCTCGGGATAGCCGGCGCGCACCACCCGCACGATGCCGACGATGCCCGGTATCTCGCAGCTCGAGTGATAGAGAAAGCCGAGATCGCCCTTCGCGATCTCGTCGCGCAGCATGTTGCGTGCCTGGAAGTTCCGCACGCCGTCCCAGGCGGTGGTGGCCCGCCTGGCGTGCGCCAGATGCTCGATGCCGAAGGTCGTAGGCTCGGTCTTGAAGAGCCAATACCTCATGTCCCGCTCCCATCGCGCCCGGTTTGCCCGCCTGTCGGGCGCAGCACTCCGCGCTCGGTGACGATCAGGTCGAGCGGCACGTCCCAGGGCGCGGGTATCAGCGCGTCCGACTCCTGACAGGCGAAGGCGATGCCGATAATGCGCGGCCGCCGCCACGCGCGATCCGCCGGCAGGCGGCGACGCAGCGCGCGGTCGTAGTAGCCGGCGCCGTTGCCGAGCCGGTTGCCGTGTCGGTCGAAGCCGACGAGCGGTGTCAGCACCGTGTCGAGCCGGTGCAGCGCGACGGCGAGCGCCGGGGCGACCGCGGGCTCGGCGATGCCGTACCAGTTGCGCGTCAGCGCGCTGCCTGCGCTGAGCGGCAGGAAGCGGATCGTGCGCCGGCGGCGGCTGGTGATGCGCGGCGCGTAGAGCTGCACGCCGCTGCAGCGCGCGACACGGACGAACCGCGCCAGGTCCGGCTCGCCATCGCGGGCGAGGTAGAGCGCGACCCGGCGGCCGGGCGCCGTGCACCCGAGCCGGCGCAGGGACGCAACGATGCGCCGCTCGGCGTCGCGTCGTTCCCGGCCGCTCACCGCGCGCCGCAACTGGCGCAGGCGGCGCCGTTCAACCGCCAGTTGCCGCGAGCGCTGCACCATAGGGTTCACCGACGGGGAAAGAGGAGAGGCGCCACCCGCCTGTGCCGTCACGGACCATTGCTCTCGACATGGAGCAACATTCGGGGAAGGCTGCGGCACTTAAGGCTTTCCGCTCGAGGCGGACCTGCACAATGCTGCCGGCGAGCCGGACTCCCCTGGGTTTTGACTTACGGTCGAGAGGTAACCCGGTCCGTGTCGAACACCGCAGGCGGCGCCAAATCTTGGGGACGCAATCCTGCGACCCTCACAATTCCAGTTGCTTGCTCTTCTCCAGAGCCGTCTCGACCCGCTCGCGCATGCCGCGCAGGCGCGAGCCGAGGTCACCGTCGAGCGAGCCGCCGTTGCGGCGCATCTTGATCAGCTCGTTGGCGAGGTTGAGCGCGGAAATCACCGCAATGCGGTCCAGTCCGACCACCTTGCCGGAGTCGCGCACCTCACGCATCTTGGCGTCGAGATATTCGGCGGAATCGAGCAGGTCGGAGCGCTCCTCGGCGGGGCAGGCCACCTGATACTCCTTGTCGAGCACGCGGACGCTGACCCGCGCCATGCGTTCCTCGCTCACGTGCTGTGCTCCATGGCCTTCAGCCGACCGATCATGGCTTCGACGCGCGCACGCACCTGCTCATTCTTCTGCAGCAGATTGGCCCGCTCGGAGATCAGGTTGTCCTGCCGGTGCCGCAGCGCGCGGTTCTCTTCCTTGAGCTGCTGCACGGCCGAGACCAGCTCGTCGAGGCGGCGGTCCAGACGGCGCAGCTCTGCATCGACGGGGGATTTCGTGGCGGTATCGTTCATATGCCGAGAACTATAGGGCCGCCCCGGCAGGGAAGCAATTGACTGCGGCCCAGGGTCTGCAACCGACGGCGGTGCGGGATGTTACGATAACTGCGATGACATCCTCGCTGGCCTTCAACGAAGTCGCACGGGCGCTGGCGGCCGGCGGCTCGTCGATCCATGCCGCAGAGGCGCACGGTTGTCTGTGCGGTGCGCTGTGCGTCCGCAGCGGCTTCGGGTTCGGCGACTGGCTCGACGAGATCCTGCCGGATACGGTCACGCTGCCGGACCGCGACGGACCGCTCGCCGATCTCTATGAGCAGAGCGCCGCGGTGCTTGCCGCACCGGACATGGAGTTCGACCCGCTGCTGCCGGACGACGATACGGCGCTCGACGAGCGGGTCGATGCGCTGGCCGCCTGGTGCCAGGGCTTTCTGTACGGGTTCGGCTCTGCGGGGCCGGCCGATCGCGCGCCGCCCGCCGGGGAGGTCGCCGAGGTCCTGGCCGACTTCGCCGACATCTCGCGCGGCGGAAGCGTCGGTCTGGATACGGCCGAGATCGAGGAAGACGCCTACATGGAGCTGGTCGAGTTCCTGCGGGTCGGTGTACAGCTCGTCTACGACGAGCTGCACGCCGGCCGTCGCCCGCCGGGAATCTCGACACGCCATTGAGCGGTCGCATGACCCTGCGCAAGGACGAGTTCGCCCGGCGGCGACGCCAGCTCATGCGAATGATGGGCAAGGGCGGCATCGCGATCCTTCCGACCGCGATGGAGAAGCAGCGCAACAACGATGTGCACTACTTCTTTCGCCCGGACAGTGACTTCCACTACCTCACCGGTTTCAATGAGCCGGAGTCGGTCGCGGTGCTCGTTCCCGGCCGGGCGCAGGCCGAGTACATCCTCTTCGTGCGCGACCGCGACCCGGCGCGTGAGACCTGGGACGGCAAGCGCGCCGGTCCGGATGGCGCGACGCGCGATCACGGCGCGGACGACGCCTTTCCGATCGGTGACATCGACGACATCCTGCCGGGGCTGATCGAGAACTGCGGTCGCGTCTATTACACCATGGGGCTCAACGCCGAGTTCGATCACCGCGTCATCGGCTGGGTCAACAGCCTGCGCGGCCAGGCGCGGCTCGGAGTGCACACCCCGCAGGAATTCGTCTCGCTCGATCACCTGCTGCACGACATGCGGCTCTACAAGGGCCGCGCCGAGCTCGCCGTGATGCGCCGCGCCGCCCAGATCGCGGTTGGCGCGCATCTGCGCGCGATGCGCGCCGCCCGTCCCGGTGTCTACGAGTACCAGCTGATGGCGGAGATCCTGCACGAATTCCACCGCCACAACGCCGACATCTCCTATCACCCGATCGTCGGCGGCGGCGCGAACGCCTGCACGCTGCATTATCACGCCAATGACGCCCTGCTCGCGGACGGCGACGTCCTGCTGGTCGACGCCGGCTGCGAGTACCAGTACTACGCCTCGGACATCACCCGCACGTTCCCGGTCAACGGCCGTTTCACTGCGGAGCAGCGCGCCGTCTACGAGGTGGTGCTCGAGGCGCAGGAAGCGGCGTTCGCGCGCTGCCGGCCCGGCAACCACTGGAACGATCCGCACGATGCCGCGGTCCAGGCGATCACGCGAGGACTGGTGCGGCTCAAGCTGCTGAAGGGCCGCGTACCCGCCCTCGTGAGGGACGGCGCGTACCGGCGCTTCTTCATGCATCGCACGGGTCACTGGCTGGGCATGGACGTGCACGACGTGGGCGACTACAAAGTCGGCGACGAATGGCGGGTGCTCGAGCCGGGCATGTGCCTCACGGTCGAACCGGGGATCTACATCCCGGCAGGCAGCAAGGGCGTTCCCCGACGCTGGTGGAACATCGGCGTACGCATCGAGGACGATGTCGCGATCACGGCGTCGGGGCACGAGGTACTGTCCGAGGGGTTGCCGCGCACACCCGACGAAGTCGAACGGGTGATGCGCGCCGCATGAGCGAACCGGCGCCCGGCGAATTCGACGTCGCCATCTGCGGCGGCGGCATGGTCGGAGCGACGCTGGCGCTGGCCCTCTCCTCGCTGCCCGTGTCGATCCTTCTGATCGAGGCGGCTCCTCCGGGCGCCGGCGAGCCGCCGAGCTTCGACGAGCGCACCACGGCGCTCGCCAACGGCAGCGTGCGGACCTATCGGGCGCTCGGGCTGTGGCCGAGCATGGAGCGCGAAGCCACGCCCATCCGCCGCATCCACGTCTCGGAGCAGGGGCGCTTCGGCGTTGCACGCATCGACGCGCGGGAGCAGGGCGTGGATGCGCTGGGTTATGTAATATCGAACCGTGCCGTCGGCGCCGTCTTGTGGCCTGCGCTCAAGGGCTGTCGACGGCTGCGCGTGGTCGCACCGGCGCGGGTCGTCGACACCTCGAGCGAGGGTGCAACCCGGCGGGTAGCGCTCGAGACGGAGAGCGGACCCCTGCAAGTCGGCGCGCGCCTGGTGATCGCCGCCGACGGCGCTCGCTCGGTGCTGCGCGAGCGGGCGGGAATCGCGGCTGAGCATTGGGACTACGGTCAGACGGCGATCGTCGCCACGCTCACCACGCAGCGCTTCCACGACCACGTCGCCTACGAGCGGTTCACGCCGCAGGGACCGCTTGCGATGCTGCCCCTCGCCGAGGGTCGCTGCGGTCTGGTGTGGACCCGCACGCCCGAGGAGGCGGCGCGCCTGGTGGCTCTTCCCGATGAGGCGTTTCTCGCGGAGCTGTCGGCCGCATTCGGCACGCGCCTCGGTCGGCTGCTGCGCGTCGGTCGTCGAGACGCCTACCCGCTTAGTCTCACCCGCGCCGAGCGACACACCGCACCGCGTCTGGCCATCGTGGGCAACGCGGCGCAGGGACTGCATCCGATCGCGGGACAGGGATTCAATCTCGGACTGCGCGATGCGGCGAGCCTTGCCGAGGTGCTGGCGGAATCGATGGCGGCGGGCGAGGCCGACCCGGGCGCCGATTCGATCCTCGACGCCTACGCCGCCTGGCGTGCCGAGGACCGCCGCCGCATCGTCGGTTTCACCGACGGCCTGGTGCGCATTTTCAGCACGCCGCTCGGGCTCGTGCGCGACCTGCGCGGCCTCGCGCTCACGGCCTTCGATGCCCTGCCGCCCGCCAAGGCCGCGCTCGCGCGGCTGAGCGTCGGCGCCGCCGGACGGGTGCCGCGGCTCGCCCGCGGCGTGTCGCTGCCGCAGAGACCGGCGTGAGCGCGAAGCGCGCCGATTTCGACATCGTGATCGTCGGCGGCGGCATGGTGGGGCCGTGTTTTGCGGCGCTCGCTGCGCGCGATGAGCGTCTGGGCGCGCTGCGCGTCGCGCTCGTCGATCCCGCCCCGCCCACGCCACCGCGCCCCGATGAGGTCGATTTGCGGGTGTCCGCTCTGTCGCGCGGCTCGCAGCGAATCCTCGAAGCGGGACAAGCCTGGGCGCCGCTCGCGGCGCGGGCCGGGGCCTACGTCGAGATGGTCGTGTGGGATGCGGCGAGCCGCTGCGATGCGCCGGATGCGCTGCGGTTCTCGGCTGCCGAGACCGGCGATCCTGATCTCGGCCACATCGTCGAAAACGTGTGGGTGCAATGGGCGCTCTCGGAGTCGCCGTTGCTGCGCCGGCTCACGCGGCTCACTACGTCGCTCGTCGGACTCGAGCTCGGCGGGCTCGGCGAGCTCGCCACGCTCGCGCTCGCCGACGGCCGGCGCCTGCGGGCCGCGCTCGTCGTCGGTGCGGACGGCGGCGGCTCGCCGACGCGCGAGTTCGCCGGCATCGAACGCGAAGGCCGGCCCTATCCTCAAGCGGCGGTCGTGGCACACCTGGCGACCGAGCGGCGTCACGCGGAGACGGCCTGGCAGCGGTTCCTCGCCAGCGGTCCGATCGCGCTGCTGCCGCTCGTCGACGGCCGCGTTTCGATCGTCTGGACCACTACGCCCGAGGAGGCGGACGAGCTCGTGGGCCTGCCGGCCGAAGCGTTCGCGGTGCGCGTCGCCGAGGCCTGCGACCACGTGCTCGGCCGCATGCGGCTAACGAGCGAGCGCGGCAGGTTTCCGCTCGGCGCCTGGCACGCGCGCGAGTACTGCCGCAGCGGACTGGCGCTGATCGGCGATGCCGCGCACACGATCCATCCGCTGGCGGGGCAGGGCGCGAACCTCGGCTTTCTCGACTGCGCCTGTCTGGTCGAAGTGCTCGCCGGGGCGCTCGGTGCCGGCGAGGACTGGACCGGGCTCAGGGTGCTGCGCCGTTACGAGCGCTGGCGACGCAGCGAGAACGCGCTGATGATGACGCTGGTCGACGGGCTCAACCGGCTGTTCGGCGCGGCGCACCCGGCGGTCTCCTCGCTGCGAAGACTGGGGCTGGGGCTTGTCGGGCGGCAGGCGCCGCTGCGCCGCGCGCTCATCGAGCGCGCGCTCGGCGTTCGCGGCGACCTGCCGAAGCTCGTGCGCGGTGCCGCATGAGCGGCGGGCCGCCGTTTCTCCAGACGCCGCCGCGGCTCGGCAACCAGTTCCGCGACGATGCGCTGCTCGTGTCGTGGCTGCGTCGCTCGCTGCCGCTCAGCCGCCTGCGCGAGTTCGAGATCGAGATGGACGAGTTGGGTGCCGAAGTCGGGGGGCCCCTCTACCGGCTGCAGCTCGACGACCGGCGGCACGAGCCGACGCTCACGCAGTGGGACGCCTGGGGCGAGCGCGTCGACCGCATCGAGCTGACGGCGCTGTGGCGCGAGGCCGAGCGCCTTGCGCTCGAATACGGAATGGTCGCCACCGCCTACGAGCGGCGGCACGGGCACCTGTCGCGGATCGAGCAGTTGGCAAAGGTGTATCTCTTCCACCCCTCGTCCGACGTCTACACCTGTCCGCTCGCGATGACCGACGGCGCCGCACGCACACTGCTGTTCTCGGGCAACCAGCGGCTGATCGACCGGGCCGTGCCACGGCTCACTTCGCGTGACCCGGCTCGATTCTGGACCAGCGGCCAGTGGATGACCGAGACCGCCGGCGGCTCCGACGTCGGACGCTCGCAGACGCGCGCGACGCGTGACGGCGAGCTCTGGCGCCTGCACGGGCACAAGTGGTTTACCTCGGCGGTCACTTCGCAGGTCGCGCTGACGCTCGCGCGTCCCGACGGCAATCCCTCCGGGGCAAAGGGATTGGCGCTGTTCTACGTGGAGCTGCGCGACACGGCGGGCCGGCTGAATGGCATTCGCGTCGATCGCCTCAAGGACAAGCTCGGCACGCGCAAAGTGCCGACCGCCGAGCTGACGCTCGACGGGACGCTCGCCGAGCTGGTTGGCGAACGATCGAACGGCACCCGCGCGATCGAGCCGATGCTGGCGGTGACGCGGCTCTGGAACAGCGTCTGTGCGGTCGCCTTCATGCGCCGCGGACTGGCGCTTGCGCGTGCCTATGCCACCGAGCGGCAGGCCTTCGGTCAGCCGCTCTCCGAACTGCCGCTGCACGCCGACACTCTCGCCATGGTCGAGGCGGAGACCTGGGGAGCCTTTCTGATGACCTTCCTGCTGGTGGAGCTGCACGGCCGCCAGGAAGGCGGGCAGCTCGACTCCGAGCAGGAAGCGCTGCTGCGGATCCTGACGCCGCTCGCCAAGCTCGCCAGCGGCAAGCAGTGCGTGGCGGCAGTGAGCGAGATCATCGAGAGCTTCGGCGGCGCGGGCTCTGTCGAGGACACCGGGCTCCCGCAGCTGCTGCGCGATGCGCAGGTGCTGCCGATCTGGGAAGGGACGACCAACGTGCTCGCGCTCGATGTGCTGCTGCGCTCCGGATTCGCGACCGGGCTCGCCGCGCTGCTCGGCCGGGCCTCGGCGGCGGCGCGTGCGGCGACCGACCGGCAGCTCGGCGTCGTCGCTCGGCTGGCAGTCGCGGCGCTCGAGCGCGCGGCGCTATGGATCGACTCGGGCCAGGATCCGGCGGTGATGCAGGCCGGTGCGCGCCGCCTCGCCCTGACGCTCGCGCGCGCGCTGCAGCTCGCGCTGCTCTGCGAACACGCGCAGTGGATGCTCGACAACGAGCGAGACGCACGCGGACGCGCTGCGGCGCTGCGCTATGCACGGCTGCCCGTGGATCTCCTGCATGAGGTCGATCTTGACCTCGACCGCACGCTGCTCCGCTGAAAAGGCGCGATGCCTCACTCATCCCAGAAGCGCCTCCCGGCTCAGCCCTTCCGTGTGCACAGCCTGGGGGCACGGTGGTCGACCATGCGGATGCGATCCACGGCGGTAACGACCGCGGTTCGCAACGGATCGGGTCGAGACTCGGCATCAGCACGCCCCAGGCGAGGTCGATTGGCAGCGATTTCTGACGGGTTCGACGCTCATCGCTGCTCCATCTTCGGTCATTGACGATGCGGTAGACTGCTCGGGCGCAAGGCTTGCGCGGATGCGGCCATACATCCTGAGACCCGTCCCGCAATAGGAGTAAGCAGTGCACACCAGAGGCTTCAGTAGCCGGCATGTCTGGAGTGCGGCCGTCGGACCGATGGCCTGCCTGATCGGAGCCATGTTGCTTTCCGGGTGCGCCCAGCAGCCCCGGGTCAAGGGCGAGTGGCAGGATGGGGTGCAACGCAAACAGTCGTTCACGAGAGTGTTGATCGTCGGCGTCAGCCCGCACCTCAACCAGCGCTGCCAGTTCGAGGCTTTCATGGCATCGCAGCTCAAGAGCGAGACGGTGACGGCGATTCGCAGCTGCAACGCCGTGACGAAGAAGGAACCGTTGACCCTCGAGAGCATCGAGCAGGCGGTCGCATCCGTACAGGCCGATGCCGTGCTGGCGACCAGTCTCGTTTCCAGGGAGTACGAGGCGAAGGAAGGCGGCAGCAGGGATACGCGTGGCAGCGCGATGTACA
>JBQGDL010000040.1:0-2359 GCA_052039045.1 Steroidobacteraceae bacterium
TGTCGGCCGCGGCAGCGAGGTGACGTTCTCGAACGAATGGAATTGCCCGCGATGAGTGGCATTCTCCTGCGTGAGCAGAAGCTCGATCTGCTCGAGGCCCTCGCGGAAGCGCGCGTGCGATTCGTCCGGCGAGATGCCGAACCGGCGGAACTCGTGCGGCAGGAAAGCGCGCGCGAACCCGACGTCGAGGCGGCCTGCGGAGATGCCGTCGAGCATCGCGATCTCGCCGGCGAGCTTGAAGGGATGGTTGAACACCGGCAGCACCGCGCCGGTGACGAGACGGAGCGACCTTGTGCGTTGCGACACCGCGCTGAGGAAGACGATCGGGTTCGGGCTATAGCCGCCGTAGCGCGTGAAGTAGTGCTCGACGGTGCGCGCGTGGGTGAAGCCCAGCGTCTCCGCTTCTTCGGCGATCGCGAGCGACTCCGCGAAATAGTCGGCCGCGCTCTTGTCGGTGTGATCGACGGCGGGAAAGAACTGCACACCGAATTTCATCTGGCGCCGTGCTCCCGTTGCGCTCGCCTCGACGTCGCCATTCCCCGCGCTGATGCGATGCGCCGGCACTATAGGGCCGCATGGGAGCCAGTCAATCGAGCCGCGGCGGCTGGCCGACCGCTCGACCGATACGCGCGCCATGCGCGATTGAACGGCATGCGGACGCGATCTAGACTTCGGCGCTCGCTCGCTCGTTGCCGGTACGGGAGAGGTTGCCCCATGTCCGTCGCCCCGCGCTCCATCGACGACGTCCGCAAGGCGTGGAAGGAGGCCAATCTCGCGCCGCTGTGGGAGAATCCGAAGGCGCATCGCCCGGCGCCGCCGCCGGACGCCGCCTCTCTGTGGTCGTGGGACAGGATCCGGCCGCTGATCACCGCCGCCATCGAGGTCGCCTCGCCGGACGCGGTCGAGCGTCGCGTGCTGCAGCTCGTTCCGCCGACCGCACAGCACCGCGACGAGCAGCAGACCTCGCACACGCTCGCCGCCAATATCCAGATCCTGCTGCCGGGCGAGACCGCGCGCCCCCACCGCCACACCATGAATGCGCTGCGTTTCGTGCTGGAGGGCTCGGGCGCCATCACCGTCGTGGACGGCAAGCCCTGCCCGATGGAGGAGGGCGACCTGATCCTCACGCCGGCCTGGACTTGGCACGAGCACGTGCATCAGGGGCGCGCGCCGATCGTGTGGCTCGACGCGCTCGACGTTCCGCTGCAGCAATATCTGGGCACCGGCGCGTTCCAGCCCGGGCCGGTGGCCGAGCTGCCGGAGACGGTGGCCGACGCCGCCTTCGCCGTCGCCAATGTCGTGCCCGACACGGCCTATGCCACCAGGGACTATTCGCCGGTGTTCCGCTATCCCTACGCGGCGGCTGCGGCCGCGGTCGCGGTGGCGCCGCCCGCGCGCGACGGCTCGCGGCGCGTGCGCTACGTGAACCCGCTCACCGGCGGCTGCGGCATGGCGATGATCGACTGCTTCCTCGTGGAGCTCGATCGCGGCGCGGGCACGCTGCCGTTCCGCACCACCGCGAACTCGGTCTGCTGCGTGGTGGAAGGGTCCGGCGAAAGCCAAGTGGGCAACGAGACCATTCGCTGGAACAAGCGGGACATCTTCACCCTACCGCAAGGGAACCGGATTGTTCACCGCAGCATCGGCGGCAGCGCGCGCCTGTTCCAGGTCTCCGATCGCGACGTCTACGCCCGCCTCGGGTTGCTCAGGGAGGAGTACGGGAACATCGCGGCGTGACGCGAGCGGCACGCGCGAGCGTTCTGCGGGGCGGCGCCTGCGGTCGAAGCATGTTGCTGGCAAGGGCGCGGTGATATATAGCGCGCGCCTCTCTCGTGGTGCGTCGGACCAAACCGCCATGGCTCATACGGCGAACGAAAACAGCGCGTCCGGCGCGGCGCACGCGGCTGCCGACGGCACGCCTGCGGAGAAATCGAGGCTGTGGGCGCTGGCACTCGGCAGCCTCGGCGTCGTCTACGGCGACATCGGCACGAGCCCGCTCTACGCGTTCCGCGAAGCCGTGATGGCGGCGACCGAGGCCGGTCCGGTCAACCGCGGTGTCGTGCTCGGCGTGCTCTCGCTGATCCTGTGGGCGCTGATCGTCGTGGTCGTGATTAAGTACGTCCTGCTCCTGCTGCGGGCCGACAACAACGGGGAGGGCGGCACGCTGTCCTTGACCGCGCTGGCGTCGCGCGCGATGGGGCGACGCACCGCGCCGGTCTTCCTGCTCGGCGTGGTCGGCGCCTCGATGTTCCTGGGCGACGCCGTCATCACGCCGGCGATTTCCGTCTTGTCGGCGATCGAAGGGCTGAAGCTCGTCACCCCCGCCTTCGATCACTACGTCGTGCCGCTCACCATCGCC
>JBQGDL010000041.1:0-2274 GCA_052039045.1 Steroidobacteraceae bacterium
GCGGTGACGGAGACCGGGCGCGGCCGGGCCTGCAATTGGTTGAGCTGGATTGCCCGCTCGATCCCGAGGGCCGCACGCATTTCCGAGAACATGTCGCCGCTCGCCGACATTTCACTGTCGACGCTGAGGCTGGGGCGAATACCGTGCGCCAGCAACCGGCCGGTGGCCGGCAGCCCAAACCCCCCACACAAGGTCGCGATCTGCGCCGACACGGATGCCGTGGTTCCGGTCTCCTGCATCAGGCAGAACTCGTGATCGCTCGAGTTGCAGCAATGGACGAGGGTGACGTCGGGGCCGAGCAGCCCGCGCTCGTGCATGCGCTCGATGCCGCGATACTTCGGTCCGTTGGCGCCGAGACCGATATGGATCGTGATGCGCAAGCCGAGCTCGCGCGCGAGCCGCAGGTCGTGCTCGACGATTTCGATGGTGGTGAACTCAGGCCCGCGCGCGGCCATGGCCAGCGTTACCAGCGCGTCGTCGCTCGTGAGCTCTCGTTCGCGCAGACGACGGATGTCGGCAGGGTGCGGAAGCGTGCTGTCCTTCATCCAGCGCTCCGGCTCGACGCCGGGCTGGCCGTGGGCATAGACCGTGCGCCCGCCCACCTCACGCAGCGCGCGGACCGCCTCGTCGGCGTGATCGGGAGAGTTCTGGATGTGCGCCCAGTCGAGCAGCGTGGTTACGCCGGCATCGAGCGCAGCCAGGCGGCCGAACAGGGTCGCAGCGTAGACGTCCTCGGGCCGGAAATTCGGCCCGAAGCGCCTGAACAGCTCCACGAACATGCGCGCAAGGTCCCAATCCGAGCCGGTATGGCGGATCGGGCTCTGCCAGGTGTGGCGGTGCGAATCGACGAAGCCGGGCAGCACGAGGTAGTCGGAGGTGTCGATGACCTCGACGTCGCCGGGCTCGATTCGGCGCGCGACCTCCCGGATCCTGCCCTCGGCCACCAGCACGTCGCCCGGAAACTCGCCGAGGCGATCGTCCAGCGTGACGACGAAGCCGCCACGCAGGAGGAACTTGCGGTCGCGGGGAGGGGGTATCGCCTGCCGGTCCGTCATTCTTCACTCGATCTAGTGTCCCGATTCACGCGCCGAGGTAGGCCTTCACCAGGCGGTCGTCGGCCAGGAACGCCTCCCAGCTTCCCGCCTGGATTTCATGCTCGATCCGCCCCAGCGTGAGAACGTAGGCTCGGTCGGTAATGGCGGCGGCGATGCCGACGTTCTGCTCGACCAGCAGCAGCGCCATGCCCCGCCCGCGCAAGTCCTTGATGACGAGGAGAATATCCTTGACCACCTTGGGCGCCAGCCCGGTCGAGGGCTCGTCCATGATCAGCAGGTCAGGCTGCAGCATGAGCGCGCGCGCGATCGCGACCATCTGCTGCTGGCCGCCGCTGAGCAGCTCGACCGGCGTCTCGAGCCGTTCCTCGATCATCGGGAACAGCGTGTAGATGTCGCTCCAATCGAACGCGATTCGCCGCTTGCTGCCCGCGCGCCCGGCCTTGTCGGCGAGGATGAGGTTCTCGTGCACGGTCAGCTGCCCGAACAGCCGGCGGTTCTCCAGGACGACCGCGATGCGGTGGCGGGCGAGCTGGTGCGGCGGCGTCCGGCCGATGTCGATCCCGTCCTTGACGATGCGGCCGGAGCGGGCGCGCAACAGGCCGCAGATGGTGCGCACCAGCGTCGTCTTGCCCGCGCCGTTGGCGCCGACGATGGCGACGGCCTCGCGGTCGCCCACCGACAGCGACACGCCGTGCAGCACGGTCAGCGCCCCGTAACCCGCAACGAGTGAATCGACCTCCAGCATGGTCAGCGTCCGAGATACACTTCGCGCACGTCCGCGTTCTGCTGGATCGCCGCCATGTTGCCACGGGCGATGATCTCACCGAAATTGAGCACGTGGACGGCCTCGGCGACGGCCATCAGTTCCATGTCGTGCGATACCAGCAGGATGGAGAGGCCGGCCTCGTTGATGCGCCGGATCGCGGCGGTGAGCTGGCGCATTTCCTCGCGGTTCAAACCGGCCGACGGCTCATCGAGCATGAGCAGCTTCGGCTCACCGGCGAGCGCGCGGGCGATCTCCAGGATGCGCCGCTGGCCGGCGGGGAGGGCGCGGGCAGGGAGCTCGCCGACGAGGCCAAAGTCGTCGGCGACCCGCTCGGCGCGCAGCCGGATTTGCCGCATCTCCCCGCGCGCGTGCGGCGAGCGGAACAGGTCCTGCAGCATCCCGGTGCGGGTCATCTTGCAGGCGCCGACCATGATGTTCTCGGCGACGCTCATG
>JBQGDL010000042.1:0-8706 GCA_052039045.1 Steroidobacteraceae bacterium
AAGGGAGCCCGGTATCCGGTCCGCTGGGCGTGCCGCCAGATGCTCGAGGAAGATGGCTCTCTGCGGCTGCGGCGGACCAGGGGAGAGTCGAGCTGACTTGCAGATAGAGCGCTTGACGGGAGAAATGCAATGAGCGAGCCCAACGAATCCACCGCCAGCCGCCGCGCTGTGCTGCAGCTGCTGGCCGGCACGGCCGCGTACAGCGCGTTGAACAGCGTCGGGGCGCAAGGCGCCGACACCCGCGGTGCCATGGTCATGCTGCGCGATGGCGTCATCGGGCTCCAGTTCGACTCCCACCTCTACAGCAGGATTGTCCTGCCGGCGGCCGCCGGGCCTGAGGTGTCGCTCGGAGACTTCGCCGCCAGCGAGTACGTCGTCACGCATGACGGCCGCACGCTCGACGATTTCACTCTCGCGGAACAGCGCCTCGAACCGGTGCGCGACACGGCGCACGGCCCCGGTCAGCGCCTGACGTTGCGCGGCGAGTTCGGTACGCTCGAGAAGTCCGTGCAGGTCACGCTGTACGAGCGTCATCCCGGTTTCGCCATCCTGACGACCCGTTACCACAACAGGGGCGACGCTCCGCAGCGCCTCGCACGCTGGGTGAATTGCGCGCACCGCTTGGCCGTAGCCGGCGACGGTGTGCCATTCGGCTCCTTCAGCGGCGCCAGCCATGAGGACCGGCGCGACTGGGTGCAGCGCGCAGCGGCCGGATACGAGCAGGGCAACTTCATGGGCATGAATGCCGCCGACTACGGAGGCGGTACGCCGGTCGCGGACGTCTGGCGTCGCGATATCGGGCTCGCCGTCGGACACGTCGAGGCGCAGCCACGGCTCTTGAGTTTGCCGCTGCGCGTCAGCACAACCGAGGCGCGTGTCGCGGTCGAGTGCGACGCCGAGCTCAGCCTGGCTCCCGGCGAGAGTTTCACGACCCCCGACACGTTCGTGGCCGTTCATCGCGGCGATTACTACGCGACCCTGGTGCGCTATCGGGAATTCATGGCGGAGCGCGGCTTGCGCGCGCCGGCACCACACGCGGGATGCTACGAGCCGGTGTGGTGCGCGTGGGGCTACGAGCGCGACTTCACCGTCGAGCAGGTGCTGGCAACTCTGCCGAAGGCGCGCGAGCTCGGCCTGGTCTGGGCCGGCGTCGACGACGGCTGGCAGACCTCCGAAGGCGATTGGTATCTGGACCCGAAGAAGTTCCCGCGCGGCAGCGCCGACATGATCGCGCTCACCTCCGCGATCAAGGCGGCCGGCATGAAGCCGGTACTCTGGATTGCGCCGCTCGCAGTCGATCCCGGCACCGACCTGCTGCACGATCACACCGACCTGCTGCTGCTGAACGAAGACGGCTCGGTGCGGGACGTGACCTGGTGGAACAGTTTCTATCTTTGTCCGGCATATCCGCGAACCGTCGAACTGACGCAGGCGCTGGTGCGAAAGATCCTTGGCGAGTGGGGGTTCATGGGTCTGAAGATCGACGGGCAGCACCTGAACGGCGCGGCGCCCTGTTACAACCCGGCACATGCGCACGCACGGCCGGAGGAATCCTGCGAAAAACTGCAGGATTTCTGGCAGGCGATCTATCGCACGGCCCTGTCGGTCAACCCGGCCGCGGTCGTGGAGATCTGCCCCTGTGGCACGTCGTATGCCTTCCACAACATGCCGGCGATGAACCAGAGTGTCGCTTCCGATCCGGAGTCGTCGTGGCAAGTGCGTTTGAAGGGCAAGACCATCAAGGCGCTGATGGGCGCGTCGGCTGCGTATGCGGGCGACCATGTCGAGCTCAGCGACGGCGGCGACGATTTCGCGTCGACGGTGGGCATCGGCGCTGTCGTGTTCACCAAGTTCACCTGGCCCGCCGATCCGCGCCCCGAAAACGGCCTGCTACTGACGCCGGCGAAGGAGGCTGAATGGCGGCGCTGGATCGCGCTCTATAACGAGAAACGTCTGCCGGAGGGCAGCTACCGCGGCGAGCTTTACGACATCGTCTTCGACCGACCCGAAACCCACGTGATCGAGAAGGACGGACGGCTGTACTACGCCTTCTACGCCGATCGCTGGGACGGGCTGATCGAGCTGCGCGGTCTGGGGGGCGGTCGCTATACGGTAGTCGACTACGTCAACGGCCGACCGCTCGGCACGGTTGCCGGGAACTCGAATCGGGTTCAGGTTTCCTTCGCGCATTACCTCCTGCTCGAGGCCACGCCGGAGGGCGGGCACACGTCTGAGCGGGGGCGGATGTCCCCGCGCTGACGCTCAGCGTAGCGCGATAGATCAGATGAAGAGCATTGAGAGTGGCCACGCGAAATGCGGCGAGAATGACGATATCGTCAACCTTGCCTACCTGGTCCCCGGCGGCCGATCCGGCCCACGGGAATCCGCGTTTCCCCGCGAGGCTGGGCGCTACGTGGCGGGCGGGCGGGAGCCCACGCCTGACCGTACACGACCTCGAAGGTCGCGGGCAGGCGCCCGTCGCGGCGCTCTCGTTCGTAAGCGTTCGTCACGCGCTCGAGCGCACGCCGGCCGGTCAGGCCGCGCGGGCGGCCAGCGTTCACGTTGTGCGCGCCGATCGCCTTTAGATCCCGCATGAGTGCGCGGACATCCGCGTACGTGAGCGTGTAGCGCTCGACGTCCATCACCGGCTCCGCCAGGCCGGCGCGCAGCAGCGCATCGCCGAGATCGTGCATGTCGATGAACCGATTGACGTGGGTATGTCCATCGGCCGAAGCCCACGCCAGGCGCAGCTCCTTGAGCGTGTCGGGGCCGAAGCTTGTGAAAGTCACGAGTCCGCCGGGTCGCAGCACACGTGCGCATTCCCGGAACACCGTCTCAGGGTCGCCGCACCACTGCAGCATCAGGTTGCTGAACACCAATTCGACCGACCCGCCGGCCAGCGGCAGCCGCGCGGCATCGGCGCACAGCGTGGCAAACCGTCGCCATGGCCGACGCCGACGCCGCGCTTCGCGCAGCATCGCGGGCGACAGGTCGAGCGCGAGCACATGACCGCGGCCATAGCGCCGGGCGAGCGCCACGGCGCCGGCGCCGGTGCCGCAGCCGAGGTCGAGCACGGACTTCGGCAGGAGCCGGACGAGGTCCAGACGGGCGAGCAGTTCCATTCGCACACGGGTCTGCAGGACGGCGGCCGCGTCGTAACTGCGCGCGGCCCGGTCGAAGGAGCGCGCAACGTCTAGAGGCTCGAGTGTGAACTCGTCGGGGGCGGACACGGCACTGCTCAGCCGCATGCCGGGGTCGCGCCCGCAGCTTCCGCGAGCGATCCGAGAAAATCGCCGAGCGCGCACCGCACCACTGCCGGGTGGGAGAGAAATGGTGCATGACCGGCGCCGGCGATGCGGCAGAAGCGTGCCCGCGGCAGCGCAGCGGCAAGGGACTGGCTCGCCGCCGCCGGCGTCAGCCGGTCGCGGTCGCCCGCAATGACAAGTGTCGCAAGCCCGATGCCTGCGAGCGCCGGCCGCAGGTCGGCGTGGCGCAGGATATCGAGACCGGTCGCAAGCGCACAAGGGTCGGGCGGGGGGCGGCCCTCCACGAGCGCTCGGAGCGACCGCAGCGTGGCACGGGGGTCGGCGGCGCCCAGTACCTGCAGCGCGAGGAAGTCCTGTACCGCCTGGGTGTAGTCCCGGGCCACCGCGCCGGCAAACTCTTCGATCACGCTGGGATCGATCCCGTGCGGCCAGCCGTCCCCCGCCACGAACCGCGGCGTGATCGCGATCAGCACGAGCCCGCCGAGCTCCGCGGGTCGCTGTCGGGCGAGCTCGAGCGCCACCATTCCGCCGAGCGACCAGCCGACGACGATCGCACCCGGCGAAACCTGGTCGGAAACGGCGCGGGCGAGACTCGCGAGATCGGTGATGCTGCCCTCCCACGGGCGGCCGCCGTGACCCGGCAGATCGATCGCGTGCGATTTGACGGGGAACCCGGCAAGCCAGTCGCCCCAGATCGCGGAGTGAAGTGCGAAACCGTGCAGCAGCGCGAGCGTCCGTCGCTCCGCGCCGGCGTTCAGCTCGACGCTCATCTGGACAGGCCGTGCGGCGCCGCGGCGAGCGCCGCGAGCAGCCGATCGACGTCGCCGTCGCTATGCGCGGCCGAAAAAGTCACCCGCAGCCTCGAGCGCCCCGCCGGAACCGTCGGCGGCCGGATCGCTGGCACCCAGACACCGGCGTCGAGCAGCGCGGTACTCGCCCCGAGCGCCGCGCTCTCGCTGCCCGCGAGGATCGGCTGGATCGGCGTGTTCGACGGCAGCAGGTCGAGCCCGAGGGCAGCCGCGCCCGCACGGAAGCGCGCCGCGTGCTTGAGCACACGCTCGCGTCGCCAGCCCTCGTCGGCCTGCACGGCGAGCGCGGCGCACGCGGCTGCGGCGACCGCCGGGGGCAGCGCCGTGGTGTAGATGTAGGTCCGGCCCCGCTGGATCAGCGTTTCGATCAGCGCCTCGCTGCCGGCGACAAAGGCGCCGAAGACGCCGAGCGCCTTGCCGAGCGTGCACATCAGGATCGGGACGTCCACGCCATCGAGCGCGGCCGCCTCCACCGAGCCGCGTCCGGAAGCCCCGAGCACGCCGAAGCCGTGCGCATCGTCGACCATGAGCCAGGCGTCATTCGCCCGGCAGACCTGCGCAAGCCCGGCGAGCGGAGCGACATCGCCATCCATGCTGAACACGCCGTCGGTCGCCACTACGGTCCGACCGGCCCCGCGACCATCCGTTCGGAGGCGCTCTTGCAGCGACGCCGGGTTGCAGTGCGCGTAACGCGCGAAGCGCGCGCGGCTCGCGAGCCCGGCGTCGATCAGGGAAGCGTGGTTGAGGCGATCCTCGAAGACCCCGTCGCCGCGGCCGAGGAGCGCGCCGAGCACCGCGAGGTTGGCCATGTACCCGGTCGAGAAGAGCAACACCCGCGGCCGGCCGGTGAACTCTGCGAGCGCCTCTTCGAGCAGTCGGTGCTCGCGGCAGTGGCCGCTCACCAGGTGCGCCGCGCCGCTGCCCGCGCCCCAGCGCCGGGCGGCCGCGACGAAGGCCTCCGTGACCCGCGGATGATCGGCGAGCCCGAGGTAGTCGTTGCTGCAGAACGCGACGACCTCGCGGCCGTCGACGCGCAGTCGCGTGGTCGCCGCGGCCCGCGATTCGACGGTGCGCCGCGTGCGGTCGCGCCCGGCGGCACGTGCGTGCGCCAGCCCCGGTAGAAGGGCCGCGTCGAGGCCGTTCATCGCGTCCGTCAGGGCGGGCCCTCGGCCGCGGCGGCAAGCGGCTCGGGCTGCAACCCGAGCCGCTCGAACAGCGCCGCGTCGTGCCTGCCGCCGGGGTTTGGCGTCGTCAACAGCTTCTCGCCGTGGAAGATCGAGTTGGCGCCGGCGAGAAAACACAGCGCTTGCACCGCGTCGTCCATCTCCATGCGCCCCGCGGACAGCCGCAGGTACGAGCGCGGCATCAGCAGGCGGCCGACTGCGATCATGCGCACGAACGCGAGCGGATCGAGCGGCGGCAGGCCATGCAGCGGCGTTCCCGGCACCTGGACGAGCTGGTTGATCGGCACGCTCTCCGGATGCCGCGGCAGGGTGGCAAGCGTGTGCAGCAGCGCGATGCGGTCCTCCTCCGATTCCCCCATGCCGAGGATGCCGCCGCAGCAGACATTGAGCCCTGCCTCGCGCACGGCGCGCAGGGTGTCCAGGCGATCCTGGTAGGTGCGGGTCGTGACGATCTCGCCGTAATACGCCTCGGAGGTGTCGAGGTTGTGGTTGTAGTAGTCGAGTCCGGCATCCTTGAGCTCGCGCGCCTGCGACGGGGTCAGCATGCCGAGCGTGGCGCAGGTTTCGAGCCCGAGCGCCCGCACCTCCCGCACCATCGCCTTGATGTGCTCGAGCTGCCGCGGTTTCGGACTGCGATACGCCGCGCCCATGCAAAAGCGTGTCGCACCGTCGGCGCGGGCCTGCCTTGCGGCCGCGACGACCGCGCTGATGTCGAGCAGTGCCTCGCGCTCCACGCCGGTGTCATAGCGCACGCTCTGCGGACAATAGGCGCAGTCCTCCGGACAGCCGCCGGTCTTGATCGAAAGCAGCGTGCTGACCTGCACCTGGTTCGGTTCGAAATGCCGACGGTGGACACGCTGCGCATGGAACACCAGGTCGTTGAACGGCAGCGCGAAGAGCGCCCGCACCTCGTCGAGCGACCAGTCGTTGCGAATTTCGCCGAGCCTGTCGGGATTTACGGTCTGCATTCGATTCCTTCGCCTTTGCGCGAGATTTGCCCGGCGACGCGGGCGCCCGATCGCGAGAGCCTTGGCGAGATGCAAGGCTCTGTCGCAGCGAGTATTTCGACGCCGCGGCGCCGCTGTCAACCGTTGCTGGCTCAGTTGGTTGACAGCCTGCTGCTGCGTCTTCTCGACCGGCTGCTGCCGCCGCACTGCGTGTTGTGCTGCCGGCTTGGGGCTGAGCCGGGACACGACCTGTGCAGTGCCTGTGCGGCGGAGCTGCCGCGGCTTGCACCGCGCAGTGCGCCGGCGCCGCCGCCGCCCTGTGCCCGAACACTCGCCGCCTGCGCTTACGCGGCGCCGATCGACGCCATGGTGCAGGCGTTGAAGTACGGCGGGCAACTTGCGCTCGGCCGCGTGCTCGGACAGATCCTCGCCGCTTGCGCCGCGGAGCTCGATCTCCATCGCGGCGTCGACTGCCTGCTGCCGGTGCCGCTGCACCCGCGCCGCCTCGCAGAGCGCGGCTTCAATCAGTCGGCGGAAATCGCACGCTTCGCCGCGCGGCGTCTGGCGCTGCCCGTCGAGCCCGGGCTCGCCGTCCGCTACCGCGACACCCGCCCGCAGGTCGGGCTGACGCCCGCGCAGCGGCGCGGCAATCTCGCGGGTGCATTCGCGGTGCACGGTGCGGTGCGCGGACTGCACATCGCCATCGTCGACGACGTCATTACGACCGGCAGCACGGTGACGGAGCTGGCACGCGCGCTGCATCGGGCCGGCACCGCCCGGGTGGATGTCTGGTGCGTCGCGCGGGCTTGACTGGCCGAGCGACGCGATTAGACTCAGTCCAAGTTGAAGCGGACGCCGTCGTCCGCGGGCCGGTTGGACGGGAGGGTCGAATGGGCGCGCAGCTGCGCATCGTGCTGGCACTGGTCTCGGCTCTTGCAGGTTCGACGGTGGCCGCCCAGCCGCTCGGGCTCCCGGCCGTGCCGATACCCGCGGACAATCCGCAGACACCCGCCAAGATCCGTCTCGGCGACAAGCTCTTCAACGACAAGCGCTTCAGCAGCACCGGCGAGGTCAGCTGCGCCACGTGTCACGACCCGGCGAAGGCCTTCACCGACAGCCCGCTCGTGACGTCGGAAGGCATCCGCAAGCTGACCGGAACGCGCAATGCGCCCACCGTGCTGAACGCCGCCTACTTCACCAAGATGTTCTGGGACGGTCGCGCGACCGATCTCGAGGATCAGTCACAGCATCCGTTCGTGAACCCCGTGGAGATGGGCCTCGTCGATCATCAGCCGATCCTGAAGATCGTGCATGAAGACCCGGAGTACGTGGCGGCGTTCCGGGAAGTGTTCGGCAAGGAGCCGGCGCAGGTCACGATGCACGAAGTGCAGCAGGCGATCGCGAGCTTCGAGCGCACGCTGGTGAGCGGCGACTCGCCCTTCGATCAGTGGTACTTCGGGGGCCAGAAGGATGCGATCAGCGCGCAGGCGCAGCGCGGCTTCGACGTGTTCATGAACAAGGGCCGCTGCGTGTCCTGCCACACGATCGAGCAGGATCACGCGCTGTTCACCGACAACCGCTTCCACAACATCGGCGTCGGCGTGAACCGCATTCAGGCGGAGATCCCGGAGCTCGCCCCGCAGTTCCTGCGCGCCAAGGCCGAGGGTGTCGACGTCGACAAGGCCGTGCTGAGCAACCCGCGCGTGTCGGAGCTCGGACGGTTCGCCGTCACCGAGACGCTCGACGAGCTCGGCGCCTTCAAGACCTCGACGCTGCGCAACATCGCGGTCACCGCGCCGTTCATGCACGACGGCAGCCTGAAGACGCTGCGCGACGTCGTCGAGCACTACAACAACGGCGGCATCACGAAGAAGACCGACGCCGTGAACGACTTCCTGAGCGGCGGCATCCGGCCGCTCGACCTGACGGAGGAGGAGATGAGCGACCTGGTCGCATTCATGGAGTCGCTGACCAGCCCGCAATTCGCCGCGCAGAAGAGCGCCACGCTCGCTCCGTCCTGCAACGTCCCGACTTCGCTCGTCGCCGCGGGGGCGACGACTACCGGAGGCGCGCCATGAACCCGATGGATCGCCGCAGCTTCCTGCGCAACTCCGCGCTCGGTCTCGGCGCCAGCGCGCTGCCGCTCACCCTGGTCGAGCTGGCGTTCGCCAAGCCGGCCGAGAACTTCACCTTCGCCTACATCTCGGACTCGCACATCCAGCACGTCAAGGGCACCCAGTTCGTGCGCAACTGGGACCGCGGACTGATCCGCGCGGTCGCGGAGACGAACCTGCTCTCGCCGAGGCCCGACTTCGTGATGTTCGGCGGCGACCTCGCACAGCTCGGCACCCGCGCAGAGCTCGATCACGGCGCGGAGATGCTGGCAAAGCTCGCGACGAAGACCCATTGCGTGATGGGCGAGCACGACTACTACCTGGATCTCGGAGAGTACTGGTCGAAGCTCTTCGGCCCGCACTACTACAGCTTCGACCACAAGGGC
>JBQGDL010000043.1:0-8746 GCA_052039045.1 Steroidobacteraceae bacterium
CAGGGCCTCGACGCCCCGGTCGCCGGCGTGCGACATGGGGCGCGATCCGATCTGGGTCTGCTCGATCACGTCGACCGGCGTCACCGCCTGGAAGTAGTCAATGAACCCGGGGTCGTCGTGCACCAGCGTCCGGTAGGCCTGGCGACTCGCGTCGGCCATGTGCGACAGAGCCTCCCGCCATTGCGCGGACGGCCGATCCGGCTCCTGTACGCCCGCGGTCGTGAGCGCGAGGGTATGCAGACCCTGTTCGAACGTTCGATAGGCAATCGGCCGCAGCCCGTAGCGCTCGTTGATGCTCTCGCCCTGTTCAGTGACCCTGAGCTGCCCGTACACGGCGCCGGGGGGCATGCTGCGCACGAGACCGCCGCGGCGCCCACCGCGCCCCATTGCGCCGCCACGACCGTGGAAGAACACCGGCCGGACATCGGCGGCTTCGCACGCCGCCACCATCGCCTCCTGCGCCTGGCGCAGCAGCCAGCGTGAGGCCACCACGCCCGCAGACTTGCTGCTGTCGGCATAGCCGACCATCACCACCTGCCGGTGGCCGCGGGCCGCGAGGTGTGCACGGTAGCCCGCGTCGCCGAGCAGCTCGCCCACGATCGCACCCGCGTTCGTCAGCGCCTCCACCGATTCGAACAGCGGCGCGACATCCAGCGGTACCTGGGCCGTCGACTCGTCGACCATGCCCGCCCAGCGCGCGATCAGAAGCACCTCGAGCAGGTCGTCGGCACCGCCCGCCCTGCTGACCACGTACGAGCCGATTGCAGCCTGCCCGTAACGATGCCGGCAGTACTCGATCGCCTCGAACACCCACAGCGCACGCTTGCCGGCCGGGTCGAGCACGGCGGTCGGCGCCTCGTCGCGACCGATGGCGAGGCGCAGCCGCTCGACCCGCTCGGCGCGCGTGCGGCGCGACCAGCCCGGATCCGCCAGCGCCTGGCCCACGATCTGGCGGTGCGCGACGGCGTTCTGCCGCACATCCAGCGTCGCCAGGTGCATGCCGAAGGTGCGCACGCGGCGCAGCATGCGCCGTACGTGGAACAGGCCCGCGTGGGTGCCGCGGTTCGCACGCAGGCTCGCCTCGATGAGCTGCAGGTCCTCGATCAGCTGCGACGCCCGCTCGTACTGACCTGAGCGCCCGTCGTACGCCGCGCGCAGCCGTTCCGCGATCTGACCCAGAAACACGCGGTACGGCATGCGATCGTGAGTCGCGGGCGTGGTGCTGCGCGCCGCCGGGACGACGTTGCGGTACTGCTCGATCCGGTCGGTGATCGCCCGCGAGACGGAGACGCGGCTGCTGCTCTGGCTCAGCTTCTCCGCCAGCGACAAGGCGTCGAGGTAGTAGCGATTGATGATCAGCTGGTGATGGCGCGCGCAGCTCTCGCGGATCGTCTTGGCATGCACGTCGGGGTGGCCATCCATGTCACCGCCCACCCAGGAGCCGAAATGCAGAATCTCGGGCATCACGGCGTCGCGCGCCGACTCGCCGTAGACCTTGACGAGTGCAGCCTCGATCGACTCGTAGAAGAACGGAATCACCTTGTAGATCACTTCCACCAGGAAGAAGAGCACGTGCTCGCGCTCGTCGGCGACGGTGAGGCGCTCGCGTGAGTTGTCCGCGGTCTGCCAGCCGGTGGTCAGCTCGGTGCGCACGCGATCGATGATCACGTCGTTTTCGGGGGAGCTGGGCGGCACGTCGAGGCGCGACATCAGCAGACGCGCCACGCGCTGCTGCTGGCGCAGCAGCGTGCGCCGCGTCGACTCAGTCGGGTGCGCGGTGAACACCGGCTCGATGGAGAGCCGCTCGAGCAGCGACAGCACCTGCGGCAGCGACAGGCCGTGGTCCTTCAGGCGGGCGAAACAGTCGTTCAGGCCGGCCGGTTGCGGGCCGGCGTCGGCACTCGCGTACTGGCGGCGGCGCCGGACGCGATGGACCTTCTCGGCCATGTTCACGACCTGGAACCAGGTCGCGAACGCGCGGATCAGTTCGAGCGCCTCGGCGGGCGGGCGCCCCTGCGTGCGCACCACCAGCGCGACGCTGTCCTCGGGATCGCCTTCGCGGCGTCCAATCGCCGCCTGGCGATCGCCTTCGACCGCGTCGAACAACGCCGGACCGCACTGGTCGCGCAGCACCTCGCCGACCAGGTGGCCGAGCGCGTGCACGTCGTCACGCAGCGCAGCGTCTTTGGGAGGAAACGATATGCCCTTGCGTGGCATGGCAGCGGCAGAATCCTAGCAGCAACGTCCGCCCCCGGAGGCGGTCGCGGCGCAGCATGCAGTGCCGGACCGCCGGCCGCCGGTATTCTGCTAAAGTTCCCGCCTCCTGCGGCGATCACGGTGTCAGTGAGATGCAGAGAATCCTTTCCCTGGCCTCCCTGGCCGCAGCGACGCTGCTCGGACTCGCGCCGCTCTCGGTCAGAGCGGACGCGAAGACGGACGAGCGCCTCAGCAACGCCCGCCAGGTGTTCGAGACCTTCGTCGACATCCGCGAGCAGGTCATACCGACCTGGCTGATGGAGCGTGCGTACGGCATCGTCGTCGTGCCGCGCGTCATCAAGGGCGCTCTGATCATCGGGGGACGGGGTGGCAAGGGCGTATTCTCGGTGCGTAACCCCGACGGCTCGTGGAGCGACCCGGTTTTCATCACCCTGGCCGGGGTGAACGTCGGTTTTCAGTGGGGCGTTCAGTCCACCGACGTCATTCTGGTGCTGATGTCCCGCAAGAGCGTGGAGGGCATTGCCGACGGCAAGGTGACGCTTGGCGCCGACGCGGCGGTGGCGGCGGGTCCGGTGGGACGGTCGGCGGCTGCAACCACCGATGCCACGCTGAACGCCCAGGTGCTGTCCTATTCCCGCAGCGAAGGCATGTTCGCCGGAGTCGCTCTGGATGGCAGCGTGCTCTCCATCGATGACCGCGCCAACGAGTCCGCGTACGGCATGGAGGGGATTCGCGCTTCGCAGATCCTCGAAGGGCAGGCAGTCGCCCCGGCAACGGCAATGGAGTTCAAGGCCGCGCTCGAGCGCGCGACCGTGGCAACGGCCGGCTCGGCGGTGCCTACGCCGAGCGTGCCCGCCGGAGAGCCAGCCCCGCCCCCCGCATCTCCGTCGCAGGCGCCCGAAGCGGGAGCAACGACGTTTCCGATGGAGGATCCGCAGCCGGGCACGCCCCCTCCGGAGTGAGCGCCGCGCCGGCCGGGCGGCTCAGGCGGGCGGCGTCAGCCCGAGGACGATGTCGAAGCGTGCAGCGAGCTCGCCGCTGCTCCCGGCGTTCGGCAGGAAGTCGACGATCACTGCATCGCGCGCCGCGGGGTTGCGGATCGCGTTCAGGATGCTGTCCTCGGCGTTGCGCGGCTCGCCTTTCACGTACAGCTGGGTGACGAAGCGCTCGGAGCTGCCGGGCTGCACGGCGAAGTGAATGTGCGCCGTGCGCCAGCCGTACGGCACTGGCTTGATGGTCCGGAACCGGTATTCGCCGTCGTCGCCCGTCCGACAACGCCCGTAGCCCTGGAAGCCGGCGTCGCGGCGTTCACGGCCCGCGCTCTGCGTGTGCAGATAGACACCGTTGCGATCGACCTGCCAGATCTCCACCAGCGCGTCGCGGATCGGCCGGCCCGAGACGTCCAGCACGCGACCGGAGACCCACGTGAGATCGCCGGCCGCCTGCGACTGCGCGCCGTCGACGCGCACGAGATCGTTGTCCATGTCGAGCGGCAGGCGATCCGGGTAGAACGGCCCCGCCGTCTGACGTGGCGTCGGAGTCAGCGCTGCAGAGATCGCGCGCGGCACCGCCAGCAGGCCGACGCTCGCGGTCAGACCGAGCACCACGCGGCGGCGCGACTGTGCGTCGCACGGTACCATTTGCAGGACCGTACGCCGGACAGTCCTGTGGTGCAAATTCGGCGGCGGATCGGCACTGCAGCGCGACGTGCTCGAGGGACTTCCGCGGCTGGGCGCGATCAGGGGTCGATCTTCTCGTACTCCAGACTCGGCGCGTCGCCGGGCCGGAAATACACGTAGCGGCCGCTCATCTCGGCGAGCGCCCGATCGCGCTCCAGGGCGGTCGCGAACCAGTGCTCCTTGTGCCAACCCTCGCCCAGCAGGTTGCGCATCGGATCGCTGCGCCGCATGCGCACGCGCAGACCGTACGGCCGGTTCTGCGGCAGCGGCGCGCGTAGGTTGTGCTCGTGGGAAATGCTCATCGGATTGCGGGTCGCAGGAACGGGAAGCGCATTCTAGCGTCGTGAGCCGCGCCTTCAGAAGGTCCTCCCGAGCAGCAAATAGAGCGCGCGTTCGCCTTCTTCCGCGAACCCCGCAGCCAGATAGAGCGGGCCGAGCGGGCTTTCTGCAGCGAAGAAGAAGCTGCCGCCGAGCTTCACGGCATCGAGCTCCACCTCATCGCGCGTCGCCCAGGCGTCGCCCGCCTCGACCGAGAAACCGAGGTAGGCCGGAAACTCGAACAGGCCCGTGCCGCCACGGCTCACGCGCCGGAACACGATGGCTCGAGCCAGCCCGAACTGCGTCCCGGTAAGCGCGTCGCGCGGCAAGCCGGAGAGCTCGAGGAATCCGCCGAGCGTAAACAGATCCCCCGGTGAGTTGAGCGTGTCGTCGAGGGCCGAGCCCGCATCGAGGCCGAGCACGAGGCTGTAGCGGCCGCGACTCCATGCGCCCTGCCAGGACGCCTCGACCAGATCCGCATCGGTGCTCGCACCGAGCGCTTCGCGATCCGCCTGCCAGCGCAGACGCACCGCCTGGCCCTCGGTCGGGAAGTAGGCGCTATCCAGCCCGTCGTAGCCGAGCTCGAGCGATGTGCCGCCGACGTCGAACTCCTGGTCGACGAGGCCCGGGTCACCGATGCGTATCCGGGCAGCGCCGTCGCCACGGCGCAGTCCGAGCCGGACCTGTCCCCAGCGGGAGATCTCGGCGCCGACCGCGATTGCGGCGACCGACTCGCGCACCCGGTAGCGCGCGATCGTGGCATCACCCTCGACGAGATCGAAGCTCTCGATCTCGTGACGCAGCGAGGGCGCCAGGAACACGTCGTTGGTCAGGGACAGCGGCTGGAACCATTCGGTGAAGAACCGAGGGTCGTCGCCGAGCTGCAGTTCGGTGAGCCACTCACCGTCGAGGCGGTTGAGCCCGGTCATCAGGAGCTCGCCCGCGGCGTTGGCGCGCGCGCCC
This sequence comes from Steroidobacteraceae bacterium, assembly GCA_052039045.1. Lineage (GTDB taxonomy): Bacteria > Pseudomonadota > Gammaproteobacteria > Steroidobacterales > Steroidobacteraceae > DATJKD01. Next base: position 5,178 of record JBQGDL010000043.1, read on the forward strand.
TGGTCGTACTCGCTTTCTATGCCGAGCCCGAGCCGCAGAAAGCTCGGACCCCAGGACTTCGGCCGCAGGTCGATCTCGAGCCCGCGGCGCTCACCCTCGCGCACGGGCAGGTAATCCACCGCCTCGTAGCGGTTGAGGCCATACTGCCGGTTGGCGCGCCGCTGCAGCTCCTGCGCATCGAACGGCCAGCCCGCGAGATCGCCGAACACGGCTTCGATCCGCGCCGCATCGCGCGTCGAGCGCGCGCCGGGGCGCACGAATGCGATGGCCTGTCCGGCCATGTCGTCGGCGCGTCGCGCGGCGCTGTAGCTCGCGTACTGCTCCGCGGGCAAAGCGAGCGCCGCGAGCCGTTCCCGCACCTCTCCCGGCATCGTTCGCCCGGCGGTCATCACCTCGGGCACGCGGCCGAAGTCGAGCGCCGTCATCGCGCCGAGGTCGGGCTCGATCAGCATATCTCGCGAGCCGAGCTGCGCTTTCGAGGCCTCCGTGCCGCGGCGCACCATGATACCGAGCATCTGATTGGTCACGTCGAGCGGCGACTGCAGATCGGCGCGCGTAGCGAGCGGGAAACTCACGTCGACGACGATCAGTACGTCGACGCCCATCGAGCGCGCAAGTCCGACCGGAAGGTTGTCCACCAGTCCGCCGTCGACCAGCAAACGGCCGTCGACCTCCACCGGCGCGAGCACACCCGGTGCCGACATGCTGGCGCGCAGCACTGTTGCCAGATCGCCGTGATCGAGCACCACGGCCGCACCGGTCTCGAGGTCGGTCGCGAGCGCGCGGAATGGAGTCGGCAGCTGGTCGAAGCTGGTCCGGTCCGCAACGCCCAGGGTGGCGCTGCGCAGCGCCTGAGTGATCTTCTGCCCCTGCACCAGGCCGAGCGGCAGCTCGATGCCTTCGCCGTAGCGCAGCCCCAGCGAGCCGCGGGCGTAGATGCTGCGGTCGTCCTGCTTGCGCCGGTACACCAGATCACGGCGCAGCGCCCGGTCGCGGAACAGATCCTGCCAGTCGAGGTTGCGAAACACGTCCTCGATCGCGGCACCGTCGAGACCGGCGCAATACAGGCCGCCGACCACGGCGCCCATGCTGGTGCCGGCCACGGCGTCGATCGGCACGCGCAGGTCCTCGAGGGCGCGGATCACGCCGACATGAGCGGCGCCACGCGCCCCGCCCCCGCTCAGCACCAGTCCGATCCTCGGACGGTACTCGTCCGTGGCCGGTTGCTCGGCGCTCGCGTCGGTCATTGATGAACACAGGGTCAGGCCGGCGAGCAGTGCCAGCGACGCATGCGACGACGGGTGTGTTCTCGATCGCGGCATCGGCATTCGCTCCGCAGCGGAATGCGCCGGATACTAGCAAACGGCCCATGACGATCGATCCGCTTGCCTTGGGATGCCGGTCGCGGCCGTTCCTGCGAAACTCCACACGCCCATGAGACTGCCTCGTATACGACCCTGCACACGTGCGCTGTGCACCCTGGCTCTCGGCTCACTCGGCTGCGCGCTGGCGGAGATCTCGTGCGCAGCCGACGACACCGTGCTCGACGAAATCGTCGTCACGGCAACCCGCCGGCCCGAGCCGGCGCTGCGCAGCGCCGCAAGCATCGGGCGCCTCACCGCACAGACCATCGCGACGGTCGGCGCAACTCATCACGCGGAGATCCTCAACCGTGTGCCGGGCACGCTGATCCAGCGCGGCAGCGGTCAGGAGAGCCTCACCGCGGTTCGTTCTCCCGTGCTGACCGGCCCGGGCTCCTGTGGTGCGTTCCTGATGCTGGAGAACGGCGTGCCGATCCGGCCGGTCGGCTTCTGCAACGTCAACGAAATGTTCGAGCTCAATACCGAGCAGGCTCAGGCGATCGAGGTGCTGCGCGGTCCGTCGAACTCGCTGTACGGCTCGAATGCCGTGCACGGCACGATCAACGTGCTGCAGCCGCTCCCCGCGGATCGTCCGCCGCTGCAGGCCGGCGTCGAGGCGGGGCCGGACGACTACGGACGCCTGAAACTCGCCGGACGAGCGATCGGCAGCCGGTCCTCGCTCGGCGCGGCGGCGCTCTATGCGCACGATGGCGGGTGGCGGGCGAGCTCGGGCTTCGACGAGGGCAAGCTCAATGCCACGCTGGCGAGTGCCGTCGGCTCGACACCGCTGCGCGTCGATTTCGCGGGCACGATTCTCGATCAACAGACCGCGGGCTTCATCACGGGTGAGGACGCCTACCACGACGACGCGTTGAGCCGCAGCAACCCGAATCCCGACGCGTACCGCAAGGCGCATGCGCTGCGGCTCACGGGTCTGCTCGAGCCGCAGCTCGACGCTGCGGCACAGCTCGAGCTACGACCCTATCTGCGCAGCTCGCGGATGGAATTCCTGCAGCATTTCCTGCTCGGCAAGCCGGTCGAGCGCAACGGCCAGGAGAGCCTTGGCCTCATGTCGAGCCTGCGCTGGGACCAGGGCGATGGCGGCTCGATCATCGCCGGGCTCGATCTCGAGGTCGCACAGAGCTTCCTGCTCGAGACCCAGGACGGCCCGACCACGGACGGCCCGCCGGAAGCGAATGCGATCCGCCCGGCCGGGCGGCATTACGACTACGACGTCGACTCTGCGGTCGTCGGCGCATACGTACAGGCCGAACGTCGCCTGTCGTCGCGCTGGTCGTTGTCGGGTGGCCTGCGCGCCGAGTACGTCCACTACGACTACGACAATCGCATGCTCGCCGGCAACACCGACGAGAACGGCGTGCCCTGCGGCGACACAGGCTGCCTGTACAGCCGGCCCGCCGATCGCAGCGACAGCTTCGACGCGCTGGCGCCGAAGCTCGCGCTGTCGTACGCGATCGCAGATGGCATCATCGCCTATGCGGCCGCCTCACGCGGCTTCCGTCCGCCCGAGATGACCGAGCTGTATCGCCTGCAGCGGCAGCAGAACATCGCGGATCTGGACTCCGAGCAGCTCGATGCGATCGAGGTCGGCGTAAAGGCAGAGCTCGAGCGAGCCCGGATCTCGGCCGCCGTGTTCGACATGGACAAGCGGCACGTGATTCTGCGCGACGCCAACGGGTTCAACGTGAGCAACGGTCGAACCTCACACCAGGGCGTCGAGTACGAGCTCGTCTGGCAGGCCACGCCTGCGTTCGCACTCGCGGTCGCGGGTACCTTCGCCCGTCACCGCTACGAATTCTCGAGCGCGATCGAGGGCGGCGAGACGATCGTCGACGGCAACGACGTCGACACCGCACCGCGCCAGCTGCACGCGGCGACATTGCGCTTCGAGCCCGACAAGCGGCTTGCGGCGGAGCTCGAGTGGCTGTACGTCGACGAGTACTGGCTGGACGCCGCGAACGCGCACCCCTACGAGGGTCATGAGCTGCTGAACCTCCGCGGTCGCTGGGCCTTCACGCCGCAATGGAGCGCCACGCTTCGGCTCAACAACGTGCTCGACCGTGACTACGCCGACCGCGCCGACTTCGCCTTCGGCACTTACCGCTACTTCCCCGGTCGCGACCGCGCGCTGTTCGCGGAACTTTCCTGGCGGCGCTGACCCAAAATTGGCTCGGAGCCATTTTCTGA
>JBQGDL010000044.1:0-68527 GCA_052039045.1 Steroidobacteraceae bacterium
CGAAGTCCGCGTGCCCGATCTCGGCGACTTCAAGGACGTCGAAGTGATCGACATCGTGGTCGCTGCGGGCGATGTGATCGAGACCGAGGCGCCGCTGATCACACTCGAGACCGAGAAGGCGACGATGGACGTGCCGTCGACCGCGAGCGGGACCATCCGGGACCTGAAGGTCAAGCGCGGCGATCGGGTCTCGAAGGGGGACCTGATTGCGCTTCTCGAGCCGGCCGCGGAGGAGGGCGCCGCGAAGACCTCCGCGGCGCCGGCCACACCCGCGGCCACGAAACCGTCCGAGCCGCCACGCGCCGCCCCGCCACGGCCGGCCGCCGCGGTAGCGGAGACGGCACAGCCAGGCGTGCCACAGCCGACTCCGTCGTGGCAGGTGAGCGGTGCGGCGCCCCCGCTCATCGACGAGCCGGGCTTCTCGCGCGCGCACGCTGGCCCATCGGTGCGGCGCTTCGCGCGCGAGTTGGGTGTCGATCTGGCGCGCGTCACCGGTACCGGGCTCAAGGGACGCATCACCGCCGACGACGTGAAGGCGCACGTCAAGCGCCTGCTCAGCGGCCCTGGTGCACCCGGCGCCGCCGCCCTGCCGGCGGTGCCCGCGGTCGATTTCGCCGCGTTCGGACCCATCGAGCGGCGCCCGCTGTCGCGCATTCAGAAGATCGCCGGCCCGCGGTTGCACGCGAGCTGGGTCAACATTCCGCACGTCACGCAATTCGACGAGGCGGACATCACGGCACTCGAGGAAACCCGCGCGCGTCTGAAGGACGACGCCGCGGCTCGCGGCATCAAGCTGACGCCGCTCGCCTTCGTGCTGCGCGCTTGCGTCAAGGCGCTGGCGGCGTTTCCGCATTTCGGCTGGTCGCTGGATGCGGCGGCCGGCGAGCTGGTGATCAAGAAGTATCTGCACCTGGGATTCGCGGCCGACACTCCGCAGGGTCTCGTCGTGCCGGTGGTGCGCGACGCCGATCGCAAGGACGTCTACGAGCTCGCGCGCGAGCTCGCCGCGCTCTCCGAGAAGGCGCGCGCCGGCAAGCTCTCCGCCGCGGAGATGCAGGGCGGCTGCTTCACGGTGTCGAGCCTCGGCGGCATCGGCGGCACGGCCTTTACCCCGATCATCAACGCGCCGGAGGTCGCGATCCTCGGCGTGTCACGCGCCGTGCAGCGCGGCGTGTTCCAGGACGGCGCTTTCGTGCCGCGGCTGATGCTGCCGTTGTCGCTCTCTTACGACCACCGCGTGATCGACGGCGCCGACGCCGTGCGTTTCACCGCCGCGCTCGGCAAGCTGCTCGCCGATCCGCAGGGACTGCTGGAGGCGATTCCGTGACGCGCGACGAGACGCTCGAGGTCAAGGTTCCCGATCTCGGTGATTTTAAGAACGTCGCCGTCATCGACGTGCTGGTCAGGCCGGGCGATACGGTGGCCGCCGACACGCCGCTCATCACGCTCGAAACCGAGAAGGCGACCATGGACGTGCCGTCGCCCGCGGCGGGCGTGATCGCGGAGCTGACCGTCCGCGCCGGTGACCGCGTCAATGCGGGCAGCACGATTGCCAGGTTGCGCTCCGCCGCGCAGCCAGCGCCGGAGCCCGCCACGACGTCGCGCAAGGACGACACCGCGCCGCACGCCGCGCTGCGCGAGCCGGAGCCGTTCGGCGGCGAGCCGTATATGGACACCGTGCCGATCGCGCCGATGCGCAAGTCCGGCAGCCCGGCGCAGGGCGCAGCGCAAGATACGGCGGCGGCGCACGCGGAGCCCCGAGAGAGGACGAGCGCGCCGGCGCCCGCCGCGGCGCCCGCGTCATACGACTTCGATCTGGTCGTGCTCGGCGCAGGCCCGGGCGGCTACGCCGCAGCATTCCGCGCGGCCGACCTCGGTCTCAAGGTCGGCCTGATCGAGCGCTGGCCACAGCTCGGCGGCGTGTGTCTCAACGTCGGCTGCATTCCGTCCAAGGCGCTGCTGCACGCCGCACGGGTCATCGAGGAAGCGGACGAGATGTCCGCACACGGCGTCGTCTTCGGCCGTCCGCAGATCGATGCGGCACGGCTGCGCGAATGGAAGAACCGCATCGTGGCGCGGCTGGCGGGCGGGCTTGCCGGGCTCGCGCGCCAGCGCAAGGTTACGGTGGTTACGGGCACCGGTACGTTCACCGGGCCGCATGAGCTTTCGGTCCTGGCACAGCGCGGGTCGCGGAAGGTGAGCTTTGCCCAGTGCATCGTCGCGGCGGGCTCGGAACCCGCTCGCTTGCCCGGCCTGCCGGACGATCCGCGCATCATCGACTCGACCGGTGCGCTCGAGCTCGAGGTGCCCAGGAGCCTGCTCGTGATCGGCGGCGGCATCATCGGTCTCGAGATGGCGACCGTGTACCAGGCGCTGGGCGCCAAGGTGAGCGTTGTCGAGCTGACGGATACTCTGATGCCCGGCTGCGATCGCGACCTCGTGAAGCCGCTGGAAAAGCGCATCGCCAGCCGCTACCAGAACGTGTGGACCGGCACGCGCGTCACCTCGATCGAGGCGCGAGGCGACGGACTCACGGTCGCCTTCGCCGGCAGCCGCGCGCCCGAGGCCGCCACCTTCGAGCGCGTGCTGGTCAGCGTCGGACGCACGCCGAACGGTGGACGGATCGGTGCGGATGCCGCCGGCGTCCGCACCGACGAACGCGGCTTCATTCCGGTCGACCGTCAGATGCGCACCAGCCAGCCCCACATCTTCGCGATCGGCGACATCGTCGGCCCACCACTGCTTGCGCACAAGGCGACGCACGAGGGTAAGGTCGCCGCCGAGGTCGCGGCGGGTCAGAAGAGCAGCTTCGACGCGCGCGTCATTCCTTCGGTTGCCTACACCGATCCGGAGATCGCGTGGGTCGGGCTCACCGAGACCGATGCGCGCGCGCGTGGCGTCGTCTACGAGAAAGGAGCGTTTCCCTGGGCGGCGAGTGCGCGCTCGCTCACGCTCGCGCGCGACGAGGGGCTCACCAAGCTCCTGTTCGATCCCGAAACGCATCGCCTGCTCGGCGGCGGCATCGTCGGTCCGAATGCCGGCGATCTGATCTCGGAGGTGGCGCTTGCGATCGAGATGGGCGCCGACGCGGCCGACATCGCGCTCACCGTGCATCCGCACCCGACGCTCTCGGAAACGGTCGCGATGGCGGCCGAGGCCTTCGACGGCACGCTCACCGATCTCTATCTGCCGAGGCGCAGGCCGGGCAAGGCGGCGGCGGGCGCTTGACCCTGCCGGAGCCGCTCATCCGCTGACTCGCGCCGCTCGCTTCAGCGCGGCGAGATACGCGGCCTCGTCAGGCACCCGTTTGCTGACCTGAGCGTCCCACAGCGCCTCGGCAAGGCATTCGATCATGTGATGCTCGGCGGCGTGCGCGTCCCCCAGCCGGCGCGTGAGTACCGCGTGCACTGCGCGGATGCCGGCGGGCCGGTCGGTGCCGACCTGCTCGCGAACGGCCAGGTGCAGCCCCATGTGCAGAAAGGGATTGGTCGTGCCATCGTCGGGCGTGTAATCGCGCGCCAGCGCCTCGGCGCCCGACTCGAGCACGCCGTGGTATTCGGGGTGCAGCTCGATCACAGCGACGATCTGCGCATGCAGCGGTTCGAGGGGCAGGCCTTCGCGGTGTCTGCGCCACGCTTCGGCATACATCCCGCGCAGCCGGTCTCGTCCCAGGTCGTGGAAGAAGGGCATGCAGCGTGCGCTCAGCGCGCCGCGCGCGCGGCGGCGCGGCCGGGACGGATGTCGCCCTCCGCACGCGTCTTGTGGCGCCAGGCGCAGAGGTCGACCACCGGACAGACGGGGCAGTCCGGTCGGCGCGCCTTGCACACGTAGCGCCCGTGCAGGATCAGCCAATGGTGTGCATGCTGCACATACTCAGGCGGAACGAGCTTGAGAAGCCTGTCCTCGACCTCGCGCACGGTGCTGCCCGGCGCGAGACCGGTGCGATTCGCGACCCGGAAGACATGCGTGTCGACGGCGATGGTCGGCAGGCCGAAGGCGGCGTTCAGGATCACGTTGGCGGTCTTGCGGCCGACGCCGGGCAGTTCCTCGAGTGCTTCGCGATCCGCCGGCACCTTGCCACCGTGCTGCTCGAGCAGGATCCGGCAGGTTGCGATGATGTTGCGCGCCTTGCCCTGGTAGAGCCCGATCGAGCGGATGTGCGCCGCGAGCCCGTCGACGCCGAGCGCGAGCATCGCCTGCGGCGTCTTCGCGCGTTTGAAAAGCGTTCGCGTCGCGAGGTTGACGCTCCTGTCGGTCGCCTGTGCGGAGAGAATCACGGCCACCAGCAGCTCGAAGGGCGTCGAATACTCGAGCTCGCTTCGCGGCGCAGGATTCGCGTCGCTGAGCCGCCGGAAGAACTCGCGCCGCTCGGCGGGTTTCACGCGCGCGTGTCCCCGAGCGCGAGCGTCGCCGCGCGGCGGGCGGCGCGCCGGGCCGCGGCAACCCTGCTCGCGGCCAGCATCAGACCCAGCAGGATGAAGGCTCCGGGCGGCAGCAGCGCGAGCAGCAACCCGTGACTCTCCGCGAAGAAGCTGATCCGTACGCCCGACCATGCCGATCCGAGCACCTCGTCGAGCCCCGCGCCGAGCGTGCCGTGGCCGAGCAGCTCGCGGCTCGCGCCCAGCGCGAGTAGCACCAGCAGAAACCCGGCACCCATCGCGAGCGCGTCGAGCATCGCCGGCGCTGCCGGACTGCGCGACGCGAACGATTCGGCGCGCGCCAGCACCAGACAGTTGGTCACGATCAGGGGCAGAAAGATGCCGAGACCGGCATGGATCGCCGGCATCCACGCGGCGAGCGCGAGCTCCACGGCCGTCACCGCCGCGGCGATCACCACCACGAACACGGCGATGCGGATTTCCGGCAGCAGCCAGCGGCCCACCACAGCGGCGAAGGTGTTGCTGATCAGAAGTACCGCGATCGTGGCAAGGCCCAGGCCGAGCCCGTACGCGACCGTCGTGCTGACCGCAAGCAGCGGGCACAGGCCAAGCAGCTGCACGAGCCCCGGATTCTGCTCCACGAGGCCGTTGGCGACGATCGCGCGCGTGCTCATGACGGGATTGTAGGCTGCCGGCTCGCTCAAAGACCGTCGGCTGCCGCGGGCGGCGCGGGTTGGAACAGCGCCGTTCCCTGCTGCCGGGCGTAAAGCAACGTGTTTCGGACGGCCGCGACCACCGCACGGGGCGTCACGGTGGCGCCGGTGAGCTGGTCGAAGTCGCCGCCGTCTTTGCGTACTTTCCAGCGCGGCAGCGGGGGGTCGTCCAGTCTGCGACCGTCGAAGGACCGTATCCAGCCCGAGCGACGCTCCTCGATCGCATCGCCAAGTCCCGGCGTCTCGTGGTGTTCCAGCACCCGCACCCCGAGCAGCCGGCCCTCCGGCGTCAGCGCGACGATCAGGCGTATCGAGCCCGAATATCCGTCCGGCGCGACGGTCTCCATGATCGCGGCCACCGGTCGACCTGCGAGCCGCGCGCGGTAGACCGGTACGGGCTCGTCCGTGCCGAGCAGCTCCGGGTCGCGCACCTCGATCCGGTCCGCGAGCAGATCGTTGTCGTGGCGCACGCCTCCGAGCAGTCGCTCGAAGGCGGCGGCACGACGGGCGCGCTCGGTGGCCTCGACCCGCGCGCTCGTGACGTCGTGCACGACCGCGAGCGCCGCGACGGCGAGCGCCACGGCGGCGCCGAGCGTCAGCGCGGCACGCAGCACCCGTCGCGTCGCATGCTCAGCGCCGGGGTTGTCCATAGATTCGCGGCACCGTGTAGCGATCGATGAGCGGCACGGCGAGATTCATCAGCAAGACCGCGAACGCCAGGCCGTCGGGGTAGTTGCCCCAGCGCCGGATGATCCAGGTGATGAGCCCGACGCCCACGCCGTAGATCAGGCGCCCGCGGTCGCTGGTCGCCGCGGAAACCGGATCCGTTGCGATGAAGAAGGCACCGAGCATCGTCGCGCCGGCGAACAGATGGAAGATCGCGCCGGGATGACCCCCCGGATCGAGCGCGTGGGCGAGGGCGGCCGGGACCGCGAGCCCGGCGAGCACGGCCGCCGGGATCTGCCAGCGGATGATGCCGCGGGCGAGCAGGAGGACCCCGCCGGCCAGCGCCGCGACATTCACCCAGACGGAGCCGGCGGCGCCCAGCGCGCCGCACCCGGCGCCGGCGCGGATCGCCTGCCTCGTCCGCCGCTGCCTCAAGCCCGTTCGCAACGCGTCGAGCGCCGTGGCGCCGGTCCAGGCATCGAGGCGCAGGTCGGGCGGCGGCTGGCCCGAGTAGAAGCAGTGCACCGTGAGCCGCGCGAGCTCGGACCAGTCGAGCTCGACGCCGGTCGGTGGCCAGCGCGTCATCGCCACCGGAAAGGAGATCAGGAGCACCGCGTATCCGACCATCGCCGGGTTGAACAAGTTGTAGCCCAGCCCGCCGTAGACGTGTTTGCCGAGCAGCACGGCGACGGCGGTTCCGAGCGCCGTCAGCCACCAGGGCAGCATCGGCGGAAGGCTGAGCGCCAGGAGGGCCGCGGTGACGAGCACGCTGCCGTCGGCGAGCGCCGGCCGCCGCGGACGGCGGCGCAGCGCAAGCGCCCCCGCTTCGCAGCCGAGTGCCACCGGGGCGGCGACGGCGAGCTGCAGCGCGAGACCGGGCCCGAAAATCGCCACATGTGCGACCGCTACGGGCACCAGCGCAAGGAGGACGAGGAACATGACCCGCGGGACCGTGAATCCGGCCACCACGTGCGGGGCGGGTGCCGTGTCGAATCGCACGCCTCAGTCGCCGCCCGGAGGTTGCCCGCGCGCCCGGCGGCGCGCCTCCTCGAACTCCCGTCGACGCTCCTCCTCGCGCTCCGCGCCGCGCCGCTGGTGCAGCTCGAAATGCAGCCGCGCCTGCGCGACGTTTTCCTCCCTCGCGAGACGCTCGCGGCGCGCGACGCGTGCGATGCGAAAGCGCTCCGTCAGCGGGATCGCGCTGGGGCAGACGTAGTCGCAGCAGCCGCACTCGATGCAATCAGCGAGCCCGTACCGCTCGGCTGCTGCGTCGTCGCCGCTCACCACCGCGCGGTGCAGTTGCTGCGGCAGCAGGACGGCGGGGCAGACCCGCGCGCAGTCGCCGCAGCGGATGCAGGGCAGCTCGGGTCCGGCCGGCGGCCGCAGATCGCGGTCAGTGGCGGCCGCGATGCAGTTCATCGTCTTCACGAGTGGCAGGGCGTCGTCCGGCAGCGCCCGACCGGTCATGCTGCCGCCCGCCCACAGGCGCCGCGGCGTGCCGACGTAGCCGCCGGCGGCCTCGATGAGTCCTGCGAGCGGCGTGCCGATCCGTGCCTCGAAGTTGCGCGGCCGCGCGACGCCGCTGCCGGTGACAGTAACGACGCGACGGATCAGCGGCTCGCCGGTCCGGGCCCAGCGTGCGATCGCCGCTGCGGTGCCGACGTTGTGGCACAGCAGACCGACATCCGGTGGCCAACCTCCCTGCGGCACTTCCACACCTGTGACCTCGGTGAGAAGCTGCCGCTCGGCGCCCGCCGGATAGAACGCCGGCAGCACGGCCAGCGCAAGCCGCGCGTCGCCGCGGGCCGCGAGCGCGGTGGTGAGCGCCGCCTCCGCCTCCGGCTTGTCGTCCTCGATGGCGACCGTAGCGCGTGCGGCGCCGCAGGCCTGCAGCATGAGCTGCGCGCCGTACACCACGTCATCCGCGGCTTCGCGCATCAGCGCGTCGTCGCAGCAGATCCATGGTTCGCATTCGGCGCCGTTGAGCACCAGATGCGCGATCGACTGCTCGCGGCCGCGCCCGAGCTTCGCCGCGGTGGGGAAGCCCGCGCCGCCGAGCCCCACGATTCCGGCACGGCGGACGCGCTCGATCAGGGCCTCCGGCGCGAGCGCAGCGGGCTCTGCACAGGGTTCGCATCCCGGGTCGCGTTCGTCCGTGCCGTCGTTCTCGATGACGATCATCGACCCGGCGTCGACTGCGACGGTGAGCGGCGCGATCGCCCGGACGCGCCCGGCGACGGGCGCGTGCAGATCGGCGCCGATGTCGCTGTGCGCACGTCCGATGAGCGTGCCAAGCCGCACACGGTCGCCTTCCCGGACGCACGGTTCGATCGGCCGCCCGTCGCCCTGGTCGAGCGCGACGAAGGCGAGCGCCGGCGCGGGCGCAGCGGCGATGGGCTGCTGCATCGCGGCCCGCTTGTGGGTCTGGAGGAGCAGCCCGCCGGGGAGCGGCTGTCGCGCGGCCATGCTCAGCGGCGCGGCGACCGCGGCGCCGCGACGGTCTCGGCCGGATGCACCGGAACCAGCTCGATGCAATCCACGGGACAGGGCGCGATGCAGAGCTCGCATCCGGTGCACTGCGCCGTGATGACGGTGTGCGTGAAGCGTGCCGCTCCGATGATCGCATCCACCGGGCACACCGGCAGACAGCGCGCGCAGCCAATGCAGCGCGCCTCGTCGATCCAGGCCACCTGCGGCGGGCGTGCGAGCCCAAAGCTCGGGTCGGGCTCGATGGGCGCCCGGTCGAGCAGCCGTGCGATCGCCCGCGCGGTGGCGCTGCCGCCCGGCGGGCATCGGTCGATGTTCGCCTCGCCGCGCGCAATGGCCTCGGCATACGGCCGGCAGCCCGGATACAAACACTGGCCGCACTGTGTCTGCGGCAGCAGCGCATTGATCCGCTCGGCGAGCCGGTCGGGATTGCGCGGCAGGCGGGTGGCGGCCCAGCCGAGCAGGCCGCCCAGCACGAGCGCCAGCGCGAGCGCGCCACCGGCGGGAGCGAGGAGCGCTGCGGTCATCGCGGCGCGAGCCCGGTCAGCCCGAGAAACGCCAGTGCCATCAGCCCGGCCGTGACCAGCGCAATCGGCGCGCCGCGGAAGGCCTGCGGCAGCTCCCCGCTCTCGAGTCGCTCGCGCATCGCCGCAAAGGCGACCAGCACCAGTCCGAAACCCGCTCCCGCCGAGGCGCCGAACACCAGCGACTCGAGCAGCCCGTGGCGCTGCTCGAGGTTGAGCAGCGCCACGCCGAGCACGGCGCAATTGGTCGTGATGAGCGGCAGGAACACGCCGAGCAGCTCGTGCAGCAGCGGGCTCTGCGCGCGCACCACGAGCTCAGTGAGCTGCACGACGCAGGCGATCAGCAGAATGAACGCCAGCGTGCGCAGATACTCGAGACCGAAAGGCGCGAGCAGCCAGGCGTGCACCGCCCAGGAGAGCGCCGAGGCGACGGTGAGCACGAACAACGTCGCGATCGCCATGCCGGCCGCCGCCTCGAAGCGGCGGCTCACGCCCACGAACGGGCACAGGCCGAGGAAGTTCGACAGGACGAAGTTGTTGACGAGCCCCGCGCCCAGGGCAAGCAGCATCAGATCGGACATCGATCTGCCCCCGGCTACTTCACCTTCATTCCGGGCGCCGCCCCTGCATCCGGCGCGATCAGAAAGACATCCGAGCCGCCGGGACCCGCGGCCAGCACCATCCCTTCGGACGTGCCGAAGCGCATCTTGCGCGGCTCGAGATTGGCGAGCAGCACCGTCAGGCGGCCGACCAGCGCCTCGGGTTCGTAGGCCGCCCGGATCCCCGCGAACACCGTGCGCCGCTCGCCGCCGAGATCGACCGTCAGGCGCAGCAGCTTGTCCGCCCCGTCGACCCGCTCCGCCGCCTCGATGCGCGCGACGCGCAGGTCGAGTTTGGCGAAATCATCGATGGAGATCCGCAACTGCGGCGGCGCCGCCGGCTCGGGCGAAGCGGCGGTGGCGCGCACCGGCCCCGCCGCGGGCCTGAGGCTCTCGCTCGAGGCGGCGAGCAGGGCACGGACCGCCGCGGGATCGATGCGTGTGGCGAGCGGCGCGTAAGAGGTCAGCCTGCGGTCGAGCAGCGGCACGGCGACGTCGTCCCAGCGGGCGGCGGTCGCGCCCAGGAACGCTTCGGCGGATGCCGCGAGCCTCGGCATCACCGGCTTCAGGAACTGCACGAGCACACGGAACATATTGATGCCCTGCGTGCAGACGGCCTGCACCTCTTCGTAACGCGCGGCGTCCCTGGCGGCGAGCCAGGGCTTCTGACGGTCGATGTACAGGTTGGCGCGGTCGGTGAGGAGCATGATCTCGCGCACGGCGGCCGCGTAGTCGCGACCGTCATAGGCCGCGGCGATGCGCTCGCCGGCGGCGATGAACTCCTCGTAGAGCGGCGGCTCCGGCAGACGCGCCGACAGGCGTCCGTCGGCCACGCGCGCGAGCAGCCCCGCGCAGCGGCTGGCGATGTTGACCAGCTTGCCGACGATGTCGGCGTTGATCTTGGCGGTGAACTCGTCGAGGTTGAGGTCCAGGTCGTCCACACCCGCGCCGAGCCGCGACGCGAGGTAGTAGCGCAGGTACTCGGGGGGCAGATGATCGAGCCAGGTGCGCGCCGCGATCAGCGTGCCGCGCGACTTCGACATCTTCTGCCCGTTGACGGTGAGGAAACCGTGCGCGTAGACCGCCGTCGGCGTGCGGTAGCCGGCGCCATGCAGCACAGCAGGCCAGAACAGAGTGTGGAAGTACACGATGTCCTTGCCGATGAAGTGGTAGACCTCGGCGTCGCTGCCCGGGCGCCAGTACAGGTCGAAGTCGATGTCGCCGCGCTTGCGGCACAGGTTGAGGAAGCTCGCCAGATAGCCGATCGGCGCATCCAGCCAGACGTAGAAATACTTGCCGGGCTCGCCGGGGATCTCGAAACCGAAGTACGGCGCGTCGCGTGAGATGTCCCAGTCCCGCAAGCCCGCCTCGAACCATTCGGCGAGCTTGGCCGAGACCGCCGGCTGCAGCCGGCCGGAGCCGGTCCACTCGCGCAGCATGGGCTCGAAGGCGCCCAGGCGGAAGAACAGATGCTCCGACTCGCGCTGCACCGGCTTGGTCCCCGTCAGCACCGATATCGGATCGATCAGGTCGGCGGGCGAATAGGTGTGTCCGCAGACCTCGCAGGCGTCGCCATACTGATCAAGGGCACCGCAGTTCGGACAGGCGCCGCGTACGTAGCGATCGGGCAGGAACATCTGCGCCTGCTCGTCGTAGGCCTGGCGGATCGACTCGCGGCGTATGTAACCACGCTCGAGCAGCGTCAGGTAGATCGAGTCGGTCAGCTCGCGGCTCTCGGTCGAGTGCGTCGTGTGGAAATTGTCGAAGTCGATATCGAAGTCGGCGAAATCGCGCACCTGCTGCGCGCCGACCCGGGCGATCAGCTCCTCGGGCGTGATGCCTTCCTCGCGCGCCTTGAGCATGGTCGGCGTGCCGTGCGTGTCGCTGGCGCAGACGTACAGACAGTCGTTACCGCGCAGCTTCTGGAACCGCACCCAGAAATCCGAATACACGGCTTCGACGATGTGACCGAGGTGCGGTGCGCCGTTGGCGTACGGCAGCGCACTCGTGACGAGCATGGTCCGTCGGTTCACTGGGCTTTGAGCTCGCGCGGATCTCCCGGGACCGCGCGAGTATGCCACCGTGGCTCAGCCCATGTCCTTCAGGTGCTCGAAGCGCTGCTTGTTGATGCTCTTCTCGAAGGCCGAACGCCCGGTGATGACGCTCTTGTCGAGCAGCTCCTGGATCGCGGAATCCATGGTCCGCATGCCCTGCAGGGCGCCGCTCTGCATCGTGTTTTCGAGCTGGTCGAGCTTGCCCTGGCGGATCAGGTTCGATACCGCCGGAGTATTGATCATGATTTCCAGCGCCGCGACCCGGCCGCGCTTGTCCGCGCGCTGAATGAGCTGCTGCGAGATCACGCCGCGCAGCGACGTCGAGAGCATGTTTCGCACGTGGTCCTGCTTGTCGGTAGAGAATGCGTTCACCATGCGGTCCACGGTGGCGGCCGCGCCGTTGGTGTGCAGCGTCCCCATCACCAGGATGCCCATCTCGGCGGCGGTCACTGCGATGCTCATCGTCTCGTGGTCGCGCAATTCGCCGACCAGCACCACGTCAGGATCCTCGCGCAGTGCCGAGTGCAGGGCCTCTGCGAAGCCGGGGCTGTGCACGCCGACCTCGCGCTGGCTGACCAGGCAGCCCTTGCGCACATGAACGAACTCGATCGGGTCCTCGATGGTCAGAATGTGGCCTTTAATGCGCGTGTTTATGTCGTCGATCATCGCCGCGAGCGAGGTCGACTTGCCGGAGCCCGTCTTGCCGGTGACCAGGATCAGGCCGCTGTTCACACGACACAGGCCGCGCACTGCATCGGGCATGTTGAGCTGGTCGAGCGTGAGCGCCCGGGAGGGTATGGCGCGGAACACGCCACCCATGCCGCCTATGTGGCGAAACACGTTGACGCGGAAACGCGACACGCCGGGAATGCTGTAAGCGAAATCCGCCCCATCCTTCTGCTCGAAGCGCGTCGTCGCCGTGCGCGGCATGATCTCGAACAGCGCCTCGCGCACCTGGTCCTGACCGAGTTTCTCGTCGCGCAGCGTGTTCAGCTCGCCATACAGGCGGATACGCGGCGGGTCACCGGCCACGAAGTGCAGGTCCGAGCCGTTGTGGCTCAGCACCTCGCGCAGGTAGGCGTCGATCCGCTTCGGAACGTAGCCGGCGTTCGCCTGAGTGCCGGCCAGGCTCTGGCTGCCCGTGGCATTGGGATCCGCGCTCATCTCACGCCCCCTGTCCCTGCTGGCCCTGTCCCTGCTGGCTCTGTCCCGGCTGTGGGTGTCCCTGCGTCACGTCCGCCCTGAGGAGCGCCGTGCCATCCGGCACGTAGCGCGTGAACGGCTTCTTGTCCAGCGCGTACACGAAAGCGTCCTCGGGATCGACCTCGCGCGCGATCACCGCCTGGAGCAGCGCCTGGTCCATGAGTTGCATGCTGGACTCGCGCCCCGTCTGCAGCTGCGAGGCGATCATGTGCGTCTGATCGCTCATGATCAGCTTGCCGATCGCCTTGTTCATGACCATGACTTCGCAGACGGCCCGGCGGCCGCGCAGGTCCGGCGTCTTGACCAGCACCTGCGTCACCACGCCGATGAGGCTCTGCGCGAGAAATCCCTTGGTCTGCTCGCGCTCCTCGGCTGGCAGGGCGTCGACCATCCGGTCCACCGTCTTGACGGCGCTGGTCGTGTGCAGCGTGCCAAGCACCAGGTGGCCGGTCTCGGCCGCGGTCATCGCCCAGCGCACGGTGTCGGCGTCGCGCAGCTCGCCGACGAGGATCACGTCGGGATCCTCGCGCATCGCCGCCCGCACACCCTCCGCGAAGGAGGGCAGGTGGGTGTGGAGCTCGCGTTGGATGATCTGCGAGAGCTTGCTGCGGTGCACGAATTCGATCGGGTCCTCGAGGCTGACGATGTTGAGTTTCCGGTGGCGGTTGATGTGATCGATCATCGCCGCGAGCGTGGTCGACTTGCCGGTCCCAGTCGGACCGGTTACGAGCACCAGCCCCTGGTGATAGTCGCAGAAGCGCTTTACTACCGGCGGCAGATGCAGCGAATCGATGGCCGGCACCTCGGCGGGAATGGCCCGGAAGACCGCGCCGCAGCCGGTGTCCTTGCGGAACAGGTTGACGCGAAATCGCGCCCCGTCGCCCGAGACGTAGGAAAAGTCGATGTCGTTGCCCTTGCGGAAGCTCGCCTGCTGCATCGGGCTCAGGATCTCCATCACGAAACCCTCGAGCTCCGCGTCGCCGAGGCTGCGGAACTTGATCGGCATGAGCTCGCCGTTCATGCGCAGCATCGGCGGCACGCCCACCGCCAGATGCACGTCGGAGCAGCCCTGGGAGGCGCCGAGCTTGAGGAATGCGTCGATGCGTGCCATCGCCGCTCAGAGATAGCGTTCGAGCGCGGTGCGCAGCTCGTCCATGGTCTGGAAGCGCTTGGCCTTGTCGACGGCCATCGTGCGCATCACGATTTCCGACAGTCCGGGTGGAAGCTGCGGGTTGACCTCGATCGGTGGCCGCGCCTTGCCCTGCACGTGCTGGTACATCACGGCCATGTGATCGCCGCGGTGGTATGGCGGCTCGCCTGTGACCATCTCGTAGAGGATCACACCGAGGCTGTAGATGTCGGCGCGCTCGTCGACCTTCTTGCCGAGGATCTGCTCGGGCGCCATGTACTTTGGCGAGCCGATCACGTAGCCGGTCTTGGTGAGCTGGGTGTCGCCTTCGAGCTGGGCAGCTGCGACGCCGAAGTCCACGATCTTGAGGAGACCCGTGTCGTCGATCAGCACGTTGGCGGGTTTGAGATCCCGGTGGATGATGCCCTGCTGGTGCGCCACGGCCATCCCGGTGCACATGTCGGTCGCGTAGCGCACGGCCTTGTCGAGCGGCAACGGCTTATCGTTGACCTCGTGACCGAGGGTGTGCGAGGGGAAGTACTCCATCGAGATCGCATAGTTGCCGCGGATGAAGAGGAAGTCGTAGATGCGGATGACGTTCTTGTGCGTGATCTTGCGCGAGTAGCGCAGCTCGTGCACGAAGCGTTTCATCATCTCCTCGTCCTGCGACACGTTAGGATTCAGGAACTTGAGGATCAGCCGTTCGTCGACCACGGTGTCCTCCATGAGCAGCACCGTGCCGAACGCACCCTTGCCGATCTTCTGCACGAACTTGTAGCGCCCCTCGAGCACCTCGCCGGGCTTGAGCTGCGAGATGTCGAGTCGCTCCGCGACCGGCGTGGGCTTGAGCAGTGTCTCGATGTCCGGGCGGTCGACGAGCAGCGTGCGCGCGGGCTCAGCCATTCGCGCGGCGCCGGCGGCCACCGCCATCGCGCCGCTCGAGAAGCGGCTGTCGAGATCCTCGACCGCGCGCAGCGCCGCATGGCTGATCGTCGGGTCGGCGACCACCGCACCGATCACCTCGAGCCGGGCGCGCACACCTTCGACGCTCTGCTCGTTGACCAGACGCGTCAGCGCCGTGATGGCCTCGAGCCGCACTTCCTTCGAAGCGTGCTCGAGGTGCTGCATCACATGAGGAACCTGCGCCGCATCGCCGAGCTTGCCGATCGCCCGCACCACCGTCGGCAGCGAGCGGTCGTCGCCGGCGCGCAGCAGCTCGACGAGGGAGGGCAGGGCTCGGCTGCTGCCGATCTCGGCCAGCGCGTCCACGGCGCGCTCGCGCACCCACCAATCCTTGTCCCTGGTCGCATCGATCAGGAAGTTGACCGCGCGCACGTCCTTGGTCTGGTTGAGGATTTCGATCGCCGCGCGCCGAACGTCCTCGTCCTGGTCGCGGATCAGCTCGAGCGCTGCATCGATCACCCGCGGCCCGCCGATCTTGGCGAGCGCGTCGGCCGCGCGGCTGCGCACCCACCAGTCGTCGTCCTTGATCGACTGCAGCAGGTACTTGACGTGCTGCGGCGTGCCGATCTCGTTCAGTACCTCGACGGCGGCCCGGCGCGCGCCCTCATCTTCGTCGCGCAACACCTTGACGAGGTAGCGGATCGTGTCGGGGTGATTGGCGCGCACCACCGCATCGATCGCCTTCTGCTGCGTTTCGACGTCCGGGTCGCGCAGCACTTCGCACAGGAGTGCGATGTCGATGTTACCGTCCAGGCGCGACAAGGCGTTCAGGACCGCCTGGCGGATGAACTTGCTGGTGTCCTTGAGCTGCACCTGCAGGGCCGCAGCCACCTCCGGCCGGTTGAAGCGCGACAGGATGTTGATGATGTGCACCCGGGCGATCGGATCCTTGCCCTCGAGGCGGCTGATCAGCTCCGGAACGATGCTGGCGTCGGCGATCTCGCCGATGATCCTGAACATCGCCGCCTTCTCGGTCGGCTCCTGGGCGTAGGCGTGCTTGAGCAGCTCGCGCGCGTTGAGGCGCGCCTTCTGCGCGGCAAGGATACTCACCACCGGCCCCTTGGGGCTGGCCGGGTCCTCGAGCAGCCCGTACAGCATCGACGCCGGGTAGTTCTTGGCGCTGCTCATCGCCCAGACGACGGCTGCGACCGTGCGCTGGTTGCCGTCCTTCAGGCCCTCCGCGACCGCCGGGAACGTCCGCTGGTCGAGCAGCGTGCTGAGCGCGTTCACGAAGCCGGCCGTCTCCTGCTTGTCGGCGTTGGCGAGCGCGTCGATGATGCGCGGAATCGCGGCGGGTCCGAGCTTGACCAGCTTGTCGAGCGCCTTGCGCGTGCCCGCCTCAGTGGTCTCTCCGGTCGCCTTGATCTCGGCGATCAGACGTTCCGCGCGCAGGTTGCTGAACAGGCTCATCGAATCGGGGCTGCCGTGTTTGCTGCTCGAATTGGGAGAATTAAGTCAACGGGTCGCCGACTGCAAGGCCGGGCCCCTCGAAACGGAAATTATGCCACGCGCGATCCGCCGCTCCCGCCGCCCGCGTCCGTGAATCCGCTACAATTCGTCCTGCGCGGCTCATGCCGTTCTCCTGAGATCCGGCGCCAACCATGACCGACGATCGCGCCCGCGACGCCCGACTCGTGGTCGGGAATTATGTCGAACCCTACCTCGGGACGCCCTTAAGCGACGCAAAAGGTGTGAAGTCCGTCAGATTGGAGGGCGGGACGCTGACGGTCGAGGTGCAGCTCGGCTTTCCGCTCGGCGCCTACGCCGAGGAGCTGCGCGGCGCGCTCGAGGCCCGGCTTGCGGCCGCGGTCGGCGGCCCGGTGCGCGTCGACGTGAGATGGGAGGTCGCCGCGCAGCCGTTGGCGGGTGGCCGACAGCCGCTGCCGGGAATCCGCAACGTCGTCGCGGTCGCCTCGGGCAAGGGTGGTGTGGGCAAATCGACGGTCGCCGTCAACCTGGCGCTCTCCCTGGCGCTCGACGGCGCCCGGGTCGGCCTGCTCGATGCCGACATCTACGGTCCCAGCCAGCCGCGCATGCTGGGCCTGGCAGGCCACCGCCCGCGCTCGCGCGACGGGCGTCGTATCGAGCCGCTCGAGGCCCACGGTGTGCGCGCGATGTCGATCGGCTTCCTGATCGAGGAAGAGCAGCCCATGGTGTGGCGCGGTCCGATGGTTACGCAGGCGCTGACGCAGCTGCTGGGCGACACGGAATGGGGCGAGCTCGACTATCTGCTGGTCGACATGCCGCCCGGCACGGGCGACATCCAGCTCACCCTGTCACAGCGCGTCCCGGTCAGTGGTGCCCTGATCGTCACCACCCCGCAGGACATCGCTCTGCTCGATGCGCGCAAGGGCCTGAGGATGTTCGAGAAAGTGGCCGTACCGGTGCTCGGGATCATCGAGAATATGAGCGTGCACGTCTGCAGCCGCTGCGGTCACGCCGAGCCGATCTTCGGCGAGGGCGGCGGCCGGCGCATGGCGGAGGAGTACGGCGTCGGGTTGCTGGGCCAGGTGCCGCTCGACATCCGCATCCGCGAGCAGACCGACAGCGGCCGGCCCACGGCAGTAGCGGATGCCGACGGTCCGCTCGGCCGCGCCTGGCGCGACATCGCGCGGCGCACCGCGGCCCGCCTCTCGCAACCGGGCAGCGGCGCGACCGCGCCGCCCCGCATCACCGTCGAGGAAACCTGAGTGAGCATAAAGTCCGATCGCTGGATTCAGCGCATGGCCGCGGAGCACCGCATGATCGAGCCGTTCGCCGCCGAGCAGGTGCGCGCCGCGAACGGACAGCGGATCGTCTCCTACGGCACATCGAGTTATGGCTACGACGTGCGCTGCGCGCCCGAGTTCAAGGTCTTCACCAACATCAATTCGACGATCGTCGATCCGAAGAATTTCGACCGGGGCTCGTTCGTGGATCTGACGGGCGATGTGTGCATCATTCCGCCGAACTCGTTTGCGCTCGCCCGGACCGTCGAGTATTTCCGCATCCCGCGCAACGTGCTGACGATCTGCCTGGGAAAATCGACGTACGCGCGTTGCGGGATAATAGTGAACGTGACGCCCCTGGAACCCGAGTGGGAGGGACACGTAACGCTCGAGTTCTCGAACACCACGCCGCTGCCCGCCAAGATCTACGCGAACGAGGGCGTCGCGCAGATGCTGTTCTTCGAATCCGACGAGGTGTGCTCCGTGTCGTACCGCGACCGCGGCGGAAAGTACATGGGTCAGCAGGGTGTGACGTTGCCCAGGGCCTGAACCGCGCTCTACTGCCGCGTCAGCGAGGCAAGCTTCATGGCCAGCTCCGGCTTGCCCTTGCGGTACTGGATCGCCTGCACTGGCACGTAGCCCAGCTCGGGCGCATGCCAGACGCGCTGCACCCGCGACGAGCCCTCGCGCTGGCTCACCCACACGACCGTATCGTACTGACCCGCAGGTGTGGTGACCGTCGCCTGTCCTTCGCTCCAGTAGCGGTACTGGCGCAAGCGTCCGCCGGTGAGGATCGGGAAACCCTCGGGTGCGCGCCCGGCGAGCAGCTCGACGAGCATCGCCGCCTGCACGGAGGCGGTATCCTGCGTGCCAGGCTCGACTTCGTACTCGAAGGGCTTGCCGTCCGCGACCCCGCGCGCGAGGCCGGCGCTCCAGTCGAACTGCACGCGGATGTCCTTGGCGTCCTCGGCGGAACCGTCGTCGAACTCGAACTCGAGCGGCCGCACGCCGTCGGCCGAGATCTGCATCGTGCTGTGCTCGTGCGCGTCGGCACTGAGCGCCATGCGGCCGAGGAAATTGGGGAAGGCGCGCGTCGCGTACTGCCAGGTGCCGGCCGGCGCGGCGGGCCGCAGACTCGATTCGACGTAGCCGCCCGCGATTCCGCGATAGCTGACCTGGTAGCGGGCGGTGTAGGGCTCGAGCTGCGCGGGCTGAGCCATGCTTTCGCGTGCCAGGCACGGGGCGACACTGCAGCCGAGCAGTACAGTGGCCAACACGCCCTGCAGCGCGCGCCGCCAGGCGACAACGTTCTCAGGCGGCCGCATCGGCGCTCCCGTCGAGCAGGAGCGGTGCCTCGAGGCGCCGACCGTCGAACCATGCAGCCTGGTCGGCGAAGCGCAGCCGTCCCTCGGCAAACCAGCGGATCGCGAGCGGATAGATCCGGTGTTCCTGGACGAGCACACGATCCGCAAGCGTTTCCTCATCGTCGCCCGGCAACACCGGGACCCTTGCCTGTAGGACCACCGGACCGCCGTCGAGTTCTGCCGTGACGAAATGGACGCTCGCACCGTGCTCGTCGTCGCCGGCCTCCAGCACGCGCCGATGCGTGTGCAGCCCGCGATACCGCGGCAGCAGCGAGGGGTGGATGTTCAGCATGCGCCCGGCGTAGCGGGCAACGAGCGGGGCGCCGAGGATGCGCATGAACCCGGCGAGAACGATGAGCCCCGGCTCGTGAGCCGCGATCGCCGCACCGAGTGCGGCATCGAACGCGTCCGCGTCCGCGTGCGCACGTCGCGCCACGACGTCCGTGCGCAGACCGCGGCCCGCCGCCCAGGCGAGCGCGTCGGCGTCGGCGCGATCGCTGAGTACGGCGCGGATGACTGCCGGCAGCTCGCCCGCGGAGATCCGCGCGTCGATGGCACGTAGATTGCTGCCGCGCCCGGAGACGAGGACGACGAGCGGCAGCGGCGCCCGCCCGCCGATCATCCGGCGATGACCACGCCGCGATCACCGGGGCGCACCTCGCCGACAACGCTGGCCGACTCGCCGTGCGCCGCCAGAATCGTCAGCGCTCGGTCGACACTGGCCGGAGCGACGCAAAGCGTCATGCCGAGCCCGCAGTTGAACGTGCGGTACATCTCCGCGTCCTCGATGCGGCCCGCTGCCTGCAGCCAGTCGAACACGGCCGGACGCGACCAGCGCCGCGGGTCGATCACCGCGTCGACGCCGGGGGGCAGAGTACGCGGGATATTGCCGCTCAGTCCGCCACCGGTGATGTGGGCGATGCTGTGCACGGACAGCTCGCGCAGCACCGCCTGGACCGCACGCACGTAAATCCGCGTCGGCGCCAGCAGCAACTCGTGGAGGTTCGCACCGCCGACGGTGGTGTGCGGACCGCTCCCGGTGTCGGCAAGCAGCTTGCGGATCAGCGAGTAACCGTTGGAATGTGCGCCCGAGGAGGCCAGGCCGATGATTGCGTCGCCGGGGCGCGTCAGGCGGCCGTCGATGATGGCGTCCTTTTCGACCAGGCCGACGCAGAAGCCCGCGAGGTCGTAGTCCTCGCCGCCGTACATCCCGGGCATCTCCGCCGTCTCGCCGCCGACGAGAGCGCAACCGGCCTGCAGGCAGCCCTCGACGATGCCTTCGATCACGCGCGCGGCGATCGCGACGTCGAGCCGCCCGGTCGCGTAGTAGTCGAGAAAGAACAGCGGCTCGGCGCCCTGCACCAGTACGTCGTTGACGCACATCGCGACCAGATCGATGCCGATCGTGTCATGCCGGCCGGTTTCGATCGCGATGCGAAGCTTGGTTCCGACGCCGTCGGTTCCTGACACCATGACGGGCCGTCGATAACGGTCCAGCGGAATCTCGACGAGCGCGCCGAAACCTCCCAGTCCGCCAAGCACTTCTGGCCGCATGGTGCGACGTACGGCGGGCTTGATGCACTCGACCAGCGCATCGCCCGCGTCGATGTCGACTCCGGCGTCGCGATAGGTCGTCGGCCTGCGTGATGCCATCGGCTCTCCGGTGAGGCGGCGCCGGAGCGCCGGCGAGGCTGTGGTATTTTACACACGCGCCTGCTGCGCCAGCTCCCACAGATGCTTCTCCCATGGCCGGACCTTCACGGACCGATATGAACGACGTCGCGCACCGGCGTGCCGGAGCGGTGGTCGCGCTGCTGCTGCTCGCGCTGTCGGGCCGGACCGGCCATGCCGCCGAAGTCGCACTGTATCGCGCCACCGTGCCGCTCGACGGCGCCACCGACGCCGATCGCAACGAGGCGTTCGGCGCGGCGCTGCGTACGGTCGTCATACGCGCCTCCGGCCGACGCGACGCAGGCAGCAATCCCCAGGTGAGCGCGGCCGCCGGCCGTGCGAATCGGCTCGTGCAGCAGTACTCGGCGACCTCCGACGGCTCGCTCCGGGTCGGCTTCGATGCGGCGACGATCGACGGGCTGCTCGCGCAGGCCGGCTTGCCCGCCTGGCCTTCGGAACGGCCGGCAACGTTGGTGGTGATGCCGCCGCCGGGCGTCGCCCCGACGGACGCGCTCGCGATTCGCGCCGGCGACGCTTCACCCGAGCGCGCGCAGCTCGAGCTCGCCGCGCAGGTGCGCGGCGTGCCGCTCGTCTGGCCCGTCGCGCAGGTGAGCGTCGAGACGATCCGCGCGCGGCTCGCCGACGCCGGCGTCGAGGGCGCCGCGCGCGCCGCGGGCACCCAGGCCGACGCGGTGCTGCTCGCGAGCGGCGCACCCCCTGAGTGGGTGGTCGTGCACGCCGGGCAGGTGGCGCGGCGCCGCGGGTCGGCCGCGGAGGCCCTCAACCTGGCCGCGGACACGTACGCGGACATCTACGCGCCGCCGTCCACGCGCGGTGTGTCGACGGCCTCGATACGCATCGACGGCGTCGAATCGCTGCAGGCGTACGCCGGGTTGCTGCAGGAGCTCGAGTCGCTCAGCATCGTGCGCGGTATCGCGGTCACCGAGGTCGACCGCTCCGTCGTGCGAGTGGATCTCACTCTGCGCGGCGATCTCGAGCTGCTGCGCCGGGTCGCGCTGCTGACGCCGACGCTGCGTCCTGCCAGCTCCGCGGATGCCGCAGCGCCGCAGTTCGTCTACCTGCCATGAGCCTGCGCTACGTGCCGAATCTGCTGTGCGTGCTGCGCATCGCACTCGTCTACCCGGTCGCCGTCTGGATCCTGCAGGGTCGCTATCCGGACGTCATGGCGCTGTTCGCGCTGGCGGCATTCACCGACGCGCTCGATGGCTTCCTCGCAAAGCGCTTTGGCTGGACGACCGAGCTCGGCAAGCACCTCGACCCGCTCGCCGACAAGCTGCTGCTGGTCACCGTGTTTGCCTGCCTGTCGGTCGCGGGCCTGTCGCCATGGTGGCTGACGGGCGTCGTGCTGCTGCGCGATCTGGTCATCGTGTTCGGCGGGCTCACGTATCGGGGTCTGTTCGGCCCGCTGGAGGGACGCCCGACGCTGCGCAGCAAGCTCAACACCTGCTGCCAGATCACGTTCTGTCTCGCGGTCGTGTCCCAGGCTGCCTACGGCTGGCCGCGGCAGCCGGTGATCACGACGCTCGGGGCGCTCGTTCTCGTGACCACCGCGGTAAGCGGCATCGACTATGTGCTGATCTACGCCCGTCGCGCCGCCGCGGTGAGCCGCGCCCGCGCGGCGGCCGCGCGCTGAGCGGCGGATGGAGCAGCTCGCGCTCCCGGTCCGCCTGCGCGACTGGGTCCGGTTTGCGACCTTCGTCCCCGGCCACGACGCCGCGGCCGTGAGCGCGCTGTCCGACGACCGCCCGACGGCGCCACGCGTGCTCTGGCTGTGGGGCAAGCCGGGCACCGGGAAGACCCACCTGCTGCAGTCGGCCTGCGCCGCTGCGGGCGCGTCGGGCGCCACCGCCGCATATTTCGATCTGAACGAGGGGATCGACGCCGGGCGGCTCGAGGGTTGCGAGACGTTGCCGCTCGTCTGTCTGGATTCCCTCGAGCGCGTGGCGGACGACGCGGCGTGGAACGCGGCCGTTTTCCGCCTCCACACGCTGATGCACGACCAGGGCGGCCGGCTGGTCGTCGCGACGCGTGCTGCGCCGGCATCGGTCGCGTTCCGGCTGCCCGATCTGCGCTCGCGTCTGCTGGCTGCTTCCGTCTGGCAGCTGCACGAACTGGATGAGCCGGAGCAGGTTCAGGCGCTGCAGATTCGTGCGGCCCGTCGCGGGCTGGAGCTCGCCGACGAGGCGGCGCTCTTTCTGGTGCGGCGACTGCCGCGCGACATGCATTCGCTCTGCGGCGTGCTCGACCGGCTGGATACCGCCTCGCTCGTCGCGCAGCGGCGTCTGACCGTGCCGTTTCTGCGGCAAGCGCTGGCTAGGCGCGTGGACGAGCTTGACGAGTGACGCGCAGATACGCCACCAGCGATGCGAACCAGACGAGGCTCGCGAACGCGACCACGGCGGCGGCCGTGCGCGCGGCCGGGTTGGCGATCATCTCCGCGACGGCGAATACCAGATAGGGCAGCACGCAGAGGGTGGCCCAGGCATGCGCCCGGCGCCGGCCTGCGAACAATCCGCGCATCGGCAGCAGCAGCGGCACCAGCCACACGGCGGCGAGCAGCAGACGTTCCGGTCCCGCGCCATGTCGCACCGCTGCGCCGACCACGGCCGCGGCGAGCAGCGCTGCCGCGGTGAGCACCGCGCCGCGCGCGCGGCTCGTCGTCGTGGCTTCGCTCACCAGCGCCCGGGCGCGCGGCATGCGAGCTCCGCGACGCGCTGTCCGAGCAGCCGTGCGAGGTCTCGCTCGTCGTCGCTGAGCGTCGAGTTGCGGTCGCGACCGGAGACGTGACTCGCGCCATACGGCGTGCCGCCGCTCGCTGTGCGCGTGAGCGCCTCCGCGGTGTACGGCAGTCCGACCAGATACATGCCGTGATGCAGCAGCGGCAGCATCATCGACAGCAACGTCGTCTCCTGGCCACCGTGCATGGTGCCGGTGGAGGTGAACACGCCGGCCGGCTTGCGATCCAGGGCGCCGTTGAGCCACAGCGCGCTGGTCCCGTCCAGGAAGTGCTTGAGCGGCGCCGCCATGTTGCCGAAGCGCGTCGGGCTGCCGAGCACCAGACCATCGCATCGTCGCAGCTCGTCGTGCGTCGCGTAGGGCGGACCGTCGGGCGGCACCGCGTCCGGTGCGGCGGTGCCGGCGGGCGCTATTTCAGGGACCGTGCGCAGCCGGGCCGTGGCCCCGTTCACCGACTCGACGCCGCGCACGACCTGGCGCGCGAGCGCAGCCGTCGCGCCATGACGCGAGTAGTAGATGACCAGGATTTCCGGCATCGGCAGCTGTTCGGGGTCGCCGGCGCGATGCCGGTTTGATGCAGGCGTAACCGGGAAATTGTAGGTCCAGCTCGCTTGACGGTACAGGGCCCAGTTGTTACGGTCCGCCAGCCTCCCGGCGCCGGATCATGCAACTCCTCCGACAACTGTTCCCGCCGTTCGCGTTGGCATTGCTCTTGACCGGCGTTCAGATCGCCGGCTGCGTTGGCGCGCCCGTGCAGGAAATGAGTGACGCGCGGCAGGCGGTCCGCGCCGCCGTGCGGGCCGGCGCCGAACAGCATGCGCCGGCCGAACTGGCCGAGGCGCAACGGTTCCTGGATCAGGCCAAGGGCCATCTCCAGCACGGCAAGTATCGCGAGGCGCGCGAGGAGGCGGTACAGGCGCGCGACAAGGCGCTGGAAGCGCGACGGATCGCCGAGGAGGCGACGCGCGCAAAGCCCTGAACGTGGAGCGTGTCGTGAGCGACTGGATCGCCCGCCGCTGCCATGTTTCCGGCCGCGTGCAGGGCGTGTTCTATCGCGCGAGCACGCGCGATCGGGCGCGCGAGCTCGGCGTCACGGGCTATGCCCGCAACCTGTCCGACGGCCGGGTCGAGGTCTTCGCCTGCGGCGATCCTGCCGCGGTCGAGGCGCTGTGTCGCTGGCTCTGGCTGGGCTCGCCGGCGTCCCATGTCACCGCGGTCGAGGTGAACGAGGTGCCGACCGCGAAACTCGGCGAACGGCCTGTTACGTTCCGGACAGGGTAGCGGACATTCGCCATTTCTCCCGCAGCCGCGGCCGGTGCCGGCAGGAAATGGAGAATGCCCCCCTCTAGTGGCCGTAACGCCAGCGGCTCACGAGCCGGTCGATGACCAGGTCGGAATAGGTCGCGCGCCCGAGGCTGCCGTTGTAGCGCTGCAGCGCGCGCGGGTAATTGCCGCGCTCCTTGCGCAGGTAGTAGCCGAGGATGGTCGTGCCCATGCGCACGTTCTCGGGAATGCGGATCAGCTGCTCGTTGCCCATGCCGAGCTGGCTCGGCCAGAACGGCATCACCTGCATCAGGCCGACCGCTCCCGCGTATGACACGGCGTACCGGTCGAAACGGCTCTCGACGTCCATCACCGCCAGCACGAGTTCCGGGGGGACGTTCACGCGTCGCGCCTCGCAATGCACGTGGTGCAGGATTAGCCGGCGCTCCTCGGGGTCCTTCACGAAGCGCGCGAGCCGCGGTTCCATGTACGCGAACCAGACCTCCTGCTCGTAGCGGTCGACGAAGCACTGCGCCGGCTCGATCGCAGCCGCGACGACGCCCTTGAGTTCCGGGTCGGTCTGGCCGTCGGCGCGTGCCGGCGCGGGCGCGCACACCGCCAGCGCGGTCACGCCGAGCACGACCGCACGCGCGGGCATCTCAGCCGCGCCTGCCGATGCGCTCACGCAGCAGCGGCAACACCTGCTCGAGCGGCACGTCGCTCGACTCCGTCGCGCGGCGCTCGCGAAGCTCGAGGGCGCCACGCTCGAGGCCCTTGTCGCCGACCACTACGCGGCGCGGGATACCGAGCAGCTCATCGTCGGCGAACTTGACGCCGGGCCGCGCATCGCGATCGTCGTACAGCACGTCGATACCTGCCGCGCAAAGCCCCTCGTAGAGCCGATCGGCGGTCTCGCGGACGCGCGGTGATTTCTGCGCGTTGATCGGAATCAGGGTCACGTCGAAAGGTGCGATCGGCTCGGGCCAGATGATCCCGCGCTCATCGTGGTTCTGTTCGATCGCGGCCGCTACGACGCGCGTCACACCGATGCCATAGCAGCCCATCAGCATCGTGACCGCTCGGCCACCCTCGTCGAGCACGGTCGCGTCCATCGCCGCGCTGTACTTGGTCCCGAGCTGGAAGATGTGACCGACCTCGATGCCACGCGCGATCGAGAGGCGTCCCCGTCCGCTCGGACTGGGGTCGCCCGCCACCACGTTGCGCAGATCCGCGACCTCGGGCTCGGGGAGGTCGCGACCCCAGTTGACGCCGCGCAAATGGAAGTCGCGCCGGTTGGCGCCGCAGACGAAATCGGCGAGATGCGCCGCGGCACGATCGGCGCAGACCCGCAGCCCCAGGCCGACCGGCCCGAGGAAACCCGGGTCGCACCCCGCCGCCTCGCGCACGCGAGCGGCGCTCGCCATCCGCAGCGGCGTAGCCACGCCCGGCAGCTTCTGCGCCTTGACCGCGTTGAGCTCGTGATCGCCTCGGATCACTAGGGCGACCACGTCGCCGGCCCTGCCCTCGACCAGCAATGTCTTCACGCAACGGTCGGCCGCGATGCCGAGAAACGCGGTCAGCTCGAAGATGGTGCGTGCGCCGGGCGTGGCGACCTCGACGAGCGTGGCACCGGGAGACGCGCGAGCGCCGGGTTGTGCCAGGGCTTCGGCCATCTCGAGATTGGCCGCGTAGTCATCGCCATCCGAAAACGCGATGGCGTCCTCGCCCGACTCCGCCAGCACGTGGAACTCCTGCGAGGCGCTGCCGCCGATGCTGCCGGGATCGGCGCTCACCGACCGGAAGCGCAGACCCAGGCGCTCGAAGATACGCGTGTAGGCGGCATGCATGGCCCGGTATCCGGCCTCGAGCGAGGTCTGGTCCAGATGAAAGGAGTAGGCGTCCTTCATCACGAACTCGCGCGCGCGCATCACGCCGAAGCGCGGCCGGATCTCGTCGCGGAACTTGGTCTGGATCTGGTAGAAGTTCACCGGCAGCTGGCGATGGCTCTTCAGCTCGCGCCGCGCGATGTCGGTGATCACCTCCTCGTGCGTCGGCCCGAGACAGAAGGCCCGCTCGTGCCGGTCGCGGACCCGCAGCAGCTCGGGTCCGAATTGCTCCCAACGCCCCGACTCCTGCCAGAGCTCCGCGGGCTGCACGATCGGCATCGAGAGCTCGATCGCACCGGCGCGATTCATCTCCTCGCGAACGATGGTCTCGACCTTGCGCAGCACGCGCACGCCGAACGGCAGCCACGAGTACAGACCGGAGGCGAGACGCCGTATCAGCCCGGCGCGCAGCATGAGCCGATGGCTCACGACTTCGGCGTCGGCGGGAACGTCCCGCAGGGTATTGATCGGATAGCGGCTGAGGCGCATGGGCAACCGGCCCGCGCGGGCCAGAAATGGGCGCGGTATGTTAGCAGAGCCTTGGCGCCGGTCCGGCGTTGTGCCCGCAGCGCTGGCTACCTATGATGCTGGCGCCGGCGGTCAGATTCCCCGCGGCGAGCCGCATGACCGATCCATCCGCAGCGCTCCCTCCGACGCAGCCGCGACCGCGCAGCCGTGGTGTCTACCTGCTGCCAAATCTGTTCACGACGGCAGTGCTGTTCGCCGGCTTCTACGCGATCGTGGCGGCGGCCGACGGCAATTTCGACCGCGCGGGCATCGCGATCTTCATCGCCATGGTCTGCGACGGGCTCGACGGACGGATTGCGCGGTGGACGAACACCCAGAGCGACTTCGGCAAGGAGTACGACAGCTTGTCGGACATGGTCGCTTTCGGCGTCGCTCCGGCGATCGTCGCCTACCAATGGGGCGTGGCCCGCATCGCCGAGTACGGCTCCGTCTGGGGGCGCGTCGGATGGCTTGCGACGTTTTTCTACGCGGCCACCGCCGCGATGCGTCTCGCTCGTTTCAACGCCCGCGCCGCGACGGCGGACAAGCGCTACTTCGAGGGGCTGCCGAGCCCGTCCGGCGCGGCGATCCTGGCCGGCTTCGTCTGGATGATGTCCGACTGGGAGGTCGACGGACTCGTTGCGCTGGTGCTCGCTTTTGCGGTTGCGCTGATTACGGGCGGGCTGATGGTGAGCCGCTTCCCCTACGTCAGCGGCAAGGAATTCGACTGGAGCCGGCGCGTGCCGTTCGCGGTGCTGCTGTTGATTCCGCTCGGTTTCGTCGTGGTGGGTTCGAGCCCGCCGGAAATGCTGTTCGGCATGTTCGGGCTGTACGGCCTGTCCGGTCCGCTGGCTTGGGCTTGGCGGCGGCTCACCCGGGCGCGCCGTGCCTCGCGGCACGGCAGCGGGTCCATGCCGGGCTGAGCGCGATGTACGGCGCGCGAACCCGGCGGATCCTGGCGGAGCTCGACCTCCCGCTCTACCTGCTGCGTGCCGGCGGCGACGCGCCGCTGCTCGACTCCGCGCCGCCCGGCGCAGCTACGCCCGGCCGCGCGCCGGCGGCACCGCAGCCGGACGGCGCGGACGGCGGACTCGACTGGGAAGCACTGCGCTCGACCGTCTCGGTCTGCGTGCGCTGCGCGCTGCATGCCGGACGCACCCAAACGGTGTTCGGGGTCGGGCCGCGCGAAGCGCGCTGGATGATCATCGGCGAGGCGCCCGGCGTCGAAGAGGACCGGCGCGGCGAGCCGTTCGTCGGCCGCGCCGGCCAGTTGCTCGACGCGATGTTGCGCGCGCTCGGCCCCGGGCGCGGGCAGGTGTACATCGCCAACGTGCTCAAGTGCCGTCCGCCGGGAAACCGTGATCCGCGACCAGAGGAGTCCGCGAGCTGTCGGCCCTACCTCGACCGGCAGATCGAGCTGGTGGCGCCGACGCTGATCCTCGCCGTCGGGCGCATCGCGGCGCAGGCGCTGCTCGCCACCGACCAGCCGCTCGGCCGGCTGCGGGGTCGCGTCCACGCGCTGGGCGAGCGGGCCTGGCCGCTGATCGTGACCTATCATCCGGCCTATCTGCTGCGCAGCCCCGGAGAGAAGCGCAAGGCCTGGCAGGACCTGGTGTTCGCCCGTCGAACGTTTCGCGAACTCGAGCGTGCGCGGGGTGCGGCGTGAGCGCGGCGGCCTCCATCGAGCTCGCCGGACCGCGGCCGCGCCTGGTGCGCTTCCGTGCCATGGTCCCGGCCGACGTTCCGGCCGTCGGTGCCGTGGAACGCGCCTCCTACGCCTACCCGTGGAGCGACGGGATCTTTCGCGACTGCCTGCGCGTCGGCTACCTCTGCCGCGTCGCCGAGCTCGGCCGCGAGATCGTTGCGTACGGCATCGCCGCTATGGGTGCGCGCGAAGCGCACATCCTCAACCTTTGCGTGCGGGCCGACCTGCGCGGCCGCAACATCGGCCGCCAGATGCTGTTGCTGCTGCTCGACCGTGCGCGGCAGGCGGGCATGGACGACGCGCTGCTCGAGGTGCGGCCGTCCAATACGCTCGCGATCGGGCTCTACCGGTCGGTGGGGTTCACCGAGATCGGTCGCCGGCGCGCCTACTACCAGGCCGACGGTGGCCGCGAAGACGCGCTCGTGCTCAAGCTCGCCCTCGCGGAGCCGCGGTCGTCCGGCGCCGACTGATAAGATTGCCGCCCTTTTTGCCACTGCATCCCAGCCCGCGATGAGTTCTCCGAGCGACGAAGTGGCCCGGCGCCGCACCTTTGCGATCATCTCGCACCCCGACGCCGGCAAGACGACCTTGACCGAAAAGCTGCTGCTCTTCGGCGGCGCGATCCAGCTCGCCGGAACGGTCAAGGGCCGCAAGGCGGCGCGTCACGCGACCTCGGACTGGATGCGGCTCGAGCAACAGCGCGGAATCTCGGTCACCTCGAGCGTCATGCAGTTCCCCTACGCGGGGCGGATCATCAACCTGCTCGACACCCCGGGCCATGAGGACTTCTCCGAGGACACCTATCGCACTCTGACGGCCGTCGATTCGGCGCTGATGGTCATCGACTGCGCCAAGGGTGTGGAGGAGCGGACGATCAAGCTGATGGAGATCTGCCGCCTGCGCGACACGCCGATCATGACCTTCGTCAACAAGCTCGATCGGGAGGGTCGCGAGCCGCTGGCGCTGCTCGACGAGATCGAGCGCGTGCTCGGCATCGGTTGCGCGCCGGTGACCTGGCCGATCGGGATGGGCCGCGACCTGCGCGGGATCTATCACCTGCTCGAGGACCGGATCTACGTCTATCAGCCGGCGGAGAAGGGACGGGTCGGAACGCACGCCGTGATCGATCGGCTGGCAAGCGAGGAGGCCGGCGCACTGCTCGGCGATCGCACGGCGGCCTTTCGCGAGGAAATCGCGCTCGTGCGCGGCGCGTCGCACGAGTTCTCGGCCACCGAATACCTTGCCGGCAGACGTACACCGGTGTTCTTCGGATCCGCGATCAACAACTTCGGCGTCACGGAGCTGCTCTCGGCGTTCGTCGAGTACGCACCGACGCCGCGGCCGCGTGCGACGACCGGGCGCACGGTGGACGCCCACGAGGAGCGGCTGACCGGCTTCGTCTTCAAGATCCAGGCCAATATGGATCCGGGTCACCGCGATCGCATCGCGTTCATGCGCATCTGTTCGGGTCGCTATCAGAAGGGAATGCGCCTGCACCACGTGCGGCTCGGCAAGGACATGCGCATCGCCGACGCGCTGACGTTCCTGGCCGCGGACCGCCAGCACACCGACGAGGCCTGGGCGGGCGACATCATCGGCCTGCACAACCACGGCACGATCAACATCGGCGACTCGTTCACCGAAGGCGAGCGCCTCACGTTCACCGGCATTCCGAACTTCGCGCCGGAGCTCTTCCGCCGGGTGGTGCTGCGCGACCCGCTGCGCATGAAGGCGCTCGCCAAGGGGCTCGACCAGCTGTGCGAAGAGGGCGCCACTCAGCTCTTCCGCCCGCTGCGCAGCAACGATCTCATCCTCGGCGCAGTCGGACCCCTGCAGTTCGACGTCGTCGCGTTCCGGCTCGCGGACGAGTACGGCGTGCAGGCCGGCTGGGACGACGTCAACGTTTACACCGCGCGCTGGATCGACTGCGCGGACCCGAAGAAGCTGCAGGAGTTCCGCACGCGGGCGCACGATCACCTCGCGCTCGATCACGCGGGCGCACTGGTGTATCTGGCGCCCTCGCGCGTCAACCTGCAGCTGACGCAGGAGCGCTGGCCCGAGGTGAGCTTCCGCGAGACCCGTGAACAGCTCGCCCACGCGGCCTGATCGCAGCGCCATGCGGCGCGTGCTGCGCAGGCCACCGGTGCTGGCCTGGGCGTTCTACGACTGGGCCAACTCGGCGTTCGCGACCACGGTGATGGCGGGGTTCTTCCCGGTGTTCTTCAAGCAGCACTGGAACGTGGGGGTATCCGTCACGGAGAGCACGTTCCGTCTCGGTGTCACCAGCGGCGTCGCGAGCGCTCTGATAGCGATCACGGCGCCCGTGCTCGGCGCCATTGCGGATCGCGGCGGGGCGCGCGTCCGTCTGCTGATGGCCCTCACGGTGATGGGATCGGCGGCCACCGCGGCCCTGGCGCTGGTGTCGTCCGGTCAGTGGCCGCTCGCCACCGCCTTGTATCTGGCCGCATCGCTTGGATTCTGGGGCGGAATCGTGTTCAACGATTCGCTGCTGCTGCACGTCGCGCAGCCGTCCGAGTACGACCTCGTATCCGGCTTCGGCTACGCGTTGGGCTACCTCGGAGGCGGCCTGCTGTTCGCCATCAACGTCGTGATGACGCTGCATCCCGGGTGGTTCGGCCTGGCGGACCCGACGCAGGCCGTCAAGGCGTCCTTCGTGATGGTGGGAGTCTGGTGGCTCCTGTTTGCGCTGCCTCTGGCGGTCAACGTGCGTGAGCCCGCGCCGGGTCGACCGCTGGCGCCGAGGGCTGCGGTCCGCCAGGGCTTCGCCGAGCTCGCGCACACGCTGCACGAGATCCGCCGCTACCGGGCGGTGCTGTGGTTCCTGGCCGCGTACTGGCTGTACATCGACGGCGTGAACACCGTGATCAAGATGGCCGTGGACTACGGTCTGTCGCTCGGCTTCGAGGCCCCGCAGCTTCTCGCCGCGCTGCTGCTCACGCAGTTCGTCGCATTTCCCGCCGCGCTGGCGTTCGGCTGGCTGGGGGCCCGGATCGGCGCGCGCCGCGGCATCTTCCTCGCGCTCGCGGTGTATTCCGCGGCGACCTGCTACGCGTATTTCCTCGTCGATGTCCACGACTTCTATCTGCTGGCCGTCGTGATCGGCCTGGTGCAGGGAGGCGTCCAGTCGCTCTCCCGCTCGTACTTCGGCAGGCTCGTGCCCGAGGGCAAGTCGTCGGAGTTCTTCGGCTTCTACAACATGATGGGCAAGTTTGCCGCGGTGCTCGGACCGCTGCTCACCGGCACGGTTGCGAAGCTGACCGGGGATCCGCGGCTGTCGATCGTGTCGATCCTGCTGCTGTTCGTCGCCGGCGCGGCGCTGCTATGGCGGGCGCCGGTGGAGGGGAGGGAGTCGCGCGCGACGGTCGCGTCCGGTTGAGACGCGGCGTGCGGCCATTGGCCCGATGGGCTCAGGTGCCGGAGGGCAGTGGGGCAGCCTGCCGGGTCGGCTCAGTCGAGCATCCCGCGACGGCGAACGTCACCGCGACGATCAATATGGAGCACGTGTTCGACCGTTTATTGGACAATCCTTGCACCCACGCCGTCGTTGATTGGCGTTGCTCCGCCGCACGCCTGGGCGGTACCACAAACCCTGAGTCCCTTTCCCAGCTCGTCCATCACCGAATCCCTGCGCCGCTGGATTTCCTCAAGCTGTGCGCGCGTAAAGCAAGTCTTCTGCGCGAAGCGACTGCCGAGAGTGGTGATCTGACGGCAGTAGAGCTCCTGGCCTTTGCGTCTCTCGCGCCGGTAGCCGCTCGGAATCTTGCCACCGGTCTTCCCGGTGCTGGCGCTCTGCGTGGCGGCGGGTGCCGGCGCGGGAACCACTCCTTCCGAGGGTGGAGGGGGTGGTATGGGTGCCGCACCTGCTGCAGGCTCCTGAATCGTGGGCTGCGACGAGCACCCACTGAGTGCGCATGCAAGCAGCAAGACGCCGACGAGACGGGCAGGACAGCTACCTCGACTCCTGCTCAATGTCCGGTTCATGCTTTGTCCTCCTCTTCCGTGGCGGACCGGGTTACGCGAAGCGGTCGGCGGCTCAATCCGCGCAAGCAGGACGCTAGGAACGACTCCAGGAACAGCCGCTCCAGGACCTGCGCTCCGAGCCGCGCTTCCAGTCGTAATACCACGGGCCCGATTGGCTCGATGGGCTCAGGTGCCGGAGTTGCAGCTTCCCGCGCCGCCGCAGACCGGGATGCGCCGCTCCATTTCGGTCATCGCCGACTCGGTATCGCCCTCCAGAGCTTCGATCTGTTCCCGGGTAAGGCACTTCTTCTCGGGGAACCTGCTGCCGATGAGCACGAACGATTTGCAATACAGCTCCTGGCCGTCGTGCCGCTCCATGCGATACCCGGCCGGGATCTTCGGGCCGGCCGCTGCCGGGTCCGGAGTCGCCGCAGGCGCGGCGACCGCCGTGGATGCCGACTGTGTTCCAGCGGCAGGCTGCGCAGCCGGTCGGGTCGGCGCGGCAGAGCACGCCGCCGCCGCGACCGCCGCAGCGATGATCAGCAAGCCGCATCGTGTTCGAGCGTGCATTGCGAACCCCCTGCACCCGCCGATCGATCGTCGGGTCGAAATCAGTTACTCGAGCAACCCTCGCCGCTGCAAACCCGAAGCCCCCGGTCCATGTCGCTCAAAGTCGACTCGGTGCGTCGCTGAATCTCCTCGAGCTGGGCACGCGTGAAGCAGGTCTTCTGCGGGAAACGGCTGCCGAGCGTCGTGACCTGACGGCAGTAGAGCTCCTTGCCGTTGCGCGTCTCACGCCGGTAGCCGCTGGGGATCTTGCCACCGGTCTTCTCGCCCGTGGCGCTTTGGGTCACGCTGGGCTCCGGCGCAGGAACGGCCATCTCGGCGGGCGGAGGAGGCGGCACAGGTGTGGCACCCGACGCAGAAGAGTCCTGCGTCGTGGGTTGCGACGAGCAGCCGGCCAGCAGGACGAGCAAGGCGGACACCACGAGGACGCGCATCGGTTGGGACTCCCTGCCCGGTGTTCATTGCGGGTGTGTCCGGGCCAAGCACGCATCGTGTC
This sequence comes from Steroidobacteraceae bacterium, assembly GCA_052039045.1. Lineage (GTDB taxonomy): Bacteria > Pseudomonadota > Gammaproteobacteria > Steroidobacterales > Steroidobacteraceae > DATJKD01. The sequence goes on from JBQGDL010000044.1 coordinate 33,623, forward strand.
ATACCGGATGCGCAAATGCACCTTGAGGCGTGTGATCTGAGGCGTGCACGCAACACCCGGTGCGGGCTCGCTTCGATGCCCTACGGCATCACCGCGGCCAGCTCGCGGGATCGAGGCCGTAGAACTCCCGCAGCAATCCGTAGAGCACGGGGTGCGCGGACTCGAGCATGATCGGACGTTCGAAATATTCCTCGCTGGCGACGGCGAAGAACTCGGATTCGTCCTCGGCGGCATAGGGATCGAGAAAGGTGTCCTCGCCTGCTTCGACCGCCTCGAGCAGGCGGCCGAATTGCTCCTCCAGCTCGGAGCGCCACGCCTCGAGCCGCTGCCGCCCGGCCGCCGGCCGAGCGAGACCGCGGCCTTCGTATTCGAGATGATGCGCAAACTCGTGCAGCACGAGGTTGTAGCCTGAGGACGCGCCGGCCGCGTCGACCACGTCCTCCCACGACAGGATGATGCGGCTTGCATCCCAGGCCTGACCCGACAGCACGCGACGCCGCCGGGTGACGACGCCGGCCTCGTCCTCGTCCTCTTCGTCGACCCAGAACGGCGTCGGATACACCAGGATCGACCGCAGGGCCGGATACAGATCGTGAGGCCGGCCAAGGACGAGCGAGCAGGCGTGCGCGGCGATCGTGACGCGCACTTCGTCGGTGATGCGCAGGCCGTTGCAGCCGACGAAAGTCTTCTCCGCAACGAAGGCGCTGATCAGGCCGTCCAGACGCTGGCGCAGTTCGGGCGGAAGTCGCGCCCGGATCGGCACGTTGCGCGTAAGCAGGGCGGTGCGTGAGTCGCCGAGCGGTGTTGCCGCCGCCCGGCGCAGGCGCCGGCCGCGCAGCAGCGGCGCACCGATCAGCCACGCCAAGATGGCCAGTGCCAGGACCACGATGGCCGCCGCAGTCGGCGAGATCACCGCAGTTTCTTCAGCCGCTCCACGAGATCGACGTACGATTTCATCGCCTTGTCCGGGGTCGTGCCCCTGAGGCGCGACCATGCGTCGTACTTCGCGCGACCGACGAAGTCGAATGCGCCGGGGCGATCGCCGCCCACGTCGCCGACCGACGCCTGCTTGTAGAGCGCATACAGACGCAGCATGTCCTCATCGGCGGGCCGCTTCTTCAGGTTCTGCGCGTCTCTTGACGCACGCTCGAACTTCTTGCTCAGGTCCGACATTGCTGCGCCGTCCGCGAGTGGCAGGCGGGAAGCATAGCGCAGCGTCCCGCATCAGGTGTGCAGCCGGGCGACTCGGAACCTGAGGCGCTGCAGGTCCTCGTGTGCAGGAGTCGGACCGTAGCGCAGGTTCACGTACAGCTCGCGAATCGCCTCGAGGTCGGCGCGCAGATCCGGACACTGCGTCGCGGCACGCTCGAGGAACGCGACCGGTCCTTCGCTCGGACGCCGGGCAATGCCGCGTCGCGTAAGACGCGCGGCAACGCGGGCATGCAGCCGCTCCGGCCAGTCGCGCGCCGGTCCGCGGAACGTCCAGGCGAGCCAGGCGGAGAGCGCGGCGAACGACAGCGCGAGGACCGCGGAGAGCGCCAGGCCCAGCGCGCGCCAGTCAGCCGAGTCGACTCCAAGCCCGCGCAGCAGCGACGACTGCAAGCGCGCATCGAAACGGACGATCCGCTCGTTCCAGAAATCGTTCACGTAGTCCCACAGCAGCCCGACCCCTGACGCGATCGCACTGTCTTCCCAGATGCGCGTCAGGACCGGTGCATCGGCGAGCGTCGCGGCGATACCCCGCTCGATGCGGTCGGGAGCCACTGCCGCCGTCGGGTCGACGCGCAGCCAGCCGCGTCCGGCGACCCAGATTTCCGACCATGCATGAGCATCCGATTGCCGCACCAGCAGATAGCCGCCGAGCGGATTGAACTCGCCGCCCTGGTACCCCGTCACGATGCGCGAGGGCACGCCTGCGGCGCGCATCGCGAGCGTGAAGGCGGCTGCGTAGTGCTCGCAGAAGCCGCTGCGCGTCTCGAACAGGAATTCGTCCACCGCGTTCTCCGCGAGCCGCGGCGGGTCGAGGGTATAGACAAAGTTCTGGGTGCGGAACATGCGCAGGAGCTCGCCGGCGATCGCGAGCGGATCGGCGTGCCGGCGCGCGAGATCCCGCCCCAGCGCGAGCGTACGCGCGTTGCCGGCGGGCGGCAGCTGCAGGTCGCGCCTGCGCAGCGATGTAGGCAGCTCGACGCCGGCGAGGTACGCGGGGTAGGAGCGCAGCCGGAAGGATGCGACCCGCGTGATCGGCTCGCGCGAGACGAGCTGGAAGTCGTACGTGCCCAGCACCTCGCGCGCCGGCCAGGCGGCCGGCAGATCGAGTGCGAGTATCCACGGCCGGTCGTGCGGCTCGAGCGTGATCTGGTAGTCGACCGGCGCGCCGCTCCAGGCGATCCGCTGCTGCGGAAACGCCTGCCCGATCGCGCGGCGCCACCGCCGCCCGTCGAACTCGTGCAGCACGGGCCCGCGCCAGTAGCGCTGCGCCGGCGGCGGCATTGGACCGTCGAAGCGCACGCGAAACGCAACTTCTCCCGACACGGAGAGGTCGGATACGTCGCCGAGCATGATCTCGTCGTTCAGGCCGCTGCGCGACGTCTGGCCGGCACCCACGCCCCAGAACGGTCCCGGCAGCCGCGGGAACAGCACGAACAGCAGCGCGGCGAGCGGCAGCGCCGGCCAGGCGAGCGTCGCGGTGCGTCTGAGGAGCGTCATCGGCGCGAGGCTCGCCGCGCCCGCGTGCACGCGATAGAGCGCGGCGGTTGCGAGGAACGCGCCGGCCAGCAGCAGCGGCAGCCGCTCGATGCCCTGGTCGCGCAGCAGCGCCGCATACAACAGGAACAGGGCGATGAACACCAGCACCGTCAGATCGCGCTCGCTGCGCGTTTCGAGCAGCTTGACCGCGGCCATCATCGTGAGCAGCGCCGTGCCCGCCTGGATCCCGTTGACGGTGCGGAACGTCGCGAGCACCACGAGCACGGCGGCGACCGCCGCCATGGTGCGCAAAATGAGCGTGGGCAGCTTCCAGCCGCGCAGTTCGGCGGCGTAGCGCCACGTCGCCGCCGCGATCAGGGACAGGCTCGCCCAGGCCGGCAGCTCGGTGACATGTCCGGCAACCGCCACGCCGAGCGCGAGCAGCACCCACCCGAGCCCGCGCATCGCGACCGTGCGCGAACCGCTCACCTGGCGGCTCCCTCGAAGAGCGCCAGCGCAGAGAGACAGCGGTCGCGGTGCGCGAGGCCGATATTGGCTTCGATCGCCGAACCGGGAAGGCGGATGCCGTACGCCTCGCCGCGCTCGTGCGCATCGATTACCCAGCGGCAGATCTGCGACAGCCGCGCCTCCGTGTCGAGGCCTCGCAGGCTGTCCCAGTCGAAGATATACGAGGTCACGTCGGTGCCGGCGAACTGCTTGGCATGCAGCCCGTGGCCGCGTGCATACGACTTCCATGCGATACGGTGCAGCGGGTCGCCGAGCTGGAAAGGCTTCAGGCCGACGAAGTCCTCATCGCCACGGGCCCGGTCCTGAGCGCCGCCTGTGTCCGTCTCGACGGCCGGCGGCGGACGGCCGCGGACGGCAGGGCGCGGCCAGACGATCGCGCGATAGTCCGGATGCACGACTGCCCAGGCGCGGAACAACCCGAGCGGATGGCGGGTCGCGACTTCGAAGCGCCGCAGCGCCATCGATCCGCGGCGCAACGCGGGGATCTGCAGCTCGGCAGCCGTCGAGCTACCGGGATCGACGTCGGCGAGTCCGGAGGTCGCCTCGTCCGCCGAAACCTCGATGCGCGGCCGCGCCGCGATCGACCCATTGACGAGCAGGATGCGAAACGCGACGCGCTGCCCGACGAAGGCGGACACGGTCGCGTGCAGGCCGAGCGCGAGTCCCTGCAGCGTGCCGTGACACCAGTGCATCGTCACGAGACCGAGTCCCGCGAGCAGGAAGCCGAATGCGAGTCCCAGGTTGTTGCCGTAGTTGAGCCCGCCGAGCAGCATCGCGAAAACCATCGCCGCGTACGCCAGTCCGAGCGGAGTGGGAAGAATGTAGATGCGGCCGCGGCGCAGCACGACCGACTCGGAGTCGCGGCCCTGACGCTGCAGGATCCAGTCCTGCACGCGCCGCTGCGCGGCACCCCTCAGGCGCTCGAGCAGGTGTGGCATCGGCCGCGCGCCTCGACCTCGCGACCCCGCCGGTCAGGGCACCGGCACGGCGTCGAGCACGTGCTGGCCGATCTCGCCGGCGCCTCGAAACCGCGTCTCGTCTCGCGGGGCGAGGCGATGGCCGACGACCGCGGGCAGGACGGCCTGGACGTCTTCCGGCAGAACGCCCGGGTGCGAGTGCATCAGCGCCCAGGCCTGCGCCGCGCGCAGCAGCGCGATGACCGCGCGCGGCGACAGCCCCGCCTGAAACTCCGCCGCGCGCCGCGTGTACGCGGCGATTGCCTGTACGTAGTCGAGCAGCGGATCGGAGGCGTGCACCAGCGGTACGTCGCGCTGCAGCCGCAGCAGTTGCTGCGGCGACAGGGCGGGAACCAGCGAGGCGAGCAGGTCGCGGCGATCCTGGCCGAGCAGCAGCTGCCGCTCGAGCGCGTCCTGCGGATAGCCGAGCTCGATGCGCATGAGGAACCGGTCGAGCTGCGATTCGGGCAGCGGGAACGTGCCGACCTGATACACCGGGTTCTGCGTGGCGATCACGAAGAACGGCTCGGTCATCGGGTAGGTGTTGCCGTCGGCGGTCACCTGGTGCTCCTCCATCGCCTCGAGCAACGCGCTCTGCGCCTTGGGCGTGGCGCGGTTGACCTCGTCGGCGAGCACGAGCTGCGCGAACACGGGCCCGCGATGGAAGCGGAACTGCCCGCTCTCGGGCTCGAACACCGACACTCCGATGATGTCGGCGGGCAGCAGGTCGCTCGTGAACTGGATGCGCTGGTAAACGAGGCCGAGTGTGCGGGCGAGCGCATGCGCCAGAGTGGTCTTGCCGACGCCGGGGATGTCCTCGATCAGCAGGTGGCCCCGGGCGAGCAGGCAGGCGAGCGCGAGGCGGAGCTGGCGGTCCTTGCCCAGGATGATGCGGTTCAGATCGCCAAGCGAGGACTCGATCAGCTCGAGGGCGCGCGGCTCGCGGCCGGGTGCTTCCTGGTGCAGCGTGACGCTCACGGGGCGCGCCTCATGCCGCGGAGCCGCTGTCGAGCGCGCGCAACCGCCGCAGCTGCTCGGCGAGCTGCTCGGCCTGGCGGGTCAGCTCGGTGAGGCGCTGCCGCTCGGTTTGCACCACCTCGGCGGGCGCATTGGCCACGAATCCTGCGTTGCCGAGCCGCGCCAGGCTGCGATCGCGATCGGCCGCCGCGCGGTTGCGCCGCTTCTCGAGCCGTGCGATGCCATCGGAGACGTCGTCCACGAGCCGCGTAAACGGCGCCAGCACGGCGCGGCCGTCGACGATCGCGATCGCGCAGGGCGGCAGGTCGGCCTCCGAGGGCGCGAGCTCGATCGACTCGAAGTTACCCAGACGCGCGATCAGCGGAGCGAGCTCGGCGAGCGCTTCGGCGTCGCCGGCGCGCTCGGTGCGCACCCATGCCGGCGTGGCGCGCGCGTGCGGTACGTCGAGCTCGCCACGGATCTGGCGGATGCCGAGGACGATCGCCTGCAATGCCTCGACCTGCCGTGCGGCGGCAGCATCCGCGGGAAACTCGGCGGGCCGCGGATAGTGCGCAAGCATGATGGTCGGACCGTACGCGCCGCAGAGAGGCGCGACCCTCTGCCAGATCTCCTCGGTGATGAACGGCATCAGCGGGTGCAGCATCCGGAGCGCGGCCTCCAGCACCTCGAGCAGCGTGCGCCGTGCGCCGCGGGCGAGCTCCGCCGCGCCCGACTGCAGCACCGGTTTGGCGAGCTCGAGATACCAGTCGCAGAATTCGTACCACACGAACTCGTACATCGCCTGCGCCGCGAGGTCGAAGCGGTACGCCGCGAAGTGTTCGCGTACGCCGGCGAGCGTCCGGCCCAGCCGGTCGCAGATCCAGCGGTCGGCGACCGAGGATTCGCAGGGCCCGGCCAGATCGGCCGCGTGCGCCTCGGTATTGAGCAGCACGAAACGCGCTGCGTTCCACAGCTTGTTGCAGAAGTTGCGGTAGCCCTCGATCCGGCCGAGGTCGAAGCGGATGTCGCGGCCCATCGTGGCGAGCGCGGCGAACGTGAAGCGCAGTGCATCCGTTCCGTAGGCCGGAATGCCGCCGGGGAACTGCCGGCGCGTGGCTTTCTCGATCGCGGTCCTCATCTGCGGCTGCATGAGGCCGCTGGTCCGCTTGGCGACCAGCGATTCGAGGTCGACGCCGTCGATCAAGTCGAGCGGATCGATGATATTGCCCCGGGACTTCGACATCTTCTCGCCGTGCTCGTCGCGGATGAGCCCCGTGATACACACTTCGCGGAAGGGCACGTCGCCGGCGAATCTGAGCCCCATCATGATCATCCGCGCCACCCAGAAGAAGATGATGTCGAAGCCGGTGACGAGCACCGACGTCGGATAATAGTCCGCGAGCTCCGGCGTGCGCTGCGGCCAGCCCAGGGTCGAGAACGGCCACAACGCCGAGCTGAACCAGGTGTCGAGCACGTCCTCGTCGCGGCGCAGCTCGACCTCGCGGCCGTGGCGTGCCCGGGCGGCGGCACGCGCCTCGGTTTCGCTGCGCGCGACGTAGATTCCGCCCTCGGCGTCGTACCACGCCGGGATGCGATGACCCCACCAGAGCTGCCGGCTGATGCACCAGTCCTGGATGTTCCGCATCCACTGGAAGTAGGTCTTCGACCACTGCTCGGGCACGAACCGGATGCGGCCGTCCTGCACCGCGCGGATCGCCGGTGCGGCGAGCGGACCGACGCTCACGTACCACTGGTCGGTGAGCCAGGGCTCGAGCACGGCGCCGCTGCGATCGCCCCGCGGCACGGGCAGCGTGTGCGACTCCGCCCTGTCGAGCAGACCCGCCGCCTCGAGATCCGCCACCACGCGGCGGCGCCCCTCGAAGCGGTCGAGGCCGCGATACGCTGGCGGCACCTCGTCGTTGAGCGCCGCATCGGCGGTGAAGATGTTGATGAGCGGCAGCGCGTGACGCCGGCCGATCTCGTAGTCGTTGAAATCGTGCCCGGGCGTGATCTTGACGCAACCGCTGCCGAACGCCGGATCGACGTACTCGTCTGCGATGACGGGAATCAGGCGTTCGGTGAGGGGCAGGCGGACCATGTGTCCGACGAGGTGGCGGTAGCGCTCGTCGTCGGGATGCACGGCGACCGCCGTGTCGCCGAGCATGGTCTCCGGGCGCGTGGTCGCTACGATCACTTGCCCGCCACCCTCGACCGGATAGCGCAGGTGCCAGAGCGTGCCTTCCTCGGGCCCGGCGACCACTTCCAGATCCGACAGCGCCGTGTGCAGAACGGGATCCCAGTTGACCAGCCGCTTGCCGCGATAAATGAGGCCGTCTTCGTGCAGCCGGACGAAGACCTCGGTGACCGCCCGGGAGAGGCCCTCGTCCATCGTGAACCGGTCGCGCGACCAGTCGACCGAGGCCCCCAGCCGGCGCATCTGGCGGGCGATCGTGCCGCCGGACTCCTGCTTCCAGCGCCACACGCGCGCGAGGAACGCTTCGCGTCCGAGCGCAGCGCGGCTCTCGCCCGTGAGCGCGAGCTGGCGCTCGACCACCATCTGTGTGGCAATCCCCGCGTGGTCCGTGCCGGGCTGCCAGAGCGTGCGACGCCCCTCCATGCGATGCAGGCGCGTCAGCGCGTCCATCAGAGTGTGCTGGAACGCATGCCCCATGTGCAGCGTTCCGGTCACGTTGGGCGGCGGGATCACGATGCTGTAGGGCGCTCCGTTGCCCGACGGCGCGAACCAGCCCGCGGATTCCCAGGTCGCGTAGATGCGCGCCTCGATCTCGGCGGGCGAGTAGCTCTTGTCGATGAGAGGCTGCGCGCGCATCACAGATTGTGCGATTCGGGGCTGACTCCGTGCTCGCGGTAATGCCGCCAGCGGTTCCGTGCCTGCGATCGCGCGGCCTCGTCGGCGTCCACGATCTCGAGCACCCGCGCGTACCCCTCGAACCCGGCCGGTACGTCGGCGCCCAGATTCACGAGGACGTCGCGGTGCGTGTCCGGCAGCACGCCGCTGCCGATCAGCACCGGTGTGTCCGCCGCTGCCGCCTCCTCGGCAGGCCACACGCAGTGTGGCACGAAACTGCGGTCGCTGAAGGTCCAGAGCAGCTCGTCGAGCTGCGCGGTTTCGGCGGCGCTGTCGGTGCACAGCGTGACCTGGAGGCCCTGGTCATAGGCCTTTTCCGCCAGCCGGCACGCGGTCCGCAGCCGGGCCCGCGGCTCGGTATCGCGAAGCAGGTAGAAGTCGACCTTAGGTCCAGTCACGATCCGTAGTGCGAAAGGAAGTCGACCAGCATGGCGACCGGGCGACCGGTGCTGCCCTTCTGGGCGCCGCCGAGATAGGCGGTGCCCGCGATATCGAGATGCGCCCAGCTCAGCCCCTCGGTGAACTTCGACAGGAAGCAGGCCGCGGTGATCGCGCCGCCCTCGCGGCCGCTGGAGTTCATGAAGTCCGCGAAGTTGCTCTTCAGCTGCTCGTGGTACTCCTCCGCCATCGGCATGTGCCAGACGCGGTCCTCCGCGCGCTCGCCCGCCGCCACGATGCGCGCCGCCAGGTCGCGGTCTCTGCTCATCACCGCGGACAGGTGCGCTCCCAGCGCGATCACGCACGCGCCGGTAAGAGTGGCGATGTCGAGTACGAGCGCCGGCTTGAAACGGCGCGCATAGTGCAGCGCGTCGCAGAGGATCAGTCGTCCCTCGGCATCGGTGTTGACGATCTCGATGGTGCGGCCGGACATGCTGCGCACTATGTCGCCGGGCTTGGTAGCGCGCCCGCTCGGCAGGTTTTCGCAGGCCGGGACCACGCCCACCAGGTTGAGCGGCAGGCCGATGATCGCCGCCGCCTTGATCGCGCCGAGCACACTCGCCGCGCCGGTCATGTCGAATTTCATCTCGTCCATGCCCGGCGGCTGCTTGAGCGAGATGCCGCCGCTGTCGAACGTCACACCCTTGCCGACCAGCACGACGGGCGCAGCCCCGCGCCGCCCGCCGTGATAGCGCAGCACGATCAGCCGCGCGGGCTCCTCGGTGCCCGCGGTGACCGACAGGAACGCGCCCATGCGCAGGCGCCGGATCGCGCGCTCGTCGAGAATCTGCGCACGGACCGAACGGTGCTCGCGCGCGAGCTGACGCGCGCGGGAAGCGAGGTGGCTCGGCGTGCAGACGTTGGCCGGTAGATTCGCGAGGTCCCGCGTAAGCGCCGCTCCGGACGCGATGGCTGCGCCGTGCGCGAGGCCGCGGGCGGCCTCGGCGACCTGTGCGGCGTGGTGCACCGCGATGCCGAAGCGCGCGAGCCGCGGCGCCTTTGGCGCACGCGAGCTGCGGATCGCCGGCACGCGGTACAGCGCGTGACCGATCGCTTCGGCGGCCAGACGTCCGCGATAGTAGACGTCGGTGGCGTCGATCGGCTCGAGCGAGAGGTAGCTCACGGCGTCGCGCGCGCCGCTGCGAACGAGCGCGCCTGCCGCGGCGACCATGGCCTTCTTGTACTGCTTGCGTTCCAGGGTACCCCGGGGTCCGAGACCGACGACCAGCACGCGTTCGCACGGTCCGCCGTCGACGTGCAACACCGTGGTCTCGCCGGCCTTGCTCCGCAGGTCGCCGCGCTTCGCCAGACGGGCGAGGCGGCCGTTGAGCCGCGCGTCGAGCTGCGCCGCCGACGCGGTCAGCACGCCCTTGTCGTGGATGCCGACGATCGCGCAATCGGTGCGACGGCGTGCGGCCGAGCCGCTGACCGCATGGAAACGCATCTGCCGTACCTGCTCCAACGAGTTTGTTATTCGTCCCGGCGGATTGCGCGGCTGGTTTGCCTGCCGCCGTGCCCGCTAAACTTGCGCTGCACGGCGGCGGAGGCCATCCATCCGGCCGCAGGCATGCAGACCGCAAAGTCTACCGTTTCCGCTCCGGAGCCGCGACTCGTGCTGACACGGCTTGATCGCTACCTGCTGCGCGAGTCCGCTGTGACCTTCACCGCGGTGACTGGCGTGCTGCTCGCGATCCTGCTCTCGAACCAGCTCGCCCGGATCCTCGGGCAGGCGGCGCAGGCCGAGATGTCCGGAGGAATCGTGCTGGCGCTGGTCGGTCTGACGACGCTGCAGCAGCTCACGATCCTGCTGCCGGTGGGATTGTTCTTCGGGATCATGCTCGCCCTCGGGCGGCTTTATCACGAGAGTGAGATGACGGCGATCGCCGCCTGCGGCGTCGGCCCCCGCGCGATCTACCGGCCGGTCCTGATACTGGCGGCCGGTGTGGCAGCGGCTTTGGCGCTGCTCTCGTTCTACGTCGTGCCGGTCTCCGGTGCGCGCGCGCAGCAGATCCGGATCGAAGCGCTGCGCGTGGCGCAATTCGGCTCCCTCGAACCCGGACGGTTCCGCAGCTTCGCGGGTGGCGATGCGGTCTTCTACGCCGAGCGGGTCGACCGCTCCGGCCAGCTCTATGGCGTGTTCGTACAGCGGCGCACCGAGGACCGGCTCGAGCTTGCGGTGGCCGAACGTGCCGAGCAGCGCGGTGCCGGTCAGATGGAGCAGGAGTTCGTGCTTCATGACGGGCGCCGCTACGAAGGCGTACCCGGCTCGACGGAGTGGCGCATCGTTGAGTTCCGCGAGCACGGCATTCCGGTTCGGCTGCCCGAGTACAAGGCTCAGCAGGAGCGATACGAGCTCAAGCCGACGGCGGCGCTGATCGGCTCGACAGCGGCGCCCGACCGTGCCGAGCTCGCCTGGCGCACCGCAGTGCCGGTGATGGCGGTCGTGTTGATGCTGCTGGCCGTGCCGCTGTCGAAGCTGCGGCCGCGGCAGGGACGCTTCGCGCGAGTCGGACTCGCGATTCTCGCCTACTTCCTGTATTCGAACCTGCTCGCGGCGGCGCGGGTCTGGGTGGAGAAGGAGGCGCCTGCCGGCCAACTCGGGCTGTGGTGGGTTCACCTGGTGCCGCTGACGCTGGCCGGTGCAATGCTCTGGCTCGAAGAACACCCGAGCTGGTGGCGCAGGCCAGCGCGCGCGGCTGGCGGCTGAGGAAGCGGCGTGCTAACGCTCGGCGGCTACATCATCCGCACCGTGCTCGGCTACACGGGCCTCGTGACCCTGATGCTGCTCGCGCTCGGCGCGTTGTTCCTCTTCATCGGCCAGCAGGACGACATCGGCACCGGTGGATACACGCTACTCGAGGCCGCGAAGTTCGTCGCGCTCAACCTGCCCAGCTATCTGTTCGATCTGCTGCCGGTTGCGGCCTTGATCGGCGCGCTGCTCGGGCTCGGCAACCTGGCGGGCGGCAGTGAGATCGTCGCGATGCGCGCCGCGGGTGTGACGACCGCGCGGTTCTGCACCTGGCTCGGGGCGGCGGGCCTGCTGCTGGCGGTGCTGATGTTCCTGATCGGCGAATTCGTCGCTCCGCCGCTGCAGAAGTACGCGCTGCAGCTCAAGGTATTCAGCAAGTACAGCGAGTTCAGTTTCGCCGGGGACCGCGGCACCTGGGCGCGCGACGGCGACACCATCATCAGCGTCGAACAGCAATCGGCCAACACGCGCTACGGCGGCGTGCAGCTGTTCAATTTCGACGCACAGCGCCGCCTGGTGAGCGTGGGCCGCGCCGAGTCCGCGAGCCTCGATTCCACCAACCGCTGGCAGCTCGAGAACTACGCGGCGACGCGCTTCTCGGCCGCCGGCACGCAGGTCGAGCGCGAGACGGTGAAGGAGGTGCGCTCCTCGCTCTCGGCCGACTTTCTCGGGCTCGCGGTGGTCGAGCCGGACTCCATGGCGCTGCGCGACATCCTGGCTTACGTCGGTCATCTCCGCCACAACGATCTCGACACGCGCAGCTTCGAGACCGCGCTGTGGTCGCGCATCGCGCGCATGGCGGCGCTGCTGCTCGTGGTGATGCTCGCGCTGCCGTTCGCGGTCGGGCAGATGCGCAGCTCCGGCCAGGGGGCGCGCACCGTCATCGGCATCATGATCGGCGCGGGCTACGTGCTGCTTTCGCGCACGATCGAGAGCAGCGGCCAGCTGTTCGCGGTGTCGCCGTGGATCGTGGGCTGGGTGCCGACGATCGCGCTGGCGGCGCTGACGGCCCTCCTGCTCGCACGCGCACGCTAACGTGGCAGGACGATTACGCGGGTGTGCGTCATCCGGTCGTGCCAGGTGCGCCGCTCTCGATCGACCAGCACGTTGAGCCAGCCCAGCCCGAACGCAAGCCAGGACAAGAGCGCGGCCGCCAGGCGGCGCAGCACGTCCGGCCAGGTGAGCAGCCGCCCATCGTCGCGCTCGACCCTGAGTCGCCACGCCGCCATGCCGAGCGTCTGCCCGCGCGTCGTCCAGCTGATGCCATAGAAGCCGATCAGTACCGCGAGCAGCGCCGCCTGATAGACACGCTCGAGCAGCGGCGAGCGCGCTGCGCTCAGCGCCTCGCCGCCGGTGAACGGCAGGAAGAGCGCGGTGGTCAGCATCCAGAGCGCCGCCAGCAGCAGCATGTCGTACAGCAGCGCACCGAGGCGCCGGAGAAGTCCCGCGGCCATGTGTGTCAGGATAACCGGCGAATCGTGGAACGAACTCCGTGCGCAGCGAACGAATCCTGGTCTGGGACGTGCCGGTACGACTCGCGCACTGGCTGCTGGTGCTGGCGGTGGCGGGCTCGTGGCTCACGCATTACGGCGGCGCGGCCTGGTTCGCCTGGCATCGCCGCTTTGGCTATGTGGTCCTGCTGATCGTCGGGTTTCGCATCGTGTGGGGCTTCGTCGGCACGCCGCCGGCGCGCTTCGCCGCCTTCGTGCACGGCCCGCGCGCCATCGTGGCGTGGCTGAAGGGCAAGGCGCCGGCGCACATGGGCCACAACCCGGTCGGCGCACTGAGCGTCGTTGCGATGCTGACGCTGCTGCTTGCGCAGGCGCTGACCGGTCTGGTCGCGAACGACGAGATCGCAAGCGCGGGTCCGTTCTACGGCTGGGTGTCGCACGAATTCAGCAATCGCCTCAGCCGCTTCCATCGCGCGAACGACAGCTGGCTGCTCGCGCTGATCGCACTGCATCTTGCGGCGGTCGCCTGGTACACGGTCATTCGCCGCCGGCGGATCATCCGCGCGATGATCACCGGTCGTCAGGAACAGCATCCCGCCGGAGCGACAGGCGCCGCAGCGACGACACGTTCGCTGTCCGGGCGGGCGCTGCTGGTGCTGTTCGTCCTCGCAGCGCTGCTCGCGCTCGCGCTGCGGCTCGCGCCGGACGCGGCGCCGGCGCTCTTCTGAGCGGCCGCGCCGCCGCTCAGTCGGCGCGATACTTGTCGTGGCAGGCCTTGCAGGCCTGCGCGGTGTCGAAGAACGCCGTCTTGCTCGCGGCGGCATCGCCGCCCTCAGCCACCTGCGCCAGGTTTGTGCTGCGCTCGACGAGCGTGCGAAGTTTCGCGTCGAAATCGGCGCGGTTGCTCCACATCTCGGGCTTCAGCTTCGAACCTTCGGCGTGACGCGACTCCGGCGCATACGATTCGGCGAGCATCGGCGTGAGCTGCGACAGGCGCTCCGCACGGTCGCTGAACGTCGCCGCGTCGAACGGCTGCTTGTCCTGCGCCATGGCCGAGAGCGGTCCGATGTTCCACGCGATCACCTGGTAGACCGCCTTGCGATACTTTAAGAGCTGTTCGGCGCGCGTCGGCGGCGCCTGCGCCGCGGCCGATCCGGACAGCGCCGCGGCGAGCGCGGTGCAGCAGGCGAGCATCGTCGTCGTGCTTCGTCGCATCGTGTTACCTCGTGGTCGTTCGTGCCGGAACGCGCAAGATACGGCAGCGCGTGCCCCACCGCCACGACACGCTCTGCGGCGAGGTCTGCCGAAGCAGGGCTCAGTTGCGGCGCGACTTCGCACGTGCCTCGATCGTCGCGCGATGCGTCGACAGCACGTTCCACACGTCCTTCTCGGGCGGCCGATCCGCGAGCCGCGCAATGAGACCCGCGAGCTGGGGCCACTCATTGCCCCAGTCGAGCAGCCGCACGGCGTCGGCGATGACGAGCTTGGTGACCTGTTCGGACAACCTGGGAGCCGGACGCGACGCGGGCCGTGCCGACGCGCCGGACGCACGCGTCGCAGCAGTGGCCGGGGAGCGCGCGGCGGGAGCCTTCTGTCCCCCGCTCGGTGCGGCCCGACGCGGCGCCGGTGCCGGGGGTCGTGCCGCCGCCGGTCGTCCGCTCGCGGGCCGTGGCGCGGGAGCGGCGGTCGCAGTTTTCGCAGGGGCGGGCGCGCGCGCCCGCACCGTCGCTGTTGCATCGGTCTCTGCCTTCGCTGCCTCTGCCTGGGCGGCGGAACCTCCGCCGGGCAATGCCATCGGCACGAAGCGCTCGAGATGTTCGGTGGCAAGCAGCGAGGTCAGAAACCCCATCAGCTCCAGCGCATCGGCGAACTCGTCGTCGCCGAGCTCCTCGCGCTCGAGCACGTGCTGCTTGAGCTCGCTGACGCGCTGCTTGGCGATATCGATGATCCACTTGTTGGGCCGCTGGTGCTTGGGCCAGGCCTGAGCGCGCGCGTACTCCGCGTCGGAGAGCTTGAGATAGCGGGTGTGCAGATCGAGGCTGGCGTACCAGCGATCGAGCAGATCGAGAACACGCTTATCGGCTTCGCTCATCGGTGCAGCCCTCGGCCGGGGCGAAGTGTAAACGACTGACCGCCGCCGCCATGTACGTCGCCAGGCCCGTAGCAGGCAATTAGAAGCGACTTCCGTTATCTGCTGCAACACTTTGATCAGACATGACAATATGGACGCTGGGCGTCGTCGGATCCATAGCGGCGTGCCCGCCACGGACGGAAGGAAACGCGATGCCACGATCGCGTAATCTGTATCGGGTCCCAAGGTTGGAGCGCAGCGTGGCAGCGTGGGGCGGGTTGTTATCTGTCGCCGCATGTGGAGTTCTGTGCGTCTCCACGCTCGATGCGGCTTCGCTGGTCGAGCAGCACGTTCTCGCGGATGAATCCGACGGAACGAACTGGCCGAGCTACGGACGCACCTTCAGCGAGGCGCATTTCAGTCCCCTGAGCCAGATCGACGGCGCGAACGTCAACCGCCTCGGTCTCGAATGGAGTCTGGACCTCGACGTATCGAACTCCATTACCGCGCCGCTCGCGATGAACGGCGTGATCTATCTGGCCGCGGGTTACAGCATCGTGCATGCGGTGGATGCGAAGACGGGCAAGCTGCTCTGGCGCTACGACCCGCGGGCGGCACAGGCCGCCGGCAACCGCCTGCGCGGCGGCTGGGGCATTCGCGGTCTCGCACTCTGGAACGACACGGTCTACGTGGGAACGCAGGACGGCCGCCTGCTGGCGCTGAGCGCCGCCGACGGCAAGGTGGTGTGGAGCGCCGACACGCTGCTCTACGAGGGTATGTTCATCTCGGGACCGCCACGCGTCTTCAACGGCAAGGTGGTCATCGGCAACGGCGGAGCGGACTTCGCGCCCGTGCGCGGTTACGTCACGGCGTACGACGCGGCCAGTGGCAGGAAGTTGTGGCGCTTCTTCACGGTGCCCGGCGAGCCGGGGACGAAGGACGGCGAGGTTTCCGACGAGGTGCTCCCACGGTTGGCGCGTCCCACCTGGAGCGGGGAGTGGTGGAAGTACGGCGGCGGCGGAACGGTCTGGAACGCGATGACCTATGACCCGGAGTACCACCGCGTGTACCTCGGCACAGGCAACGGCGGACCCTGGAACTGGAAGATTCGCAGCCCGGACGGTGGCGACAATCTGTTCCTGGCTTCCGTCGTGGCGCTCGATGCCGACACCGGCCAGTACGTCTGGCACTACCAGACCACGCCGGGGGACGCATGGGACTACAACTCGTCGACCGACATCACGCTCGCCACGATCACGCTGGATGGCACGCCGCGGAAGGTGATCTTCCACGCTCCGAAGAACGGTTTCTTCTATGTCATCGATCGCGAGAACGGCAGACTGATCTCGGCGGAGAAGCTCGGCCGCGTGACCTGGGCCGAGCGCGTCGACGCGGTCTCGGGCCGGCCGGTAGAGGCGCCGAAAGCGCGCTACCAGGACGGCGAAGTGTTGCTGTATCCGAGCTTTCAGGGACTGCATCACTGGCCACCGCAGTCGTACAGCCCGATCACCGGTCTGGTCTATGTCCCGACGCTGGACATGCCCGCGCTCTATGGCGACAGAGGCGTCAAGCGCGAGCTCTGGTCTCCGATCCTCTTCACGCCGAGCTATTCGGGACTGGCCGTGGGCGATGCCGACGTTCCCGCCGATGCGGGCAAGAGCATCCTGAAAGCATGGAACCCGGCGACGCAGCGCGCCGCATGGCAGATCGAGACTCCGGGAATATCCAACGGCGGCACGCTCGTCACCGCCGGAAACCTCGTGTTCCAGGGGCTGGCAGACGGCTATCTGCACGCCTACTCGGCCGACAAGGGCGAGGATCTGTGGAGATTCTTTGCCGGCACGGCAGTGACCGGCGTGCCCATTACGTACAGCGTCGGCGGTCAACAGTTTCTAACCATCACTGCAGGACCCCTCAACGGCGCCTCGGGCGGGTTTGGAGCCGCATCCGCCCAGTGGGGATGGGATTCACGCATCCATCCGCGACGCCTGCTGACGTTCAAACTCGACGGCCGTGCGCAGATTCCACCGACACCGCCGCCGCAGAGGGCGCAGCCGCTGCTCGCTGCGGAGTTTCGCGTGGATCCAGCCAAAGCCAGCGCCGGCGCGACGGAGTTCCTGCGCTGCCTGCTGTGTCACGGTCCCGGGGCGGTGGCCGGGGGAACCGCGCCGGATCTGCGCGCGTCCGCGATTCCGCTGTCGAGCGACGCGTTCGCCGCCGTCGTTCGCGGCGGTACGCTCGTTTCACGCGGCATGCCGCGATTCGACGAGCTCAGCGACGCCCAGCTCGAATCGCTGCGGCACTACATTCGCTCCAAGTCGATTCCGGCCGGGTCGTCTGCGAAATGAGAACGGGATGAACGGCGCGGTCAGCGGCCTGCGCCGTCAGCGGCCTTCGCGGATCTGGCGCTCCCTACGGGATTCGAACCCGTGTTACAGCCTTGAGAGGGCTATGTCCTGGGCCTCTAGACGAAGGGAGCGCGCGGCGCGAGCCTGAATCTGCGGGCCCGTGCGGGGGCGCGTATTATACGCAGCCGTTTGCTCCGGTCCAGCCACGACGAGCCATCTTGAGCCCTGACGACCAACACAAGTACGCCGGACACCCCGAGCCCGTGATCGTGCCGCGCGCAGAGCACCCGATCTCGCGCGCCAACATTTCGTCGAACGCGCTCAAGGTGCTCTACCGCCTGAAGGATGCCGGCTTCCAGGCCTTTCTGGTCGGCGGCGCGGTACGCGACCTGCTGCTCGGGCTCGAGCCCAAGGACTTCGACATCGCGACCAGCGCTCATCCGGAGCAGGTGCGCCGGTTGTTCCGCAACTCCCGCCTGATCGGGCGGCGCTTCCACCTTGCGCACGTTCGCTTCGGTCACGAGATCATCGAGGTGGCGACTTTCCGCGCCGCGCACACCGAGATCGACGAGGATCACGGCGTCGACGAAGCGAGCCACCGCGTGCTGGACGAGCACGGACGCATCCTGCGCGACAACCTCTACGGCACGATCGAGGAAGACGTCTGGCGGCGCGATTTCACCGCCAACGCGCTCTACTACAACATCGAGGACTACTCGATCTGGGACTACGTCGGCGGCGTGCCCGACGCCCGCAACCGCGTACTGCGGCTGATCGGCGATCCGGAGACGCGCTATCGCGAGGACCCGGTGAGGATGCTTCGTGCCGCGCGCTTCGCGGGCAAGCTCGACTTCACGCTGCACCCGGACACCGAGGCGCCGGTCTACCGGCTTGCGTACATGCTCGACAGCGTACCGCCGGCGCGATTGTTCGACGAGACCATGAAGCTGCTGCTCGCGGGCAGCGGGATGCCGTCGTTCGAGCTGCTGTTCCGGCTCGATCTCCTCGACCATCTGATGCCGGACGTCGACGCCGCGCTTCGCGAGCAGCCGCAGTCGCCCGGCGCGCGTCTGCTGCGGCTCGGGGTCGAGGCCACCGACGAGCGCGTGCGCGCCGACAAGACCGTGACGCCCAGCTTCCTGTTCGCGGTGCTGCTCTGGCCGGCGATTCTGCGCGAGGCCGGTGCGCCGGGCGGACCGCTGCCGGCCGATCCGCAGGCGGCGATGGCCGCCTGCGAGGCGGTGATTGCGCGCCAAGTCCGCCGGCTCGCCATCCCGAAACGCTTCACGCTGCCGATGCGCGAGCTGGTCGCGCTGCAGTCGCGGTTTGAGCGCCGTGCCGGCCGCCGCGCCCTGCGGCTGCTCGATCACCCGCGCTTTCGCGCCGCGTACGATCTGCTTTGCCTGCGCGCCGAGGCGGGCGAGATCGATCCGGCGCTCGCACAGTGGTGGACACGCATCCAGGAGCTGCCTGGCGACGCGCGGCTCGCGGAGGTTGCGCAGCTGCCCGGCGAGACGGCTCCGGGTCGTCGTCGTCGTCGCCCGCGTCGCCGGCGCCGATCTGCGGCGTGAGCACGGCCGGGCCGTGAGCGAGCGGTGGACGCCGGCGTACGTCGGGCTTGGCAGCAACCTCGACGATCCTCCATTGCAGATCGGACGCGCGTTTGACGCGCTCGCCGAATTGCCGGACACGCGCCTCGTGCTGCGCTCCCGGCTCTACCGGTCCCGACCGCTCGGTCCGATCGATCAGCCGGACTTCGTCAACGCGGCGGCCGGGCTGCTGACCCGGCTGCCCTGCCGCGGTCTGCTGGAGTCGCTCAAGGCGCTCGAAATGCGCCTCGGCCGCCAGCCTCCCGTCGAACGTTGGGGTCCGCGCCGCATCGATCTCGACCTGCTAGTGTACGGCGACGCGCGCGTGGACGAGCCCGGTCTCACCGTCCCGCATCCCGGGATCGCGGAACGCGCCTTTGTGCTGGCGCCGCTCGCCGACTTCGCACCGGATGTGCGCGTGCCGGGCGTGGGCCTGGTGCGCGAACTGCTTGCGGCCGCCGACACCTCGGGTTTGCTCGGCGCCGCATCGTGAGCAGGCGTCGCACCGAGGAGGCCGAGCCCCGTGCTGTGCCGCACCGCCTGGTCGTGGTCGAGGGTCCGATCGGCGTCGGCAAGACCAGTCTCGCGCGCCGGCTCGCCGAGAGCTTCGGCGCGGAGCTCGTTCTCGAGCGCAGCGAGCACAACCCGTTTCTCGAGCGCTTCTACCGCAACCCGCGCGCCGCGGCATTCCAGACGCAGCTCTATTTTCTGTTCCAGCGCTCGCGTCAGCTGCACGATCTCCGCCAGCGGGACCTATTCGAAGGCATGCGAGTCGCCGATTACCTGTTGGAGAAGGATCGTCTGTTCGCCCGGCTCACCCTCGACGAGGAGGAGCTTGCGCTCTACGAGCAGGTCTACTCGCGCCTGTCGCTCGACGCACCGCAACCGGACCTCGTCGTCTACCTGCAGGCTCCGGTCGACGTGCTGCTCGCGCGGATCGCGCGTCGCGGCATCGCCTACGAGCAGGCCATCGAACGGCGCTATCTCGAGCGGCTGGCCGAGGCATACTCGCGCTTCTTCCTGGAGTATGAAGCGGCGCCCGTGCTGATCGTCAACGCGGCGCAGATCGATCTGGTGGGGAGCGAGGCCGACTACAAAGGACTCCTCGCCGAGGTGCAGCGGCATCGCAAGGGGCGGCACTACTTCAATCCGCTGAAGAGCCTGTTCTAAGGATGCAGACCCTCACCCGCATCGCGGATTTGCGTGCGCTGGTGCACGACTGGCGCACGGCCGGCGAGACCATCGCCCTCGTTCCCACGATGGGCAACCTCCATGCCGGGCATGCGAGCCTGCTCGCCGCCGCGCATCATCACGCACGGCGTGTGGTCGCCAGCGTGTTCGTCAACCCGCTGCAGTTCGGTCCGGCCGAGGACTACGCCGCCTACCCGCGCACGCCCGACGAGGATGCGGCGCTGCTCACCGCGCAGGGCGTCGACGCGCTGCTGCTGCCGGCCGTCGACGAGATCTATCCGCACGGCGTCGCGAACAGCACGATCGTCGACGTGCCGGGTCTCTCGGACATCCTGTGCGGTGCATTCCGGCCCGGGCATTTCCGCGGCGTGGCCACCGTGGTCATCAAGCTCTTGAACCTGGTGCAGCCCGACGTCGCCATCTTTGGCGAGAAGGACTATCAGCAGCTCGCCATCATCCGCCGCGCGGTTGAGGATCTCTGCCTGCCGGTGCAGATCGTGGGCGCAGCGACCGTGCGCGCCGAAGACGGGCTCGCGCTCTCGTCGCGCAACCGCTACCTCGACCAGGCGGAGCGCGCGATCGCGCCTGCGCTCTATCGCTCGCTCGACCGTGCGCGAAGGCGACTGGTAGCCGGGGATGTCGATCTCGCGGCGATCGAGCGCGAAGGCCTTGAGTCGCTGCGTGCCGCGGGGTTTCGCCCCGATTATTTCGAAGTGCGCGCGGCCGACACACTCGAGCGACCGCAGGGGCGCGACGTCGCGCTCGTGGTGCTCGCGGCGGCGCGGCTGCGCCGCGCGCGCCTGATCGACAACGTGCAGTGCCGGGCGCCGGGGCCGTTCGAGTCGTTCGAGGTGCCGCGCCAGCGCCCAGTCGATATGCTCGCGAAGCCAGGCCGTGGCGGTGACGCGCCGCGCCTCGAGCGCCGCGACCGCCTCGGGCGACGGCGGCGCATTGCCCAGCGCAACCACTAGATTGCGCTGCCAGCGCTGATAGCCGATGCGGCGGATCGCACTGCCCGCCGTGCGCTCGAGGAACTGCGCTTCGCTCCAGGCGAAAAGTTCCAGAAGGCTTGCGCCGTCGAGGTCGTAACGCGCGCGGAAGTCGGCTTCGGCGGAGAGCTTCGCGTAGCGATTCCACGGACAGACGAGCTGGCAGTCGTCGCAGCCGTAGATGCGGTTGCCGATCGCCGCGCGGAACTCCTCCGGTATCGGCCCATCGAGCTCGATGGTGAGATACGAAATGCAGCGCCGCGCGTCGAGCTGCCAGGGAGCGACGATCGCCCGTGTGGGGCAGACGTCGATGCAGGCCGTGCAGCTGCCGCAGTGCGCGCTCACTGGTGCGTCGACCGGCAGCGGCAGATCGGTGAACACCTCGCCGAGGAAGAACCAGGACCCCGCGTGACGGTCGAGCAGGTTGGTGTGTTTGCCGATCCAGCCCAACCCCGCGTCGCGCGCCAGCGCCTTCTCGAGCACCGGCGCGCTGTCGGTGAAGGCGCGATAGCCGCTGCTTCCTGCGGCCGCGGCCAGGCGCTCCGCGAGCTTCGCCAGCCGCGGGCGCAGGATGCGATGGTAGTCGCGGCCGAGGGCGTAGCGCGACACGTAGCCGCGGGTGGGGTCGGCCAGCACGTCGGCGGGCGGCAGCGCGCCGTCGGGCAGATAGTCCATGCGCGCGCTCACCACCCGCAGCGTTCCGGGGACGAGCTCCGCCGGACGCGCCCGCGTTCTCCCGTGCCGCGCCATGTAGCGCATCTCTCCATGCCGCCCCGCCGCCAGCCAGGCCTCGAGCAGCCGCTCATCGTGCGCGAGGTCGACACCGGCGATACCGACTTTCTGGAAGCCGAGATCGCGTCCCCACTGCCGAACCTGGCGTGCGAGCGCCCCGTAGTCGTGGGTGGATATCGCGGTCATCTAGCCGGCAATCCTATTCGGGTGCGGTGCCGCGTGCGCGCGGGCCGACCCACTATACTGACGAGATGAACATCCCGGCGGGCGCGATCTACACGGCCGCTCAGGTGCGCGAGCTCGACCGTCGCGCGATCGAAGTCTGCGGGATCCCGGGCTACGAGCTCATGACGCGGGCGGGACACAAGCTTGCCGATGCGATCCGCGAATGCTGGCCGGGTGCGCGATCGATCACGGTGCTCGCCGGGCCCGGCAAGAACGGCGGGGACGGCTACGTTTGCGCGCGCGTCGCGCGTGCGCGCGGCATCGAGGCGCACGTGTTGACGCTCGCTGCGCCCGAGGCCCTCACCGGGGATGCGCGCCGCGCCGCCGACGACTACCACACTGCGGGCGGGCGGAGCGCACCGTTCGATGCCGCCGCGCTCGTCGGCGACGTCGTGGTCGATGCGATCTTCGGCATCGGCATCGCACGCCCGGTGAGCGGGATCCATGCGCAGGCCATCGCGGCCGCGAACGCATCCGCGCGGCCGGTGCTCGCGGTCGATCTGCCGTCAGGGCTGGACGCGGACAGCGGCCAGCCGCACGGCGTCGCGATCCGTGCCGATGCCACCGTGAGCTTCATCGGCCGCAAGCTCGGCTGTTACGTGGGGGCGGGTCCCGATCACGCCGGGCTGCGAAGCTTCGCCGATCTCGACGTCCCGGCAGAGGCCTACACCGGAGTTGGTGCGACCGCAACGCTGATCGGGCCCGGGAGCGTGCGTGCGGCGCTGCCGCGCCGCGCGCGCAGTGCGCACAAGGGACAGCACGGCCACGTGCTGGTGATCGGCGGCGGAGCGGGGATGGCCGGTGCGGCGCGCCTCGCGGGCGAGGCGGCGCTGCGCGCCGGAGCGGGGCTGGTCAGCGTCGCCACGCATCCGATGAGTATTAGCGCTTTCGCCGGCCGGCCCGAGCTGATGGTGAGCGTGCTCGACGGAGCCGCGGCTCTTGCGCCGTTGCTCGAGCGCGCGAGCGTCGTCGCGATCGGCCCGGGTCTCGGGCAGTCGGATTGGGCACGCGCACTGTTCGCCATGGCGCTGGCCGCGGATCGTCCGGCGGTGCTGGACGCCGACGCGCTCAACCTGCTGGCGGCGCAGCCGCGACGACGCCATGACTGGGTGCTCACGCCGCATCCCGGTGAGGCGTCGCGCATGCTCGGCATCGCGACCGCGCAAGTGCAGGGCGACCGGCTCGGCGCCGCGCGCGAGCTGCAGCGTCGCTTTGGAGGCACGGTCGTGCTGAAGGGCGCGGGATCGATCGTGCTTACCGCCGAGGCGCCGCCGGCGATCTGCGCCGGCGGCAATCCCGGCATGGCGGTGGGCGGCATGGGCGATGTGCTGACGGGCGTGCTGGCCGGCATCGCCGCGCAATGTGGCGACCTGGCGCTCGCTGCAGCGGCGGCGGTCTATGTGCACGCGGAGGCGGGCGACCGTGCGGCGTGCAGCGGCGAGCGCGGTCTGTTAGCGAGCGATCTGCTCGACGAGCTGCGCGGCTGTGTCAATCCGCAATGACGCAGCAGACGTGCGCGTGCTCGACTCGCCCGAAGCGACACGGGCGGCGGGCGCTGAGCTCGGCCGTGCGCTCGTCGCCGAATCAGACGGCGGGCCCTGGCTCGTCGGTCTCGAAGGCGAGCTGGGCGCCGGCAAGACGACCTACGTCGCAGGCGTGCTGCATGCGCTGGGTCATGCCGAGGCCGTGCGCAGCCCGACCTATACCTTCATCGAGCCATACCGCCTCGCGGATCGCGACATCTATCACTGCGATCTGTACCGCATCCGTAGCGCCGCGGAAGTCGAGGAGCTCGGGCTGCGAGAGCTCGCATTCGACGAGAGCCTGCTTCTGATCGAGTGGCCGTCGCGCGCTGCGCGACAACTCGGCAGGCTCGACCTGCGTGTGCAGCTCGAATACGCCTCGGGCGGCGATGGCCGCCGACTGACGTTGGCCGCGGACAGCCCCCGCGGCGCACGGCTTCTCGAGAGGCTTGCTCGACAGCGCATTACAACCTGACCGTATCCTCATAATTTTCATTGAATTCCGCTTGGTGCGGAAGTAGATTACGTCGCATGTCGCTGCGGCGCGCCTCCGGCCTGTCCGTCCTGCAAGCTCTCGTGATGCTGTGCGCCGCCGCAGAAGCGCAGGCAGCGGCGCCCACCCGCGTCCAGGGTGTGCGCCTCTGGTCGGGTCCGGAAGGCACACGACTCGTGCTCGACCTGTCCGCGCCGGTCGCGTACGACGTATTCACGCTCAACGATCCGTACCGGGTCGTCATCGATCTCGCCAACGCCAGAATCGAGGATTCGACGCGGCTCCCCGCCGGACAGGGTCCCGTGACGCGCGTGCGCAGCGGCAAGCGGCCGGGTCAGAGTCTGCGGCTCGTCCTCGATCTGGCAGCGCTTCGGGAGCCGCGCGCTTTTGCCGTCGGTCCCGACGGCTCGGCCGGTCATCGGCTGGTCGTGGAGCTGCCGGGCGCGGCTGCAGCGACGGCCGCGCCGCCGCCTGCAGCGATCCTGGCCGCGACGGGCGAGCCGGTGAGCGCCGTCAAGTCGGTGTCGGCGGGGGCGCAGGGCCGCGACCTCGTGATCGCCGTCGATGCCGGACACGGCGGCAAGGATCCCGGCGCGATCGGCCGCAGCGGCACGCACGAGAAGCAGGTCACGCTCGCGATCGCGCGGCGGCTCGCGGCCGCCATCGATCGCGAGGACGGCATGCGCGCCATGCTGGTCCGGGACGACGACCGGTTCATCAGCCTGCGCGGCCGCATCCTCAAGGCACGCGATCACAGGGCGGACATGTTCGTCTCGATTCACGCGGACTCGGTTCGCGACCGCGGCATCGGCGGCTCATCCGTGTACGTCCTGTCTCTGCGCGGTGCGAGCGACGAGGCAGCGCGCTGGCTCGCGGAGCGCGAGAACGCAGCGGATCTGATTGGCGGCGTGTCGCTCGACGACAAGAACGACGTGCTGGCGTCGGTGCTGCTCGACGTGACGCAGAAAGAAAGTGTCAGCAACAGCGTCGAAGCCGCGGAGTCCATCTTGAACGCGCTGCAGGGCGTGAGCGCGGTGCACCGCTCGCGTGTGCAGCACGCCGGGTTCGTGGTGCTGAAGTCACCCGACATTCCGTCGATCCTGGTCGAGACGGCCTTCATCTCCAACAGCGCGGACGAGCGCCGGTTGAAGGACCCCGTGCATCAACTCAAGATCGCAGAGGCGATCCACGCCGGCGTGCGCAGCTACTTCCATGCGCGCCCGCCGCCCGGCACGCGAGTCGCCATGCTGGTCGCCGCACAGCGCGGTGCCGAGGCGCGCACCGTCGCGGGACGCTAGCCGGACGCCACAACGCTGCCCGCAGCGGGCTTTGCTATCCTCGCGACCCCATCGTGAGGCGGCTACATGCCCATCCGGGTCCTCCCCGAACAGCTGATTCACCAGATCGCGGCCGGCGAGGTCGTCGAGCGGCCTGCCTCGGTCGCGAAGGAGCTGGTCGAGAACAGTCTCGATGCCGGCGCACGGCACATCGAGATCGAGGTCGAGGCCGGCGGGATCGGCCTGTGCCGCGTGCGCGACGATGGAACGGGCATTGCGCGCGACGAGCTTGCGCTTGCGCTTGCGCATCACGCGACGAGCAAGATCGGCCGTATCGAGGATCTCGAATCCGTGCGCACACTCGGCTTCCGCGGCGAGGCGTTACCGTCAATCGCCTCGGTGTCGCGGATGCGGCTCGTCTCGCGAGCGGCCGGCGCGGAGCTGGGTTACAGCGTCAGCGCGGCCGACGGCGTGCTCGCCGGGCCGCTGCCGGCGCCCCATCCTCAGGGCACCACGGTCGAAGTGCGCGAGCTGTTCTTCAACGTACCCGCGCGGCGCAAGTTCCTGCGTGCCGAGCGTACCGAGCTCGCCCAGGTCCAGCGGCTCGTCGAGCGGGTCGCGCTGGCGCGCTTCGACGTGGCGTTCCGGCTCGAGAGCGGCCGGCGCGTGCTCGCGGATCATCCGCGCGCGGACTCCGACCGGCAGCGCGACGTGCGCGTCGCCGCCGTGCTCGGCGACGATTTCATCGCGCAGTCGATGCGCCTCGATCACGAGGTGGCGGGGCTGCGCCTGTCCGGGTGGTTCGGCCTGCCGACCTACGCTCGCGCGCAGTCCGACCAGCAGCACTTCTTCCTCAACGGTCGGCCGCTGCGCGACAAGCTGGTCGCGAGCGCCGTGAGGCTCGCTTATCGCGACGTGCTCTACCATGGGCGGCAGCCCGCCTACGTGCTGTACCTGGAGCTCGATCCCGCGCGAGTCGACGTCAACGCCCATCCCCAGAAGCTCGAAGTGCGGTTTCGCGAGCCGGGGATGATTCACGACTTCCTGTACCGCACGCTGGAGCGCGCTCTGGCGCAGAGCCACGCGTCGGCTGAGGCGGCGGCGCACGTTCCTGCGGCGCGTCTGCGCCTGGCGGGCGGCGGCGGCCCGATCGGGCAGACCGGTCTTATCGCGCTCGATCTGTACGCGCCACGAGCCGCGGTGCGATCGGCGGTGCACGACCAGGAGACCGCCGATGAAGCGGGGTGGGCGCCGGAGGCCGAGTCGGCAGCCGTGGCGGGGACGCCCGACCAGGACCACCCGCTCGGCCATGCGATTGCGCAGCTGCACGGCGTGTACATCCTTGCGCAGGCGCGCGGGGGCCTGGTGCTCGTCGACATGCACGCGGCGCACGAGCGTGTCGTGTACGAGCGGCTCAAGACGGCGTTGCAGGCAACTCGTATCCCGAGTCAGCCGTTGCTGCTCCCCGTCGCCGTCGCGGTATCGGCCGCAGGGGCCGAGCTCGTGGAGACGCACGCGGCGGTGTTCGAGCGCTTAGGGCTCGACGTGCATCGCACCGGCCCGACGCAGCTCGTCGTCCGCGCCCTGCCGGCGCTGCTCGGCGCCGAGGAACCGGCGACGCTGGTGCGCGATCTGCTGGCCGGTCTCGACGCGGACGGCGCTGCGGGCAGCGATAGGGTGCTCGAACGCGCGCTCGGCACCATGGCCTGCCACCAGGCCGTGCGGGCCAACCGGCGCCTCTCGGTGCCGGAGATGAACGCCCTGCTGCGCGAGATGTACACCGGTCTGCGCAGCGACCAGTGCGTCCATGGTCGACCGACCTGGTCGTTCCTGGGCATGGACGAGCTCGATCGCCTGTTTCTCCGCGGACGATGAGCGCGCCGCCGGGCGGGGCCGCCGACGCCGTGCTGCTCATGGGTCCGACCGGCGTCGGCAAGTCGGCGGTCGCGCTCGCCCTTGCCCGTGAGTTTCCGCTCGAAATCGTCAGCGTCGACTCGGCGCTGGTGTATCGCGGGCTCGACATCGGCACTGCAAAGCCCTCGACGGCCGAGCGCGCGATCGTTCCCCATCATCTGATCGACATCTGCGATCCCGCCGAGCCGTATTCGGCCGGACGATTCCTGTCCGATGTGCGGACGCTGATCGACGAGATCCGCGTGCGCGGCAGGGTGGCGCTGCTGGTCGGCGGTACGATGCTGTACTTCCGCGCTCTCGCGCGCGGGCTGGCGGCGCTACCGGGCGCCGATCCAGGCGTTCGCGCGAGACTCGACGTCCGCGCCCGCGAACGCGGCTGGGCCGCCCTGCATGCCGAGCTCGCGCAGGTCGATCCGCAGGCGGCGGCGCGCATTTCCCCCGCCGATGCGCAGCGCATCCAGCGCGCGCTCGAGGTGTACGAGCTCACCGGCGAGGCGCTCAGCGTGCGCCAGCGGCGGATGGCGGGCACGAACCTGCGCCTGTGCCGCTTCGCGCTGCTGCCGTGCGCCCGCGATGAGCTGTACCGGCGGCTGGAGCGCCGGTTCGACACCATGCTCGAGGCCGGTTTCCTGGATGAAGTGCGGCGGCTGCACGCCCGGGGTGATCTCCACGCCGACCTCCCCGGTCTGCGCGCGGTCGGCTACCGGCAGCTCTGGGCTCACCTCGACGGTCGGTTGACCCTGGCCGAGGCGATCGCGGCTGCGAAGCGGGCAACCCGCAACCTCGCCAAACGGCAGCTCACGTGGCTGCGCGCCGAGCGCGACATGACGTGGGTCACGGGGCTTGAAGATCAGCAACTTGGACCCATCAAGTCGGCGCTTGGCGACGCCGCCGCCGCCAGGCGGGGCGAGCGCCTGTGCTAACATCCGAGCGTTCGTTCCCGATGAATGCGACGGCTGTCCGTGCCGTTTTCAAGGAAGGCTCCGCAGCAGGAACGGCGCGCCTCGAAGAAGACAAAGGAGAAGCGATCATGGCCAAGGGCCAGTCCCTGCAGGACCCTTTCCTCAATGCCCTGCGCAAGGAACGGATACCGGTTTCGATTTATCTGGTGAACGGGATCAAACTTCAGGGTCAGATCGACTCTTTCGATCAGTTCGTCGTGCTGCTGCGAAACAGCGTCAGTCAGATGGTCTACAAGCATGCGATTTCGACGGTCGTGCCGGCGCGCAACGTGCGTCTGCCGAGCGCCGACGAGGATGCGGCCACTGACGAGGGGTCGCCGGCCTGAGTCGCACTGCTCGCAGGGAACAGGTGCCGCCGATCGACCGGCCGCGAAGCGGCGAACGCGCGATCCTCGTCTGCGTCGGCCTCGGCCACGCGCCGGATGACGACCGCATCGCGGAGTTCAGCGCTCTGGCGGCCTCGGCCGGGGCTCAGGCGCTCGATCGGCTCGTCGTGACCCGCCGCGCCGCGGACCCGCGCTTGTTGCTCGGCCGCGGCAAGGTCGCGGAGCTTCGTGAGCGCGTCGCTGTCCTGGGCGCGGATCTGGTGCTCGTCGATCACGCGCTGTCGCCCAGCCAGGAGCGCAACCTCGAGCAGGAGCTGCGCTGCCGCGTGCTCGACCGCAGCGGGCTGATTCTCGACATCTTCGCGCAGCGCGCCCGCAGTTTCGAAGGCAAGCTGCAGGTGGAGCTTGCGCAGCTGGAGCACCTCTCGACGCGCCTGGTTCGCGGCTGGACCCACCTGGAGCGTCAGAAGGGCGGCATCGGGCTGCGAGGTCCCGGCGAGACGCAGCTCGAAAGCGACCGCCGCCTGATCGCGCGCCGGATCAAGACGCTGGGAGATCGGCTCGACAAGGTACTCGTGCAGCGCGACACGACGCGTCGCGAGCGGCGGCGGCGCGCGGTGCCGACCGTCGCGCTGGTGGGCTACACCAACGCCGGCAAGTCGACGTTGTTCAACCGGCTCGCGGCGGCGCAGGCCTATGCCGCGGACCAGCTGTTCGCAACTCTGGATCCGACGGTGCGGCGCCTGCGCGTCGCGCCCGGCCTCGAGGTCGCCCTCGCCGATACGGTCGGTTTCGTGCGCGACCTGCCACACGAGCTGGTCGCGGCGTTCCGCTCCACGCTACAGGAGGCGCGTGACGCCGACCTGCTGCTGCACGTGATCGACGCAGCGGATCCGGAGCGGGGCGAGCGCATCGCGCAGGTCGACCGAGTGCTCGCAACGATCGGCGCCGGAGGATTGAGGCAGATTGCCGTCTACAACAAGATCGACCGCACGGGCGAAGCGCCGCATATCGAGTACGCGGTCGACGGCCTGGCGGATCGGGTCTGGTTGTCGGCGCAAAGCGGCGCGGGTGTCGAGCTGCTGATCGACGCGCTGCAGGGCCATCTCGGCCAGGCGCTGCTGCGCTGCCGGTTGCATATCCCCGCGCGCGCCGGGCGGGCGCGTGCGCGGTTCCACGCCCTCGGCGCCGTGGTCGGCGAGAGCGCGGCCGCCGACGGCGGCTGCGAGCTCGATCTGTGGATGCGTCGGCCGGACATCGAGCGCATCTGCCGCGAGGAAGGGCTGGATCCGCCTGCGTTCGCGCCTTGTCTGGCCGGATCCGCCTTCCTACAATCGGCCGGTATCAGCAACGTCGGCGCCGCCTGACGTCGTCCCAGACCGGTGCCGGTCCAAGCCGGTTCGACATCAACTACTCTCCAATCGGGCTTCGCGGAGCACCAGAGACGCATGGCGTGGAATGAGCCGGGCAAGAATCGCAACCCCTGGGGCAATCGCCCGGAACGGGGTGCCGCGGATCTCGACGAGGCGTTGCGTCGTCTGCAGCGCCGCCTGGCGAGCCTGTTCGGGGGCGGCGGCGGTCGCGGCGAGGGCGGCACGGGCAACGGCCGGCCGCGCGGTTTCGGCGTCGGCACCATCGCGCTGGCGCTGCTCGGCATCTGGGCGGCCACGGGGGTCTACCAGGTCGACGCCGCCGAGCGCGCCGTGGTCACGCGCTTCGGGCGCTACGTGCGCACGACGGCGCCTGGCATCGCCTACCACCTGCCGTGGCCGATCGAGGCGCGGCGCATCGTCAACGTCGAATCCATCGAAAGCTTCAGCGACCAGACCCGCATGCTGACGCTCGATGAGAACCTGGTCGATCTCGACATCGCCGTGCAGTACCGCCGCGCCGAACCCATCGCTTTCTCCTTCAACGTGCGCGATCCGGAGGAAACCCTCGGCGAAGTCAGCGGGAGCGCAATCCGCGAGATCGTCGGGCGCAGCCGTCTGGACGCCGTGCTGGGGGAAGGCCGGCAGGAGATCACGGCGCGCACCAAGGAGCTCGTGCAGCGTACGCTCGACCTCTACCGCACCGGGATCGAGGTCACCAGCGTCAACCTGCGCGGCGTGAGCGTGCCGGAGCAGGTGCAGACCGCCCAGCGCGACGCGATCAAGGCGCGCGAGGACAAGGAGCGCCTGGCGCTCGAGGCGCAGGCCTACGCGAACGACATTCTGCCCAAGGCGCGCGGCTCGGCAGCCCGGCAGCTCGAGGACTCACAGGCCTACAAGGCGCGGATCGTCGCCGACGCGCAGGGCGAGGCCGAGCGGTTCTCGAAACTGCTCGCCGCCTACGAGCGTGCGCCGGGCGTGACGCGGCAGCGGCTGTACTACGAGACCCTGGAGGGCGTGCTCGGCAACACCAGCAAGGTGCTGGTCGACACCGAAGGCACGGGCAACATGCTTTATCTGCCGCTCGACAAGATCATGGAGCGGCGCGCCCCGGCGCTGTCTCTCGACGAGCAACGCCAGTCCTCCGGCGCCGCGCCGGCGGCGGAGTCGCCCGACGTCTCCGTCGAGGCGCGGCGCGAGCGGGGTAGCCGCTGATGGGTAACAGAAGCTACCTTGCGGTGATCGCGCTCGGCGCCTTCGTGCTGCTCGCCGCGATGGCGGCGTTCACCGTGCGCGAGACCGAGCTTGCGGTCAAGTTCCGCTTCGGCGAGATTGTGCGCGCCGACTACGAGCCCGGGCTGCACTTCCTGGTGCCGCTGATCAACAACGTGCGCAAGTTCGACCGGCGGGTCCTCACCGAGGACTACCCCTCCGAGCAGTTCCTGACCAGCGAAGGCAAGATCCTGCGCATCGACTTCTTCGTGAAGTGGCGCATCAGCGACGTATCGCGGTATTACATCTCGACCGCCGGCGGCAGCGAGGAGGTCGCCAACCGCCGCCTCGGCGAGATCGTCAAGGACGGCATCAAGGGCGTGATCGCGCGGCGCACGATCCAGCAGGTCGTGGCAGCCGAGCGCACCGAGTTCCTGGGCGAGGTGGCCAAGATCGCCGGCAACAACGTCGCCGGGCTCGGTATCACCCTGATCGACGTGCGCGTCAAGCGCATCGATCTCCCGGAGGAAGTGAGCGAAAGCGTCTTCAACCGCATGCGGCAGGACTTCGCCCGCCAGGCGGCACAGCTGCGCGCCGAGGGCTCGGGTGTCTCCGAGCAGACACGCGCCGAAGCCGACCGGCAGCGCACCGAGATTCTGGCGGAAGCCTACCGGGAGGCGGAGATCGTTCGCGGCGAGGGTGACGCGCTCGCGGCCGACATCTACGCGCGCGCCTACGGACGCAATCCCGAGTTCTATGCGTTCCATCGGTCGCTGCAGGCGTACCGGCGCTCGCTCGGCAAGCAGGGCGATGTGCTGGTCATCGCGCCGGAAGGCGAGTTCTTCAAGTACCTCAAGGACGCCGGGCCCTGACCCGCGCGGGTCGGAGGCCGCAGCCGCGCATGCACTGGAACGACTTGTGGGCGGCCTGCGCGCTGTATCTGGTGATCGAAGGGCTGATGCCGTTCGCCAACCCGGGCGCCCTGAAGCGGACGCTGCTGCAGGTCGCGCGTCTCGATGACCGCACGATGCGCATCGTCGGGCTCGTGAGCATGATCGCCGGCGCGTTCCTGCTGTTTCTCGTGCGCGGGTCCGGTTAGCCCGAAGGGGACCGACGCCATGTCCAGGAACCTGGTCGTCATCGGCGCACAGTGGGGCGACGAGGGCAAGGGCAAGATCGTCGACCTGTTGACCGAGCGGGCGGTCGCGGTCGTGCGCTTCCAGGGCGGTCACAACGCCGGCCACACGCTCGTGATCGGAGGCAGCCGGACCGTGCTGTCGATCATCCCGTCCGGGATCCTGCATTCGGGCGTGCACTGTCTGATCGGCAACGGCGTCGTTCTGTCGCTCGAGGCGCTGTTTCGCGAGGCGGACGCGCTCGTGCAGCAGGGCGTACCCGTCTACGAGCGACTGCGGGTGAGCCCGAACTGCGCGCTCATACTGCCCTCGCACATCGCGCTCGATCGCGCGCGGGAGCGCGCGAGCGGCGCCAACGCGATCGGCACCACCGGCCGCGGCATCGGGCCGGCCTACGAGGACAAAGTCGCGCGGCGCGCGGTGCGCGTGGCCGACCTCTTCCAGCGCGACCGGCTCGCGGCGCGCCTGGGCGAGATCCTCGACTTCCACAATTTCGTGCTGCAGCGTTATTTCGGCACGGAGCCCGTCGAGTTCCAGCGCACGCTGGAGGACTGCCTGGCACAGGGCGAGCGGGTGCTGCCGCTCGTGGAGGACGTCAGCGAGCGGCTGCGCGCGCTGATGCAGTCCGGGGGCAATCTGATGTTCGAGGGGGCGCAGGGCGCGTTGCTCGACGTCGACGTCGGCACCTATCCGTTCGTCACCTCGTCGAACACGATCGCCGGCGAGGCGGCGGTCGGCACCGGTCTCGGTCCGCGTGACATCCACGCCGTGCTCGGCATCGTCAAGGCGTACACGACGCGGTAGGGGCCGGGCCGTTCCCGACCGAGCTCTTCGACGAGATGGGCGAGCACCTGTCGCGGGTCGGGCACGAGTTCGGCTCGGTCACGGGCCGGCCGCGCCGCTGCGGCTGGTTCGACGCGGTGGCGCTGAAGCGCGCGGTGCTGCACAACAGCATCTCGAGCCTCGGCGTCACCAAGCTCGACGTGCTCGACGGGCTGGATACGATCCGCATCTGCACCGGCTATCGCATCGACGGCGAGATCCGCGAGCAGCCGCCGCTGCTGCCGCATCGCTATTCCGACGTCGCACCGGTCTACGAGTCGCTGCCCGGGTGGAGCGACCCGACGGCGGGCATCACCGATTTCGCGCGCCTGCCCGACAACGCGCGCCGCTACCTCGCGCGCATGGAGGAGCTGGCGGGTGTGCCGATAGACATCGTCTCGACCGGCGCCGAGCGCGCCGAGACGATCGTGCTGCGCCACCCCTTCGACTGAAAATGGCTCGGAGCCGATTTTTCCGGCGCCGGGTTCTCCTGCGGCGACGTTCGTGAGAAATGGCTCCGAGCCAATATTCCCGATGAGCGAGACCATGCGCGCGGTGATTATCGAGGGCGGGAAGGGACCCGCGACGACGCTGCGGGTCGAGCGGATCGCGAGGCCCATCACCGCCCCCGGGCAGATCCTGCTGCGCGTCCGCGCAGCCGGGGTCAACCGTCCGGACATCGTGCAGCGGCTCGGGCACTATCCGCCGCCACCCGGCGCGCCCGAGACCCTCGGGCTCGAAGCGGCGGGCGAGGTCACCGCGGTGGGCGACGACGCCGGCCGCTGGTCGATTGGCGATCGCGTCACCGCGCTGCTGCCCGGCGGTGGCTACGCCGAGTTCGCAGCGGTCGATGCGCGCCACGCCTTGCCGATCCCGGGCGGGCTCGACCTGGTGCAGGCGGCCGCCCTGCCGGAAACCGTGTTCACGGTGTGGAGCAACGTCTTCGAGCGCGGCCGGCTGCAACCGGGCGAAACGTTGCTCGTGCACGGCGCCAACAGCGGCATCGGCGTCACGGCGATCCAGATGGCGAAGGCCGCCGGCGCGCGCGTCATTGCCACGGCGCGCGGCGACGCAAAGGTCGCGCGGGCGAGGCAGCTCGGCGCGGATCTGGCGCTCGATACGACGTCGGCGACCTGGCTGGCCGAGGTCAAGGCGACGGGTGGCGCCGACGTGGTGCTCGACATGGTCGGGGCCGAGCTGTTCGCCGCCAATGTTGAGCTGCTCAGGCCCGAGGGACGGCTGGTGGTGATCGCGACCATGGGCGGTCATCGCGTCGAAGCCGATCTGCGCGCGCTGATGCTCAAGCGCCTGACGCTCACCGCCTCGACGCTGCGCGCGCGCGACGCCGACGAAAAGGCGCGCCTCGCGCGCGCGGTCGAGGAGCGGGTGTGGCCGTGGATCGAGGCCGGCCGGGTGCGGCCGATCATCGACCGCACCTTCCCGCTCGAGCGCGCGGGCGAGGCGCACGCGTGGCTCGAGCGCGGTGCTCAGTTCGGCAAGGTCGTGCTCACTGTCGACTGAAACTCCGCGACCGCCCGCGATGCGGGCCGCAGACTCCGTCGCAGTGGATGCTTCATGGCTCCGAGCCCTCGTCCGCACCCTCGCGACGGCGCCCGGTCGCGCGTGCGAGCCGCTTGAAGGCCTCTTCCAGCCGCGCCAGATCCTCGTCAGACAGCGCGTCCAGGTCCGCCATCGAGGTGCGTGCCCCGGTGGTGGCGCGCAGCAGCTCGTCGAGCTTCAGATGCAGCGAGCGCGAGTCGCGGTTCTGCGTGTGCTGCACCAGGAACACCATCAGGAATGTGACGATGGTCGTGCCGGTGTTGATGACGAGTTGCCAGTTGCTCGAGAAACCGAAGAAAGGACCGACCAGTGCCCAGAGAACGACTGCGCCCACCGCGGCCATGAACCCGCCCGGGCTGCCGAGGATTTCGGAGGCGCGACCCGCGATCACGCGAAAACCGTCCTGCGTGATCGAGGCGTGATCTGCTGGCGTCGTTGCAGTCGGCGATGAGTGATTCGGCATGACGTGCGCCCCATGTGCGTGACAGCTGCGTCGCACGCTCACTCCGCCGACGAGCCGGCGCAAGGG
>JBQGDL010000045.1:0-17732 GCA_052039045.1 Steroidobacteraceae bacterium
AAATTTGTTCACACACGGGAGGGCGCGGCGCGGATTTCGTGCGCATCGCTGCTCGCGATCCGGCTGGCACAGCGATTGCATCGAGGAGTCAGGGTCGGAGTGGCCAGCAACGCAAAGGAGTGAGCGATGCATACGCGTAAAATGATATTGGCAGCCTTGGCCAGCAGCGTGCTGGCGTTCGGCTGCAACCGGGCGGAATCGCCGCAGGAAGTCCAGGAAGACGTCGCAGACGCGCAGCAGGACGCGGCTGAGGCGACGTCCGAGGCCCGCGAAGAAGTCGCGCAGGCGACGACACCTGAGCAGACCGTACAGACCGAGTACGACCTGGCGATCACGGACGCCGAGGGTAAGCACAAGGTCGCCATCGAGGCTTGCGAGGCCATGGCCGCTGAACAGCAGGAGGCCTGCAAGGCACGGGCCGACGAGGAGCTCGAGGCCGCGAAACAGCGCGCCGAGTCGCTGCGCGTGCAGCCCTAGGAGAGTTCGATGAACCTCATCATCTGGTTGATCGTGGGCGGCATCATCGGCTGGCTGGCCAGTCTCGTCATGCGGACCGACGCGCAGCAGGGCATCGTCCTGAACATCGTGGTCGGGATCGTGGGCGCGCTGCTGGGCGGCTGGCTGCTGTCGCCGCTGTTCGGCGCAGGCAGCATCAATCAGGCCGACTTCAGCTTGCTCGGCTTGCTGGTGTCGTTCGGTGGCGCCGTGATTCTGTTGTTGATCGTCAACCTCGTGCGCATGGGGCGTGCACGCTGACGGCCCCGCGTGTCGCCGTGGCGCGTGTCCGCCACGGCGGCATGCGGGCCCGAGCGCCGGCCTGTAGGCGTGTTCTGACGGGAGTAGCCGTTTCGCGCCGACAGTCCGAGCGTCCGGGGCCGTCCATGATGTTCGCTCCGGAACCCCCAACTCCGGTAGATCGGCGGTTCGGCCCCCCAACCCCCGGAACCGCCTTGCTCGGCCCCCGCGACAGATCGTCGGGGGCCTTTTTTTTGAGCGTGGGAGCCGACCGAATGAACGTCGTGAAGAACCGCGGGCGGACCACGGCCACGCGCCGACGCAGGCCCGGCGACGACCGCTGGTCGAGCCGCGTGACGCAGACCAGCAACGCCCTCGATCTCGAGAAGGGCGTGTTTACCAAACGTACGCCGCGCCAGGTGGCGCTGTCGCTGAAGCGTTCTGCGGATGCCAGCCGTCGCCGCAAGTCCGACCCTTTCAGGTCGGCGATGTCAATGCTGAATTTTCACATCAACCGCGCGGGCCGCAGCCTGCCCGCCGAGCGTCGTCGTGTTCTGAACGCCGCCAAGGTGGAGCTGCGCAGGCTCTATCACCGCCAGGAATGACCCGGAATGTAGCGCCCGCCGCGCGCGGTCGTGTCGCTGATCGGAGCTCAGGCTCATGCGTGCCTGCGGCGCGTGCGCGCCGCCTTGCGCGCGGCAGCCGCGCGACCCGTGGCGCCCTTGGTGCGTGCACCCTTGCGTGCCGCTTCCGACCGCTCGCCGCGCGTGCGCCGCTGCGCCGCGGCATGCGCCTGTCGTGCCAGCGCACGCGGCGATGCCGCGCGGCGACCTTCGCGCTCGAGCACGCGCTTGATGGCGCGCGCTCGACGGCGGCTGTGTGGTCGCGTGGGTGCAGAACCGTGGCCGGCCTCATAGGCGTGAGCCTGACTCCGCCGCGATTCCCGGGACGCCTCATCGCCTTGCTGCGGCGGCAGGTCGACACCCGCACGGCGCGCCTTCGACAGCCCGATCGCGATCGCCTGCTTCGTGGACCTGGCGCCGTGCTTGCCCGCGCGGATGTGCTCGATCTCCTCGCGTACGAATTCCCCGGCCTGCGTGGTCGGCGCCTTGCCCTCGCGGCGCGCCCGCTTCGCCTTCTGTACTGCTGATCGTTTAGGCATGGCAATGACCTCCGTAGTACCGACTGGCACGAAAGACGCTGCACCGTGGACATGAAGCAGCTGAGCGAAGCCCAACGCATCCGGCTCGTCGTCGAACGGGATGGTCTCGACACCGCCGTTGAATGGGTGCATCGCACGCTGCAGATCTACACGCGGGCACTGGACGATCCAGCGAACTTCGCGCGCGCGGCCGAATATCGGCCGCGGTTCGAGCAATCCATCCGGGAGTTCGAGACCTGGCTCGACCAACAGGCTCACGGTGCGCCGCGGACGCCGTCGGCATAGCCCCGCAGCGCGCCGTGACCTGATGCAGTCCCTCGCCGGCGCGGCCGCGCACAACCCGATCCCGGGCTGCGCCGCGTCGTCGCAACTCGCCTCAGCGGAGCCGCGATTCCTCGCCGAGCCTGCCGCTGCGCAATCCATCGGCGGATCCGGCGCTGAGCTGCGATTTGCGCTCCGCCAGACGCTCGCCCAGCCCCGCAAGATCCATGCGCGCGCGCCGCGCCTTGGCGAACATACCGTCGGGCTTCTCTTCCTCACGGACGTGATGCCGGATCATCTCGGCCAGAACGTTCACCCGCGCCTCGAAGTACTCGTCGTCCGGCCCGGCCTGCTCGATCTGGTTGATCAGTTCCCTGGCCCCTGCATGCTCGACCTCGGCCTCATGGTGGATCTCCTCGTCGCCAGCGGCTTCGAGAAATGCCGGATAGAAGATTTCCTCCTCGATGCTGCTGTGCACCTTGAGCGCGTCGCAGATTGAGCCGGCGAGCGTTGCCTTGCGCGAATCGGACCGCGCGCTCTTGAATTCACCGAACCAGTCCTCGACCTGCCGGTGGTCGGCTTTCAGCAAGGAGATCGCATCGCTGCGCGTGCTGCTGGAACGCCGGGCGCGCGTCGCGGTGCCGGTTCGCGCCCGTCCCCTGGCGTTCGATTGTCTGCCGTTCGATCGCCTGCCGTTCGATTTCCGCTTGGTTGCCATCGCCGCCTCCATGTGCCCACTCCGAGAGAACATCGTCGAGCATCAGTCGTGCGGCCGCGCGGGATAAGTCGCCGATGTGGACAGCTGTCGTCGGGAGATTCCTACCGTCGGGCGTGTCCGACTGCCGCTGGCGTCGCCCGCCGACTTCCGGCGCGCTCCCCGGTGCGGAATCCTCGACACGAACGATGTTCTGGCAGGAGGGATGATGCGCATTGGTCAAATTGCTCCGCTCTACGAAGCCACGCCACCGCGGCTCTACGGCGGGACCGAGCGCGTGGTGGCCTATCTCACCGACGCGCTGGTCGAGCTCGGCCACGATGTCACGTTGTTCGCTCCCGCCGACGCGCGCACCAAGGCCCGGCTGATTCCGATGCGCGATCAGGCGATCCGGCTCGACCCGTGCGCCCTCAAGTCGGACGTCGCCGCGCACATGGCGATGTTGTACGAAGTGCGCCGGCGATTCGGCGAGTTTGACGTGCTGCACTTCCATACGGAACCGCTGCAGTTCCCGATCTTCGAGGATCGGCCGGAACGGACGTTGACGACGCTGCACGGCCGTCTCGACCTCAAGGACCTGCCGCAGCTCTACCGGCGCTGGCCTCGGTTTCCGCTGGTGTCGATCTCCGATGCGCAGCGTCGCCCGATGCCGGGGCTCAACTGGCTCGGCACGGTTCATCACGGGCTTCCCGAGGGCCTGCTGCCGTATTCCCCCGATCACGACGGATACCTGGCGTTTCTCGGGCGCATCTCTCCCGAGAAGCGGCCGGACCGGGCGATCGCGCTCGCCGAGGCGTGCGGCATGCCGCTGCGGA
The DNA here is from genome assembly GCA_052039045.1 of Steroidobacteraceae bacterium. GTDB lineage: Bacteria > Pseudomonadota > Gammaproteobacteria > Steroidobacterales > Steroidobacteraceae > DATJKD01. The sequence goes on from JBQGDL010000045.1 coordinate 3,689, forward strand.
TCGCAGCCAAGGTCGACCGGGCAGATCAGGCGTATTTCGAGCGCGTGATCGAGCCGATGCTCGAGTCCCCGCTCGTGGAGTACGTCGGCGAGATCGGCGACCGCGAAAAAGCCGGGTTCCTGGGGCGCGCTGCGGCGCTGCTGTTTCCGATCGACTGGCCGGAACCCTTCGGATTGGTCATGATCGAGGCGATCGCATGCGGCACTCCGGTGATCGCCTGGGACTGCGGATCGGTGGGTGAAGTGATCGATCACGGGAGCACGGGCTTCATCGTTCGATCCATGGAGCAGGCGCGTGCGGCCATCGATCGGCTGCCCGATATCGACCGCCGCCACGTGCGCGATCAGTTCGAACGACGGTTCACCTCGCACACGATGGCTCGCGGGTACCTGTCTTTGTATCGCAGCCTGCTGCAGGGGCACGCAAGCGCGCGCCAGGCGTGATGTCGGCGGCCGCTGCGTACAATCCGCCGCTGGGGTTTCATGCCTTGAAGCATGACCACATGTTCGCCGTTGCGGACGCTCTGGGTGACATGCAGGGCTCATCGGATGGGCTGTTTCACAACGACACCCGCATACTTTCGAGATACGTGCTGACGGTCGGCGGCGCGACGCCCGCGCTGCTCAGCTCGGGTCTGAGCACCGACAACGTCTTCTTCCGCGCGAATCTCACCAACCGGCCGTTACCGCTGCTCGGCGAGTCGACCGTGACCCCTCAGGGCGCGGTGCACATCGAGCGGTCGCGGCTGATCTGGCAGGGCCGGCTCCACGAACGGCTGGCGATCACCAACTACGGCGACGCGGAGTTCGCGCTGCTGCTGGAGCTGGCGTTTGCGGCGGATTTCGCCGACATCTTCGAGGTCCGCGGTCTGAGCCGCCCGCGGCGCGGCAATCAGCTGCCCGCGGTCGTCGGGCGCGCGTGCGTCCAGCTGGGCTACGAGGCGCTCGATGGGGCGCCACTCGTCTGCGTGATGGCTTTTTCGCCCGAGCCGGTCGAGATCCGCGCCGACCATGCACGCTTCGAGGTGCTGCTGCCGCCCCGTGCGGGGCGCGAGTTGTACATAGAGGTCGGCGCGAGCGCGACGCATGCCGCTGCGGGCCAGCGCCGATATCGGGCCGCCGCGGCGCAGGCTAGACGCCACATGCGGGCGAAGCGCTCGCGTGGCGCCCGGCTGCGCACCGCGAGCCCGCGCTTGGATCGGTGGCTCGCCCGGTCACGAGCGGACCTCGCGCTGCTGGAGACGAGCCTCGAGACGGGGCCATATCCGTTCGCCGGAATACCGTGGTTCTCGACCCCGTTCGGACGGGATGCGCTGATTACGGCACTGCAGGTGCTGTGGCTGGACCCGGATCTGGCGCGCGGCGTGCTGGCCTTCCTGGCCAGGCATCAGGCCGCGCAGACCAGCGAGACCGCCGACTCCCAGCCGGGCAAGATCCTGCACGAGATGCGCGGCGGCGAAATGGCGCGGCTGGGCGAGGTGCCATTCGCACGCTATTACGGCAGCGCCGACTCGACGCCGCTGTTCGTGATGCTGGCGGGCGCGTACGCGCGCCGCACGGGGGACCTGGAGTTCATCGCGCCGCTCTGGCCGGCCCGGCTGCGGGCGATGAAGTGGATCGAGGGACCAGCGGACTCGAACCGCGACGGTCTCGTGGACTACTCGCGCGCCACCGAGCTGGGGCTGGTCAACCAGGGCTGGAAGGACAGCTTCGATTCAGTGTTTCACGAGGACGGCCGCCTCCCCATCGGGCCGATAGCGCTGGTCGAAGTGCAGGGCTACGTCTACGCCGCTCACGGCGCGATGGCCGAGCTGGCGGAGTTGCGCGGCGATCTGCCTCGCGCGCGTCACTGGCGCCGCGCCGCCGAGCGCGTGCGCCGCGCGGTGGAGAGCCGTTTCTGGATGCCCGACCAGAAGTTCTACGGGATCGCCCTCGACGGAACAGGCGCCTTGTGCCGCGTGTGCGCATCGAACGCCGGGCATCTGCTGTTCGTCGGGTTGCCTTCGGCGCGTCGCGCACGCCACGTCTGCGAGCAGCTTCAGTCGGGCGCCTTCGACAGCGGCTGGGGGACGCGCACCGTGCGCGAGCATTCGGTGCGTTTCAATCCGATGTCCTACCACAACGGGACGGTCTGGCCGCACGACACGGGTCTGTGCGCCGCGGGGATGGCCCGCTATGGGCGGCGCGCCGCGGCGCGCCGCCTGCTCGAGGAGTCATTCTCCGCAGCCGCTTACTTCGACATGCGTCTGCCCGAGCTGCTGTGCGGATTCGCGCGCCGCACGGGCGAGCCGCCGGTCGGTTATCCGGTTGCCTGCCTGCCGCAGGCGTGGTCGTCCGGCGCGGCGTTCATGATGCTGCAGGCGACGCTCGGCGTCGAGGTCGATGGGCTGCGAGGCGAGATCGTCATCGACCGGCCGGATCTTCCGCGCGACATCGAGCGCCTGGAGGTCGAGCGTCTGCCGGTCGCGGGCGGCACGGTCGATCTGCGATTCCGCCGACGCGCGGGTAAGGTCGGCGTGCAGGTCACGCAGGCCACCTCCGCACCGGTTAGCCTGAGCATCGCCGAGGCATAACCGCGCACCGCCCGATCGACCACGCCAGGCGGTTGCGCGCGACACCGTCCCGCGATGTAGGAAAACCGGAGGCGACGGCGGCGGTGTTGTCCGACAAAGGCCCCGCGGCCCATCTGCTACAAGACGCGTGCAATTCCTGCAAACGCGGCCGCAGGCCCTTGAGCCGACAGAACAACGGGCATCGCGCCACGGAGAAGCATGATGGAAACCGAAGACCGCGTCGCCCGCCGTCTCACGCGCGCCCGCGCATCCGCTAACGGCCTCGAACCCGATCTGGACGTCAAGAAGCTGCTGCGGGCACTGCAGGCGGTGCGGGACGGCGATTTCAGCGTGCGGCTGCCGAGCGATCGCGTCGGCATGGCGGGCAAGATCGCCGACACCTTCAACGACATCGTGTCCGCGAATCAGCGCATGGCGCGGGAGATGGAACGGGCCGGTCGGCTGGTCGGCAAGGAGGGACGGACCCGGCATCGCGTCGCAATGGAGCGGCGTCCCGGCGCGTGGGGCGAAATGGAGGGCTCGCTGAACACGCTCATGGACGACCTGCTGTGGCCGACCACGGAAGTTACCCGCACGATCGCCGCGGTCGCCAAGGGCGACCTCTCGCAGACCGTGCCGCTCGACGTGCAGGGCCGGCCGCTGAAGGGCGAATTCCTGCGCTCCGCGACGATCGTCAACGCCATGATCGCGCAGATGAGCGCGTTCACATCCGAGGTCACGCGCGTCGCGCGCGAAGTCGGTACCGAGGGCAAGCTCGGCGGTCAGGCCTCGGTGCCGGGCGCCGCGGGCACGTGGAAGGATCTCACCGACAACGTCAACTCGATGGCGGGCAACCTCACCGGTCAGGTGCGCAACATCGCCGAGGTTGCGACCGCGATCGCGAGCGGGGACCTGTCGCGCAAGATCACGGTCGACGTCCGCGGCGAGATCCAGCAGCTCAAGGAAGCCATGAACACCATGGTGGATCAGCTGCGCTCGTTCGCCTCCGAGGTCACACGCGTCGCGCGCGAGGTGGGCTCGGAGGGCAAGCTCGGCGGTCAGGCCGTCGTCTCCGGCGTGGCGGGCACCTGGAAGGATCTCACCGACAACGTCAACTCGATGGCCGGCAACCTCACCGGCCAGGTGCGCAACATCGCCGAGGTCGCGACCGCGATTGCGCGCGGCGATCTCTCGCGCAAGATCACGGTCGACGTCAAGGGCGAGATGCTGCAGCTCAAGAACACGATCAACACGATGGTCGACCAGCTGAACGGCTTCGCCGCCGAGGTGACGCGCGTCGCGCGCGAGGTGGGCACCGAGGGCAAGCTCGGCGGGCAGGCCGAGGTCAAGGACGTCAGCGGCGTCTGGAAGGATCTGACCGACAACGTCAACTCGATGGCGAGCAACCTGACCGGTCAGGTGCGCAACATCTCCGAGGTCACGATCGCGGTCGCGAACGGCGACCTGTCGCGCAAGATCACCGTCGACGTGCGTGGCGAGATCCTGCAGCTCAAGGAAGCCATCAACACCATGGTCGATCAGCTGCGCTCGTTCGCCTCGGAGGTCACCCGAGTCGCGCGCGAAGTGGGCTCGGAAGGCAAGCTCGGCGGCCAGGCGATCGTGCCGGGCGTCGCGGGCACCTGGAAGGACCTCACCGACTCGGTCAACGCGATGGCGACAAACCTGACCGGCCAGGTGCGCAACATCGCGGAGGTCACGACCGCGGTGGCGCGGGGCGATCTCTCGCGCAAGATCACGGTGGACGTGCGCGGCGAGATCCTGCAGTTGAAGGAGACCATCAACACGATGGTCGACCAGCTGAACGGCTTCGCCGCAGAGGTGACGCGCGTCGCGCGCGAGGTCGGCACCGAGGGCAAGCTGGGCGGCCAGGCCGAGGTCAAAGACGTCAGCGGCATCTGGAAGGATCTGACCGACAACGTCAACTCGATGGCGAGCAACCTCACCGGTCAGGTGCGCAACATCGCGGCCGTCGCGACCGCGATCGCGAACGGCGACCTGTCGCGCAAGATCACGGTCGACGTGCGCGGCGAGATCCTGCAGTTGAAGGAGACCATCAACACGATGGTCGATCAGCTGCGCTCAGTCGCCTCGGAGGTGACGCGCGTTGCGCGCGAGGTGGGGACGGAGGGCAAGCTGGGCGGTCAGGCGAATGTCCCGGGCGCCGCGGGCACGTGGAAGGACCTCACCGACAAGGTCAATTCCATGGCCGGGAACCTCACGGCGCAGGTGCGCAACATCGCCGAGGTCACGACCGCGGTGGCGCGTGGCGATCTCTCGCGCAAGATCACGGTCGACGTAAAGGGCGAGATCCTCGAGCTCAAGGAGGCCATCAACACGATGGTCGATCAGTTGAACGCGTTCGCCGCCGAGGTGACGCGCGTCGCGCGCGAGGTCGGCACCGACGGCAAGCTCGGCGGCCAGGCGCAAGTGAAGGGCGTCAGCGGCGTGTGGAAGGACCTCACCGACAACGTCAATTCCATGGCCGGCAACCTGACTGGGCAGGTGCGCAACATCGCCGAGGTCGCCACCGCGATCGCGAACGGGGACCTGTCGCGCAAGATCACCGTCGACGTGCGCGGCGAGATCCGCCAGCTCAAGGAGACCATCAACACGATGGTCGACCAGCTGAACGCGTTCGCGGCCGAGGTGACGCGCGTCGCGCGCGAGGTCGGCACCGACGGCAAGCTCGGCGGCCAGGCCGACGTCAAGGACGTGAGTGGCGTGTGGAAAGACCTCACCGACAATGTCAACTCGATGGCGAGCAACCTCACCGGCCAGGTGCGCAACATCGCCGAGGTCGCCACCGCCATCGCCCGCGGCGATCTCTCGCGCAAGATCACGGTCGACGTGCGCGGCGAGATCCTGCAGCTGAAAGAGACCATCAATACGATGGTCGATCAGCTGAACAGCTTCGCCGCCGAGGTGACGCGCGTCGCGCGCGAGGTCGGCACCGAGGGCAAGCTCGGCGGTCAGGCGATCGTGCCCGGTGTCGCCGGCACCTGGAAGGACCTCACCGACAACGTCAACTCAATGGCGAGCAACCTCACCGGCCAGGTGCGCAACATTGCCGAGGTGTCGACCGCCATCGCCCGCGGCGATCTTTCGCGCAAGATCACCGTCGACGTGAAGGGCGAGATCCTGCAGTTGAAGGAGACCATCAACACGATGGTCGATCAGCTGAACAGCTTCGCGGCGGAGGTCACGCGCGTCGCCCGCGAGGTCGGCACGGACGGCAAGCTCGGCGGCCAGGCGGTGGTGCCGGGCGTGGCCGGTACCTGGAAGGACCTCACCGACAACGTCAACACGATGGCCAACAACCTCACCAACCAGGTACGCGGCATCGTCAAGGTCGTGACCGCGGTCGCGGACGGCCAGCTGCGCCAGCGGCTCACGGTGGAATCCAAAGGCGAGGTGGCGGCGCTCGCCGACACCATCAACAGCATGACCACGACGCTCGCGACCTTCGCCGACCAGGTCACCAGCGTCGCGCGCGAGGTCGGCGTCGAGGGCCGCCTCGGCGGCCAGGCCAACGTGCCGGGCGCCGCGGGCACCTGGCGCGATCTCACCGCGAACGTGAACCTGCTGGCCGCCAATCTCACCACTCAGGTGCGCGCGATCGCCGAGGTCGCGACCGCCGTCACCCAGGGTGATCTCACGCGCTCGATCCAGGTCGAAGCACGCGGCGAGGTCGCCGACCTCAAGGACAATATCAACGCGATGATCGGCAACCTGCGCGCCACCACCGAGCGCAATACCGAGCAGGACTGGCTCAAGACCAATCTCGCGAAATTCAGCCGCATGATGCAGGGGCAGCGCGACCTGGTCACCGTGGGCCGGATGCTGCTCGAGGAGCTGGCCCCGCTCGTCAACGCGCAGCAGGGCGTGATCTACGTGGTGGAGCACGAGAGCGGCGAGAGCTCGCTCAAACAGCTGGTCGCCTATGCGGATGCCGGTGCACCCCACGCGCCGCGTCGCTATGCGCTGCACGAGGGCGTGATCGGACAGTGCGCGGCCGACGGCCGCCGCGTGCTGTTGCAGAACGTCCCAGGCGAGGTCGTGCAGGTCCGCAGCGGCCTGCTCGAGGCGACCGCGCGCAACATCATCGCCATGCCGGTGCTCTACGAGGGTCAGGTCAAGGCGGTGATCGAGCTGGCCTCGTTGCACGAGTTCACCGACTCGCACCTGGCATTCCTCGAACAGCTGCCCGGAAGCATCGGGGTCGTGCTGAACACCATCGAGGCCAACATGCGCACCGAGGCGCTGTTGCGGCAGTCGCAGGAGCTCGCGGCCGAGCTGCAGGCGCAGCAGAAGGAGCTGCAGCAGACCAACGAAGAGCTCGCCAGCAAGGCGCGGCTGCTCGCCGAGCAGAACGCCGAGGTGGAGCGCAAGAACGAGGAGATCGAGCTGGCGAGACGCGCGCTGGAGGAGAAGGCGACCGAACTGGCGCTCACCTCGCGCTACAAGTCGGAATTCCTGGCGAACATGTCCCACGAGCTGCGTACGCCGCTCAACACCATCCTGATCCTCGGCCAGCAGCTGGCCGAGAACCCGGAGTCGAACCTGTCGCCGCGCCAGGTCGAGTTCGCGAATACCAATCACGCCGCGGGCCCCGACCTGCTCAACCTGATCAGCGACATCCTCGATCTGTCGAAGATCGAATCGGGAACCGTGACCGTCGAGACCGAAGAGCTGCTGTTCACGCACCTTTGCGAGACGATCGAGCGCAGCTTCCGACACGAGGCGGAAGCGCGTTCCCTGTCGTTCCGCACGAATCTCGATCCGGCGCTCGGACAGCACATCACGACCGATCCCAAACGGCTGCAGCAGGTGCTGAAGAACCTGTTGTCGAACGCGTTCAAGTTCACCTCGCAGGGCGGTGTCGAGCTGCAGATCAGCGTGGCGCGCGACGGCTGGAGCCCCGATCACCCGGCGCTCGGTCAGGCGCAGACGGTGATTGCATTCTCGGTGACCGATACGGGCATCGGCATCGCGCCCGAGAAGCAGCGCATCATCTTCGAGGCGTTTCAGCAGGCCGACGCCGGCACCTCGCGCAAGTTCGGCGGCACCGGGCTCGGGCTCGCGATCAGCCGCGAGCTCGCGCACCTGCTCGGCGGAGAGCTGCGCCTGTCCAGCGCGCCCGGCCACGGCAGCACGTTCACGCTGTACCTGCCGCTCGAGTTCATCGGTCCGGCATACCGGAACCCCGCGCCGGCACCGGCCGGCGGAACGGGCCGGCCGGCTCAGCCGCGCCAGGTGATCGCGTTGCCGACTGCGCGTTCGGAGGAGCTGACCGACGACCGCGAGGAGGTCGGGCCCGAGGACAAGGTGCTGCTGATCGTCGAGGACGATCCGCACTACGGCAAGGTGCTGCTCACTCTGGCGCGCGACTGCGGCTTCAAGGGCGTAGTGGCGCGCACCGGCGCCGAAGGCATACGACTCGCGCGCCGCTACCGGCCGACCGCGATCTCGCTCGACGTCTTCCTGCCGGACATGCTCGGCTGGACCGTGCTCAGCCAGCTCAAGCAGGACACCGCGACGCGGCACATCCCGGTGCAGATCCTCACCGTGGAGGAGGAGCGCCAGTACAGCCTGGAGCGCGGCGCGTTCGCGTTCATGAACAAGCCCGTAACGACCGACGGGCTGGCGGTGGCGCTCAGGCGCATCAAGGAGTTCGCCGCGCCGCGTGTGCGCGAGCTGCTGGTCGTCGAGGACGATCCCGCCGAACGGATGAGCATCGCGGAGCTGATCGGATTCGACGATGTGTCGATCACGGCGGTCGGCAGCGGCGCCGAGGCGATCCGCACGCTGCGGGAGAAGAACTTCGATTGCGTCGTGCTCGATCTGCGGCTGCCCGACATCTCGGGCTTCGACCTGCTGACCGAGCTCCAGAAGGATGCGCAGCTCCGCGACCTGCCCATCGTGGTGTTCACCGGCCGCGAGCTGACCGATGCGGAGGAGATCGAGCTGCGGCAGAAGGCGAAGAGCATCGTCCTGAAGGGTGCGCGCTCGCCGGCGCGGCTGCTGGACGAGACGGCTCTGTTCCTGCACCGCGTGGTGGGTGATCTGCCGCCGGCGAAGCAGCGGATGATCGAGGAGCTGCACCAGAGCGACGAGCCGCTGCACGGCAAGAAGGTCTTGGTGGTCGACGACGACGTGCGCAACATCTTCGCTCTCAGCAGTGTGCTCGAGCGCCGCGGAATGCAGGTCGTCAGTGCGACCAACGGCATGGATGCGGTCGAGCTGCTCGAGTCGTCGAACGACCTGGCCCTGGTGCTGATGGACGTCATGATGCCGGAGATGGACGGCTACGAGACGATGCGGCGCATCCGCAGCGACGCGCGCTTCCACCTGCTGCCGATCATCGCGCTCACGGCCAAGGCGATGAAAGGCGATCGCGAGAAGTGCCTCCAGGCGGGTGCGTCGGACTACATCGCAAAGCCGGTCGATACCGGCCAGCTGCTGTCCCTCGTCCGGATGTGGCTGCATCCGTGAGCGCGACCGGAGCCGCGATGCCGCCGATCGAGGCGGCAAACATCCTGCTGGTGGACGACCAGCCGGCGCGGCTGATGGTCTACGAGACCATCCTTGAATCGCTGGGTCAGAACCTGGTCGCCGCCCGGTCGGGAGCCGAGGCGCTCGAGCAGCTGATGCGCGCCGAATTCGCCGTGATCCTTCTCGATGTCAGCATGCCGGGGATGGACGGCTTCGAGACGGCGGCGATGATCCACGGCCACCCGCGCTACGAGCGCACGCCCATCATCTTCGTGACCGGGGTGCATGACAGCGAATTCGACCGCCTGAAGGGCTACCGGCTCGGTGCGGTGGATTACGTCTCGATTCCCGTGGTGCCGGAGATACTGCGCAGCAAGGTTGCCGTGCTCGTGGAGCTGCACGCCCAGCGCAAGGAGCTGCAGCGGCTCAATGCCAGCCTCGCCGAAGCGAATGCACGGCTCGAGCTCGCGAACTCCACGCTGCAGGCGCAGCGCTCGCGCGAGCTCGAGGAGTTCAACCGCCAGTTGCTGGAAGCCGACCGGCGCAAGGACGAGTTCCTGGCGATTCTCGCGCACGAGCTGCGGAATCCTCTGGCGCCGATCCGCTACGCGGTCGAGCTGATGACGCGCGCGATGACCGATCCCTCCGCACTCGTCTGGTCGCGGGACGTCATCGAGCGACAGGTGCTGTATCTCACGGAGCTGGTCGACGACCTGCTGGACATCTCCCGCATCACGCGCGGGACGATCACGCTCAGCAGGGAGCGGCTGGACGTCAACTCGATCGTCGGCCGGGCGCTCGAGGCGATCGAGCCGGCCGTCGTCGAGCAGCGGCACCAGCTGGCGGTCAGCCGCCCCAGCGAGCCGGTCTACGTCGAGGGTGACCTGACGCGGCTCGTGCAGGTGCTCGGCAACCTGCTCAGCAACGCGGTCAAGTACACGAGCCCCGGCGGCCGGATCGAGCTCGCGGTGGAGCGCGTCGACGACGAGGTCGTGTTCCGGGTCCGGGATGCGGGGGCTGGCATTGCGGCGGAGTCGTTGCCGAAGCTGTTCACGCTGTTTTCGCGTCTGCCCGGCGGGTCCGCGGGGCACCAGGGCGGACTGGGTGTGGGATTGGCACTGGTGCGCCGACTGGTGGAAATGCATGGCGGCACCGTATCGGCGCGCAGCGACGGTGTCGGCAAGGGCAGCGAGTTCAGCGTGCGCCTGCCTGTCTCCGCGGAGCCGCAAGCGCCACGCACCGCGGGGACGAGCGGGTCACCCGGGCACTACGCCTCGGGTCGTCGGGTGCTGCTGGTCGATGACAACACGGACGCACTCGAGGGACTCGCGCTGTTGTTGCAGAGCGCGGGGCACGAGGTCATCAAGGCCTGCGACGGCAGCGTGGCGCTGGAGCTGGCGGCATCGAGACACCCCGATGTGGCCCTGCTCGACATCGGCATGCCGCACATCGACGGCTTCGAGCTGGCGCGGCGGATCCGCGCGCAGCCCTGGGGCGCGCAACTGCCGCTGGTAGCGCTCTCCGGATGGGGGCAGAGTGAGGACTTCCGTCGCACCCGCGACTGCGGCTTCGACTGCCACCTCGTCAAGCCGGTCAGCTTCGAGGACGTGGCCGGCGTGATCGCCCGCCTGTCCTCGCGAGCGGCGACCGCGGAAGCCTGAGCGGTCCATGGCTCGCTTGCTGCCCTCCGGTCGCAACCGCACGGGCGTTGGGTACCGCTGAAGTAGAACAGGGTTGATGCTCCCCGAGCGGATTCAGTCCATACTCGCGACGCGCGTGGTCGGCCACGAGGCTCTGCAGGCGCTGCTGCTGATGCACAGGGAGTCGGCGCGGGTATGGCGAGCGGAAGAACTCGCGGCTGCCCTTGGTCTCCACCCCGGCCTGGCCAGGACGACGTTAGAGGTGCTGGCCGCGGGCGGGCTGCTGCGGCCGGTCGCGGGCGCGACCGGCACGTCCTATCGGTACAGCCCGGCGGATCCCGCCGACGAGGAGCTCGTCGCCGAGCTGCGCCGTGCCTGGAACGAGCAGCCGCTCGAGATCATCAGGCTCATGAACGCGAACGCGATCACGCGGACGCGAAGCGACGCGATGCGCGCCTTCTCGGACGCTTTCCTGCTGTCGAAGCGGCGCAGAGATGATTGAGGCCCTCTACGCGCTCTGTGCCGCGGCGAGCGCGTCGTGCGCGGCGCTGCTGTTGCGCGGCTACCGGGTCAGCCGCACCCCGTTGCTCTTCTGGAGCAGCCTGTGTTTCCTCGGGTTGACGATCAACAACCTGCTGCTGGTCATCGACCTCGTTCTGCTTCCAACGACCGTGGATTTGTCGACTCTGCGCAGCGTCGTCGCGCTCGCGTCGGTTTCGCTGCTGCTGTACGGGCTGATCTGGGAAGTCCGATGACGGCGCACACATCAGCGTTCCTGTGGGGCGCCCTGGCGGCCTGCTGCGGTGTCGCTGCACTGCTGTTCCTGCGATTCTGGCGACTGAGCGGCGACCGGCTGCTGATCTTCTTTGCGGGCGCGTTCGCGGTGCTGGCGCTCAACTGGCTGGTTCTGGGCCTCTCCGATCCCAGGGACGAGGCGCGGCATTTTGCCTATTACATCCGGCTGCTCGGCTTCCTGCTGATAATCGTCGGCATCGTCGACCGGAACCGCCGCGCCGGACGATGAACCGAGCGGTGGGCGCGCCGCCCGGGCTACCCGTCGCCGAGCCCGGCCAGCAATCGCGCCAGGGTCGCATCGTCGACCGGCTTCACGAGATGCGCGTCGAAGCCCGCTTCCTGGGAGGCGCGCCGATCCGCGTCCTGGCCCCAGCCGGTCAATGCGACGATCGTCGGGCGCCGGTCAGCATGCTGCTGTCGGATCCGTCGCGCCGCTTCGAAGCCGTTGATCCCGGGCAGGCCGATATCGAGCAGGATCACGTCCGGGTGGAAGCGCCCGGCCGCCTCCACGGCCCGCAGGCCGTCATAAGCAGTAGCGGTCTCGTGACCGCCGAGACGCAGCAGCATCGCGAGCGAATCGGCCGCATCGCGGTTGTCGTCGACCACCAGGATGCGTCGCGGAGCATGGCTCGTTGGCGCGCTCGTCAGCGGCGCCCCGGTCGGACCCGCCGCGGTCGCGAGCGGCAGCCGCACGATGAATTCACTGCCGCAACCGATCCCGGCGCTGCTGACCTCGACGGTGCCGCCGTGCATGCCGACGAGAGTCTTCACCAGAGTCAGGCCGATGCCGAGACCCGCAGCGGCGCGATCCGCCGAGGTATCCACCTGGGCGAACAGATCGAAGATCCGCGTGATCTGCTCGGACGCGATACCGACCCCCTCGTCGGCGACACGGATCAGGGCCGAGGTCCCGACCACCTGGACGTCGAGCGAGATACATCGGCCGCGGTCGGAGAACTTGGATGCGTTGCTGAGCAGGTTGCCGAAGACCTGGGCGAGTCGGGCCGGATCTGCATGCAGCAATATTTCGTCGGCTGGCATGCTCACCGAGACGGCCTGACTCATGGCGTCGCACAGCGGCTGGACGGCCTCCACGGCGTGGTGGACGATCGAGCGCAGATCGACGCGTTCGCGTCGCAGCTCGATGCGGCCTCGGCTGATGCGGCTCACATCGAGCAGATCGTCCACCAGCCGTACCAGCTGACGCACCTGCCGCTCGAGCGTGTCCACGACCGGTCCGGTGCCTGGCGCCGCCATGCGGCGCATGATCTCGATGGAATTTCGGATCGGCGCCAGCGGGCTGCGCAGCTCGTGGGCCAGCATCGCGAGAAACTCGTCCTTGCGGCTGTCGGCCTCGGACAGGGCACGCTCGAACTCCTTCCGCTCGGTGACATCGAGCGAGGTGCCGACGTGCCCGTGGTACTCGCCGTCGTCGCCGAACAGCGGCAGCGCGTACGACTCGATCCACCACCAGTCGCCGCCGGCATGGTTGACGCGTGCGGTCGCCTGCAGTCGCGATCGTTCCCGCTGCGCGGTCTCAACCGCGGCAAGGTACGCATCTGCGTCGTCGGGATGCAGCAGTGGCCGCCAGCCGCGGTCCAGGACGTCCTGTGTCGGGCGGTCGAAGTACTCGAGGAACGGCGGATTCACGTACGTCAGCCGGCCCTGCGGATCCAGCCACCAGATCAGCGCAGGAGAGGCTTCGGCGAGCGTGCGGAACCATGCCTCGCTGCGACGCAACGCCTCCTCGGCCTGCTTGAGCTCGGTGACGTCGACGGCGACGCCGCCGACGAGCGCCGTACGCCCGTCGCGCCCGGGAATCGGGAACTTGCTGACGATCGAGTAGTGCAGCGACCCGTCGCCGTGCTCGAGCGTCTCGATCGTCTGGATAGCGACGTCGCGCTCCAGCACCTCGCGGTCGTTCGCCACGAACTCGGCCGCCGTCCCGGACGGAAAGATCTCGTGGTCGGTTCGCCCGACGAGCTCCGCCAGCGGCCTCGCGAAGGCGCGGGTGGCACGCTCGCTTGCAAACACGTAGCGACCGTTCCGGTCCTTGATCCAGGCGAGACCGGGCAGGTTGTGCATGAAGCGCATGAAGCGCTGTTCGCTGTCGCGCAGCTCCTCCTCGATCCGCTTCCAGTTGGTGATGTCGACGAGCAGATGAATGGCGCCCGTCATCGCTCCGTCCGGGCCACGCAATGGCATCGGATAGGGCATGCACAGGACGCGGGTGCCGTCGGCCCGTTCGACGAGCAGCTCGACCCCGACAACGGCCCGTCCTTCCCGCACCGTGACGGCCATCGGGGACTCGGCGTGAGTCAGCAGCGTCCCGTCCGGCCGATAAAGCCCCGAGCCGGCCCACCAGCGGTCCGTTCCCGGCTCCGGCGTGCGGCCGAACAGCTCGTCGGCGGCCGCATTGGAGTACGTGATCCAACCGGCGCTGTCGGTTGCATAGATCGCCACCGGCAATGCATCGAGCATCTCCCGAGACGGCCCGTCGCGCTCCCGCACTGCGTTCGGCGGGGCGGAGGCCACGACACCGCGT
>JBQGDL010000046.1:0-14708 GCA_052039045.1 Steroidobacteraceae bacterium
GCCTTCATCACCATCCCCGGTCCGCCGCCGTACGGCCGGTCATCCACGGTCCGGTGCGGATCCGTGGCGAACTCCCGGGGATCGATGGCCTCTACTGCCAGCACGCCCCGCGCAACCGCCCGCCCCAGCACGCCGAATCTCAGGGCGTGGCCCACCAGCTCCGGGAACAGCGTGACGACCACGATCCTCACGTCCGCCCCCTCGCCCCTAGTCGTCCCGATGCCAGTCGAGCGTCAGGCGCCCCGCATCGAGGTCCACACCGAGCACCCGCTCCCGCACCAGCGGGACCAGCCGCTCCCGCTCGCCCCGCAGCACCAGCACCGGGTGTGCGGGTAAGTCCAGGATCTCCGCGACCCGCCCGAGCGGCTCGCCAGCACGACCGACCGCCTCGAGACCGATCAGGTCCGCGAAGTAGTACTCCCCGGGTCCGGCGGGCGGCAGGTCCGTCCGTCGTACCCACAATTCCACGCCGCGCAGGCTCGCGGCCGCATCGCGGTCCGCCACGCCGTCCACCTGGACGGCGAGCTGCCCACGTCCGGCCCGCTTCCAGTCGCGGAGCGCGATCGCGCTACCCATCGACCCGGCCCGCAAGGCTGCATACCCTGCAATCTGCTCCGGCGGCTCGGTGTACGACTCGAGCTTGATCCAGCCATCGACGCCGAACGGCGCACCAAAGCGACCCAGCACCACCACTCGCCCGCCCTCGGGGCCGGCCTCCGGCGCCCGGGTCCCGCCGGGCCGCGACGGGCCCACGGTCCGACCTTCAGGCCGCGGCGGCGCCCCGCGCGCGCTGGCTCTTGACCAGATGGGCCACGCGCTCGGACGGCTGCGCGCCGTGTGCCAGCCAGTAATCGATGCGGTCGAGATCGAGCCTCAGTTCCTCGCTGGCGCCGCGGGCCACGGGGTTGTAAAAGCCCACCTGCTCGAGCGCGGTTCCGCCCGTGCGCCGGCTGTCGGTCACCACCACGTGATAGAAGGGTTCCTTCTTGCCCCCGCGGCGGGTCAATCGGATCGTCACCATCGTCGCTCGGTTCCTCTGTGCGGGCGTCCGGCAGGTGCCGGCCGGCCCTGCCCGTCAAAAAAAGAGCCGCGAATTGTAGCCAAGAAAATGGCTCGGAGACAATTTTCCCCGGCCTCTGGCGGGACCCCGGGGCAGCCCGGGTAAATTTGGCTCCGAGCCATTTTCCGGGACCGCTTCTAACGCAAACCCGGGGGCAGGCGGCCACCCATCGCCCGCATCATGCGGGTCAACCCGCCCTTACCCATGCCTTTCATCATTTTCTGCATCTGCAGGAAGTTCCTGAGCAGGCGATTGACGTCGGCGACCTGGACCCCGGAGCCGGCCGCGATGCGCCGCTTGCGTGAGCCGTCGATCGACTTCGGAAAGCGTCGCTCGCCGGGTGTCATCGAGCAGATGATCGCGATCTGCCGGGCCACGTCCTTCTGGTTACCCTGCGGCAGCTCGCCGGCACGCGCCGCGAGCTGTGCGGGGAGCTTGTCGATCAGGGCGGCCACGCCGCCCATGCCCTGCAACTGGGTGAGCTGCGCACGCAGATCCTCGAGGTCGAAATCCTTGCCGCGCGCCATCTTGCGCGCGAGCTTCTCGGCTTCCTCGCGGTCGACCTTGCGGGTGACCTCCTCGACCAGGGACAGCACATCGCCCATGCCGAGTATGCGCGAGGCCATCCGCTCCGGCTGAAACGGCTCGAGCGCTTCGGGTTTCTCGCCGACGCCGACGAACAGGATCGGCCGGCCCGTCACCGCGCGCACCGAGAGCGCCGCGCCGCCGCGCGCGTCGCCATCGGCCTTGGTGAGCAGCACACCGGTGAGCGGCAGCGCGGTGCCGAAGGCGCGGGCCGCGTTGACGGCATCCTGACCCGCCATGCTGTCGACCACGAACAGCGTCTCGACGGGGTTAAGAGCGCGCGCGAGCTCGCGCACTTCCGCCATCATCTCGTCGTCGACGTGCAGCCGACCGGCCGTATCGACCAGCAGCACGTCGTAAACGCCGCGCCGTGCCGCCTCCAGCGCGGCGGCGGCGATGGCGAGCGGCGAATCCGCGCCGCTTGCCGGCGCTACATCGATGCCGAGCTGCGCGCCGAGACGCTCGAGCTGCAGGATCGCGGCAGGGCGGTAAACGTCGGTGCTGACGAGCAGAACGCGCTTGCGTTCGCGTTCGCGCAGCCAGAGCGCGAGTTTGGCGGTGGTCGTCGTCTTGCCCGAGCCCTGCAGTCCCGCAAGGAGGATCACGGCCGGGGGCTGCACGCGCAGGTTGAGCCCGCGCGTGCCCTCGCCCATCACGCGCACCAGCTCCTCGTGGATCACGCGCACCAGCGCCTGCCCGGGTGTCAGACTCTTGTGCACCTCGAGGCCGACGGCGCGCGCCTTGACCGCATCGATGAAGTCGCGGACCACCGGCAACGCCACGTCGGCCTCGAGCAACGCCATGCGCACCTGGCGCACGGTGTCTGCGATGTTCTCGTCGGTGAGACGCCCGCGGCCGGTGAGTCCATCGACCACCGCGGAAAGACGCGACGCAAGCTTGTCGAACACGCGCAACCTCGGACGGGGTTCTGGCGGCCGGGAGGCGGCCGAGCCGCGATTATAGGGCGGCGCGGCGCAACACGCCGGCGCTGCCTGCCATGCCGCGCCCGGTTGTGACATCCTAGGGCGCGGAACGCCCTGGCCCCGAGCACCACTTGCTGTCGTCACTGATCGCCGTTGCCTGCTATCTGATCGGGGCCGCCGTGCTCGGACTGACCGCGTATCGCGCGGACGTGCATCTCGGCCGCGGCGGGCGGCTTGCGGCCGCCGCCATCACGCTCGTCGGGCTTGCCTCGCATGCAGGCTCGCTGATCGCGGCGCAACGCCACGCGCCGGGCGTCGCGCTCTCGCTCGGTGACACGGCCTCGATCGTGGGACTGGTCATCGCCGCTGTGGGTCTCGTCATGACGCTGCGCTCCCGACCCGCCGGCGCGGCCGCCCTGCTGCTTGCGATCGCTGCCGTGCTGGAGGCCGGTTTCTCGAGAGGTGGGCGTCACTTCTCGATCGCGCAGCCGGGGTGGGAGCTGACTTTTCACGTCGCGGTGGCAACGACCGCCTTTGCGATGCTCACCATCGGCGCGGCACTCGCTGCCGCCCAGGCCGTCGTCGACCGCCGGCTGCGCAGTCATCGGCCGCTCGGGATACTTCGGATCTTCTCGCCGATCGAGTCGCTCGAATCCGGTTGCTTCCAGGCCATCCTCGCCGGCTTCCTGCTGCTGACGCTCGCGCTGGTGAGCGGCGCGTTCTTCATCGACAACCTGTTCGCGCAACACCTCGTGCACAAGGTCGTGCTCGCAATCGTCGCGTGGCTGCTGTTCGGCATGCTGCTGGTCGGCCGCCTGCGCTTCGGCTGGCGCGGCCGGCGCGCATTGCGCTGGGCGTTGTCGGGCTACGCGCTGCTCGCGCTCGCGTATTTCGGCAGCAAGCTCGTGCTCGAGACGGTGCTCGGCCGCCACTGGGGCTGACTGTCCTTGCTCGAGATCCCGACAACCGCGCTGACCGTCGTGCTCATCGCGCTGCTCGCGCTCTCCGCCTTCTTCTCGAGCAGCGAGACGGCGCTGATGAGCGTCAATCGCGACCGGCTGCGCCATTTCGCGCGCGAAGGCAGCCGCGGTGCGCGCGCCGCGGAGCGGTTACTGGAACATCCCGATCGGCTGATCGGCCTGATTCTGGTCGGCAACAACCTGGTCAACGCTGCGGCCGTGTCGATCGTCACGCTGATCAGCCTCGAGCTGGGGGGCAACGCGGCGGCGGCCGTCGGGGTGGGCCTCTTCACGGTACTGCTGATCATCTTCGGCGAGATCGCGCCCAAGACGTTCGGCGCGCTCTACCCGGAGCGGCTCGCCCTGCCGGCGGCAATCGTCTACGAGCCGGTGCTCAAGCTGCTCTACCCGGTCGTCTGGTCGATCAATCTGCTCGCGACGGGCGTGCTGCGGCTGCTTGGCGTATCGCGGGATCGAACCAACCCGACTCCGCTTGGCCACGACGAGCTTCGCACCGTCGTGGCGGAGTCGAGCACCGTGATACCGCACCGTCATCAGCGCATGCTGATGAGCATCCTCGATCTCGAGCGAATGAACGTCGAGGACATCATGGTGCCGCGTACGGAGATCGCGGGGCTGGACCTCACCGACGAGTGGGATGACCTGCTCGCGCAGCTGCGCGACAGCCGCCACACGCGACTTCCGGTCTACGAGGGCGGGCTCGACCATCTGATCGGCATCCTGCACATGAAGAAAGTCGCGCGGCTGCTGGCCCGTGGCGAGCTCAACCGCGAGCGGCTGCGCGCGCTCGCACGCGAGCGCGAGCCCTATTACGTGCCCGAGGGCACCACGCTCAACGAGCAGCTGCTGCAGTTCCAGCGGCAGCGGCGCCGACTGGCGTTCGTGGTCGACGAGTACGGCGACGTGCTCGGCCTGCTGACGCTCGACGATCTGCTCGAGGAGATCGTCGGCGAGTTCACCTCCGACACTACCACTCTGCACCGCGACGTGACGCGGGAAGCGGGCGGCACGTTCGTGGTGAACGCGGCCGCGAGCGTCCGCGCGCTCAACCGCCGCATGGGCTGGACGCTGCCGACCAGCGGGCCGCGCACCCTCAACGGACTGATCATCGAATATCTGGAGACGATCCCCGAACAGGGCACCAGCCTGCGGATCGCGGACTACGCGATCGACGTGCTGCAGACCGGCGAGAACGCCGTCAAGACCGTGCGCCTGCGCCGGCTCGACGTGCCAGCCGTGCCGGTCGGTCAGAACGCACCCTCGAGCGCCGCCTGAAGCCGGTCAACGCCCGTCACGGCGATGCCGGGGATCGCACGCCGCGGCGCGTTCTGCGCCGGCACGACGGCGCGGGCGAATCCCTGCTTGGCCGCCTCGCGCAGCCGCTCCTCGCCGAACGGCACCGGGCGCACTTCGCCCGTCAGTCCGAGCTCGCCGAACGCGACCAGATCGGCGGGCAGCGCCCGTCCGCGCAGGCTCGAGGCAACTGCGAGCACGGCCGGCAGGTCGGCCGCGGGCTCGTCGATGCGCACGCCACCGACCACGTTGACGAACACGTCGAGACCCGTGGTCGCGACGCCGCCGTGCCGGTGCAGCACGGCGAGCAGCAGCGCCAGACGGCTTGCATCGAGCCCGACCGCCACGCGCCGCGGCGCGGCTCCCTGCGCAGAGTCGGAGAGCGCCTGCACTTCAACGAGCAGCGGCCGGCTGCCTTCACGGGCCACGGTCACGATGCTGCCCGGCACGGGATCGGGCCGGCGCGACAGGAAGATCGCCGAGGGGTTACGCACTTCGCGCAGGCCCTGGTCGGTCATCGCGAACACGCCAATCTCGTTCGCGGCGCCGAAGCGGTTCTTGACCGCGCGTATGACGCGGTAGCGGCTGCCTGGGTCGCTTTCGAAGTAAAGCACCGTATCCACCATGTGCTCCAGGATGCGCGGCCCGGCGATCAGTCCCTCCTTGGTGACGTGACCGATCAGGAACAGCGCGGAACCGGTCTGCTTGGCATGGCGCACGAGGCGCGCGGCGGATTCGCGCACCTGCCCTGCGGAGCCAGCCGCCGACTCGAGCGCCTCGGTCTGCACCGTCTGGATGGAGTCGACGACCAGCACGCGTGCGGGGGTCGCCGCGGCAGCCTCGAGAATCGCCTCGACCCGCGTCTCGGCGAGCAACCGCAGAGTGGTCGAAGCGAGACCGAGCCGGCGTGCGCGCAGCGCCACCTGTCGCACCGATTCCTCGCCCGAGGCATAGAGCACGGCGCGATCGCGCGACAGCGCATCCGCTGCCTGCAGCAGTAGAGTGGACTTGCCGATCCCCGGGTCGCCACCGAGCAGGATTGCCGAGCCGGCCACCAGACCGCCGCCGAGCACGCGATCGAATTCGCCGATTGCGGTGGGAATGCGATCGTCACTCTCGGCCGTGATCTCCGTCACCGTTCGCGCAACGGCCGCCGGGACGGCGCCGCGCCGCGCGACCGCCTCGCGTGCCGGCGCGAGCGTCGCTTCCAGCGTGTTCCACGCCTCGCAGGACGGACACTGGCCCTGCCACTGCGGGGTGCGCTCGCCGCAAGCGGCGCACACGTAGCTCGTACGGAGCCTGGGCATGAAGAAGACCGAAGGTGGGTTACCGATGCTAGCACGGCGGCCGGGCCGGCCCGGGATGTGTGACGGCGACGGCAATTCGGCCCTGAAACAGCCCCTATACTCCCGGCGATACCATGCGCTCATCGGCTGAAGAGACAGTGGTTTTGACGCTTTCCGGGGAGCCGTCCGGCGGGGCGCTGCCGGATTCGCCTCCGCCCGCACGGCTCGGGCGATACCAGATTCTCGACGCGATCGGCAAAGGCGCGATGGGCGTGGTCTATCGGGCGCGCGATCCGATGATCAACCGCGAGGTTGCGCTCAAGGCGATTCCGCTCGCGGCGGAGTTCGAGGGCGCCGCGCTCGCAGACGCGCGCGCCAAGTTCTTCCGCGAAGCCGAGATGGCGGGCCGGCTCAGCCACCCGCACATCGTCACGATCTACGATGCGGGCGAACACGACGGCATCGCGTACATCGCGATGGAGCTGCTGCGCGGCCGGCATCTGGTCGAGCACACCCATGCCGACCGGCTGCTGCCGGCGGCGATCGCGCTCGACATCGTGGCGCGTCTCGCCGATGCACTGCACTACGCGCACCAGCGTCAGGTCGTGCATCGCGACATCAAACCGGCCAATGTGATGTACGATCCGTCGGGTGTGGAGCTCAAGATCACCGATTTCGGTATCGCCCGGCTCACGGATTCTTCCCGCACGCGCACGGGTGTCGTGCTGGGCACACCGTCGTTCATGTCCCCGGAGCAGCTGCAGGGCCGCGAGCTCACCGGGCGCTCCGATCTGTTCTCGCTCGCGGTTGCGTTCTTCCAGCTGCTCACCTCGCAGCTGCCGTTCCGCGCCGACTCGATGCCAGCGCTGATGCTGAAGATCGTCCAGGACCCGCATCCGCGCCTGTGCGCGATGCGGCCCGATCTTCCGGGCATCTTCGACCGGTTCTTCGATCGCGCACTGGCCAAGGACCCCGGCGATCGGTTTGCGAGCGGCGCGGCGTTTGCAGAGGCGGTGCGCCGTCTCGGTCGCCCCGGCGGAGCCTAGAGCGTGCATCTCAAGGGCAAGCTGCGCTGCGTCGGCGCCACCGACACGGGCCGCGTGCGCGAGCACAACGAGGACACGATCGGCACCGATCCGGACGTCGGCCTGGTGGTGCTGGCCGATGGCATGGGAGGCTACAAGTCGGGCGAGGTCGCGAGCGGCATCGCCGTGCGGACGCTGATGGGGCTGATCAAGGAAGCGGTGGAGCGGCAGGATCTGACGCTTCAGGACCCCGAGACCGGGCTCAGTCGTCCCGGGATCCTGTTGCGCGACGCAATACAGCGGGCCAACAAGATCATCTACCAGACGGCCCGCACCCAGCCAAACTGCGAGGGCATGGGCACGACGGTCGTGGCGGGCTTGTTCTTCGACGACAAGATCACCATCGCGCACGTGGGTGATTCGCGCATGTACCGCTTGCGCGCCGACCGCCTCGAGCAGGTGACGCAGGACCACTCACTGATGCAGGAGCTCGTGACGCGCGGCTTCTACACGGCCGAAGAGGCCGCACGCGCGGCGGCCAAGAATTTCGTGACGCGCGCCCTCGGAGTCGAGCCTCATGTTGAGGTAGAAGTCACAGAAATTCCCGTGGTCAAGGACGACCTGTTCCTGCTTTGCTCCGACGGCCTGTCCGACATGGTCGAGGACGACGATATTCAGTTAACGATCAGTACCTTTGGTGCTAACCTTGAGACGCTTGCCAAGCAGCTCGTGCTGCTGAGCAACGAGAATGGGGGCCGCGATAACATCTCGGTCGTACTGGCGCGGGTCCTGGAGGCCTTCCCGGTGCGGCGCGGCATGATGGATCGCTTGCTCGGATTGTTCGGCTAACGGCACACGCAGGATTTCGCATGGCCAGGCTTGTTCTCAGTCTCGACGGGCAGGTGCTCGCCGAGTACAACATGAGCAAAGAGCGCTACACGGTCGGCCGGCTGCCGGACAACGACATCCGCATCGACAACGCCGCTGTCAGCGGGCACCACGCGCTGGTGATCAACATCCTCAACGATTCGTTCCTCGAGGATCTGAACAGCACCAACGGCACGTACGTCAACGGCAAGCTGATCAAGAAGCACGCCCTGCAGCACGGTGACGTCATCACCGTCGGTCACCACGCGCTGCGCTTCGTCGACGGCGAGGCCGAAGAGCCGCAGGACGAGTTCGAGAAGACCATGGTGATCGGCCCGCGCGCTGCCGCGCGGCTCTCGATCCCGCAGGCAGCTGCCACGCCTGCGCCGTCGCCGCCCGCTGCCGCCCCGGCCCAGCCGGGGTACGCGCCACCGTCGGCGGCGCCGAAGAAGGGCAAGCTGCAGGTGCTCTCGGGGCAGTTCGCGGGGCGGGAGCTCGAGCTCGTCAAGACGCTCACGACCCTCGGTCGCCCCGGCGTCCAGGTGGCGGCCATCACGCGCCGCGCCGATGGCTACTACATCGTACACGTCGAAAGCGGTCGCGACGGCGATTTCCCGCAGGTCAACGGCGTGCCGATCGGCCCGCAGGCGCGCAAGCTCCACGACAACGACGTCGTGCAGCTTGCCGGCGTCAAGATGGGCTTCTTCGAGAGCTGAGGAAAATGGCTAGCGGAAAATGGCTCCGAGCCATTTTCCGCTAGCCATTTTCCGCTGTCATCGCGTCTCGCGCCTGACCCGGCTGCCGACGCCGCAGATCAGCTCGTACGGGATCGCGCCGGCGTGCGTCGCGACTTCCTCGACTGCGACACCCTCGCCCCACAGCGTCACCGGATCGCCGGGCCGCACTCCCGGCAGATCGGTGACGTCCACCGTCAGCATGTCCATCGACACGCGGCCGACGAGCGGCGCGCGCCGTCCGCTGATCATCACCGGGGTGCCGGTCCCCGCGGCGCGCGGGTAGCCGTCGCCGTAGCCGCAGGCGACGATCGCGAGACGACTCTCACGCCGCGCGCGCCAGAGTGCGCGGTAGCCGACTGATTCGCCGCTCTGCACGGTGCGTACGGCGATCACTGCGGTCTCGAACGTCATGGCCGGCCGCAGAGCGAAGTCGCTGCCGGTCGTGCCGGGATAGGGGGCGATGCCATAGAGCATGAGGCCCGGCCGCACCCAGTCCGTGTGCGAGGCGGGCCAGGCGAGCACTCCGGCGGAATTGGCGATGCTGCGCTCTCCCGCGTAACCCGCCGTGGCGGCCGCAAAGCGGTCGAGCTGTGCGACGGTCATCGGATCGCCGCGCTCGTCCGCATTGGCGAGATGGGTGACGAGCAGCGGAGGCGACTCGAGTCCACGGACGCGGGTCAAACGGGCGTGCGCCGCGACGAAATCCTCCGGGCGGAAGCCGAGCCTGTTCATTCCGGTGTCGAGCTTGAGCCACACGCGCAGCGGGGCAGCTCCCGGCCGGCTCTCGAGCAGCTCGATCTGCTCGAAGCTGTGCACCATCAGGTCGAGCCGGTGGCGGCGCGCCTGCTCGAGCTCGTCCGGTGCGAGGACTCCCTCGAGCAGCAGCACGCGCTGATCGATGCCGGCAGCACGCAGCACGAGACCTTCCTCGAGCCGCGCCACGGCCAGCGCGTCGCTCGCCGTGAGCGCGCGTGCCGCGGCCATCAGCCCGTGGCCGTAGGCGTTCGCCTTGACGACCGCCGCCACCCGCGAGCCAGGTGCGAGCTCGCGCACCCGTGCGAGGTTGTGGCGCAGGGCCGACGTGTCGACGATCGAGCGGAGCTGCGTCCTCGCGGGCACCGTCACGGTTCGTGGCCGTACGCGCCGCTCGCGAGGCTCTCGAAGCGCGTGTACTTGCCGAGGAAGGTCAGATGCACCTCGCCGGTCGGGCCGTTGCGCTGCTTGGCGATGATGCTGTCCGCGATGCCCTTGCGCGGCGTGTCGGGCTCGTAGACCTCCTCGCGGTAGATCAGCATGATCAGGTCGCTATCCTGCTCGAGCGAGCCCGATTCTCTCAGGTCCGACATCACCGGCTTCTTGTCGGTGCGCTGCTCGACCCCGCGATTGAGCTGCGACAGCGCGACCACCGGCACGGCGAGCTCCTTGGCCATCGCTTTGACCGAGCGGGAGATCTCGGCGATTTCCGTGGCCCGGTTCTCCTTGGTGCCCGGCACCTGCATGAGCTGCAGGTAGTCGATCACGATCAGCCCGAGACCGCGCTCGCGTTTCAGACGGCGGGCCCGCGCGCGCACCTCGGTGGGCGTGAGCGCGCCGCTGTCGTCGATGTAGATCGGGGCGCTGCGCATCTGAGCGATGGCGCTGTTGATCCGTGCCCAGTCCTCATCCCCGAACATCCCGGTGCGCAGATGACTCTGATCGACGCGGCCGAGGGAAGAGATCATGCGGAACGCGAGCTGCTCGCGCGACATCTCCATGCTGAATACCGCAACCGGTACGTTGTGCGAAATCGCCGCGGATTCGGCGATGTTGAGCGCCAGCGTCGTCTTGCCCATCGACGGGCGGCCCGCGATGATGATCAGATCGCCGGGCTGCAGGCCGGCGGTGATGCGGTCGAGATCGTGGTAGCCGGTGCTGACGCCGCTGAGCTGCCCCTGCGTCTGATGCAGCAAGTCGAGCCGGTCGATGGTGGCGCCGAGCACGTCGCGCAGCGCCACGAACCCGGAGCCGGTGCGGCGGCCCGCCTCGGCGATCTCGAACACGCGGCGCTCCGCGTCGTCGACCAGTTCGGTCGCCGTTCGGCCCTCGCTTTCGTACGCGCTCGCGGCGATCTCGCCGCTGATACGGATCAGCTGCCGCAGCACCGAGCGTTCGCGGACGATGTCCGCGTAGGCGCGGATGTTGGCGGCGGTCGGCGTGTCGCGCGCCAGCCCGGCGAGATAGGCGAGCCCGCCGGTCTCTTCGGCGAGACCCTTCGATGCCAGGAATTCGGCCAGCGTCACAGCATCGCTGGGGTCGCTGCGCGCGGAGAGCTCGGCGATCGCGGCGAAAATGTGCTGATGGTCGCGCCGGTAGAAGTCCTCGGCGCGCAGCCGGTCTGCGATCGAGTCCCAGGCGCTGTTGTCGAGGATCAGGCCGCCGAGCACGGCCTGCTCGGCCTCCGCCGAATGCGGCGGCATGCGCAAGGCGCCGGTCTCCGCCGTGCTGCGCACGCGTCGTCGAAGCGCCGTTCCGGTGTCCTGCTCCATCGCCGCGGCCTCCGACCGCCGCTACTCTTCGGCGGTTACGGTCACCGTCAGATCGACCTCGACGTCGCTGTGCAGGTGCACCTTGACGTGATGCTCACCGACCAGCCGGATCGGACCGCCGGGCAGGCGCACTTCGCTGCGCTCCACCTCGATGCCGTCCGCCGACAGGGCCTCGGCGATATCGGCGGTGCCGATCGAGCCGAAGAGCTTGCCTTCGCCACCGGCTTTGGCGGTGATCGTGAGCGCACGGCCCTCGAGCCGCGCGGCGCGGTCGCGCGCCGCCGTGAGATCGTCGGCGGCCCGCTTCTCGAGCTCGACACGCCGCTCCTCGAACTTGGCGATGTTGGCCCGCGTGGCGAGCGCCGCCTTGCCCTGCGGCAGCAGGAAATTTCGGCCGAAGCCGGGCCGGACCTTCACCCGGTCGCCGACGTTGCCGAGATTGGCGACCTTCTGCAGCAGGATGACTTCCATCGTTGTGTCCTCAGGCTGAATTTGCATGCCGGGCTGCGGAGCGCAGCCAATTGTCGACGAATCCGATGCCAGCTAGGGCAGGCACCGCGACCGGCGAGGCGAACACCAGTAACAGATAAACCGCCCACAGCCATGCGGGGTTCCCGCCGCGTTCGTGGCGAATTCGGTGCGCGGTGGCCACACCGACCAACGCAAGCGCCGAGACGAGAAAACGCGCCAGATCGTCGGCCAGCGGCTGCTCGGTCACGAACGACACGATCACGGCAAGCGCTGCCAGCAGGCCGAGAGCGCGGCCGAGGCGGATCCGGCGGAACTCGGCGCCGAAGCTGCCAGCATCGAACGCCAGCCGCTGCCACCAGCGCGCGAGAAACACCGCCCCCATGCCGAGCAGCAGCGTGAGCACCGTTACCCAGCCCCAGAGGCTGCGTGCCAGCGCCTCGATCAGGGCATCGCCGAGCGAAAGGCCGTGGCTCTCCATTTCTCCCGCGAGCTGGCGCACGACCGGCAGCCAGAACTGTGTCGGGTCGCCGAGCGTGACGTGCAGCACGACCAGCATCAGCATGCCCGCGAGTACCGCGACCTGCAGGCACAGCGACAGCGAGCCGCTGCGTTTCAACACCCAGGCGAGCGCGAGCGGCGGGCCGAGCACCCAGCACGCGTAAACCAGCCCGACCGGCACCGAGCGACCAATGGACCAGATCGCGAGCGCGAGCAGCGCCGCTGCGCCGGCGGCGATCACTGCCCCGGCGCGCGGGCCGCGCGCCAGCGCGAACAGCGCCGGGACTGCGCCGGGCAGGAAGAAGAAAAAGCCCACGCCGAAGAACGGCAGCATGCCCAGCAGCCCGGTGGCGACCATCGCGCCGCCGGGGTTCGTGGCGAGCCAGTTGGCGATCGAGCGGTTCATGGCGACATCCGGCCGCGGCCGGCGGAGCGCGCGGGCTTCAGTGCTGGTCGGTGTAGGGCAGCAGCGCGAGGAAGCGCGCGCGCTTGACCGCCAGCGCGAGCTGGCGCTGGTAGTTCGACCGGGTGCCGGTGATGCGGCTGGGAACGATCTTGCCGGTCTCGGTGATGTAGCCCTTGAGCGTCGCCAGGTCCTTGTAATCGATCTGCTCGATGCCTTCGGCCGTGAACTTGCAGAACTTACGGCGGCGGAAAAAACGTGCCATGGGTCACCCGTTCGATGTGAATACGTGCGTGCCGACGCGCAGCAGGCTCAGCCCGCGGAGGGCGCCGATTCCTCGGCAGTCTCGCGGTCATGCGCTCCGGCCTCCTCGCCGCGACCGCCCTCCTCCTCGCGCGCCATCGGCGAGGGCTCGGTGATGGCCGACGACACGGCCACCACCAGGTGGCGGATTACGGCGTCGCTGAAGCGGAAGGCACCAGTGAGCTCGTCAAGCGTCTTCTTGTCGCACTCGATGTTCATCAGCACGTAATGTGCCTTGTGAACCTTGGCGATCGGATAGGCGAGCTGGCGGCGACCCCAGTCCTCGAGACGATGAACCGCGCCCTGACCTGCGGCGATCATGCCGCGGTAGCGCTCGATCATCGCCGGCACCTGCTCGCTCTGGTCAGGGTGGACCAGAAACACGATTTCGTAATGACGCACCGTAGTGCTCCTTGTGGTTGAAGCCACCCGAGCGAAAAGTCCGGTGTGGCAAGGAGTTATCCCACCCGCGGTCGTGGCGGTCCCGCGGGGGCGCGGAAGGATAGGCGAGCACCCGGGTCGGAGTCAAAGCAATTCGGTCAAGGACGGAAATCGGGACCTTGTCTATTTCGGGCTCAGCACGCCGGCGGGTCGCGAGCGAAATGGAGAATGTCCCCATTTCCGCTGCCGGACGGCTTCGAACAGCATCACGCCGGTAGCGACCGAGACGTTCAGGCTCTCGACCGCGCCGGCCATCGGGATGGCGACGAGCTCGTCACAGCACTCGCGCGTCAGCCGCCGCAGGCCTCCACCCTCCGAGCCGAGCACCACTACCAGCGGTCCGCCGAGGTCGGCCTGGTAGAGGTTGGTCTGCGCCGAGCCTTCCGCGCCGATCACGCGAAAGCCGCGCTCGCGCAGCGAGCGCAGCACCCGTGCCAGGTTGACGACGGCGATGAAAGGCACGGCCTCCGCGGCGCCCGCCGCCACCTTGCGCGCTACCGCTGTGAGGCTGGCCGAGCGGTCGCGAGGCGCGATCACCGCCTTTACGCCGGCCGCATCGGCCGAGCGCAGACAGGCCCCCAGGTTGTGCGGATCCTGCACGCCGTCGAGTGCCAGGAGCAGCGGTGCCACTCCGCCCGCCTCGATCGCCGTCTCGAGCTCGGTTTCCGGATCGCCCGCCGTCGCAACGGTCTCCGCCACGGCGCCCTGATGCCGGCCGCCTGCGGCAAGCTCGCCCAGCTGCGCCTCGTCGGCGGTCGAGATCGCGATCCCCGCGTGCTCGGCGAGCGCGCGCAGCTCGCCGAGCCGGCGATCGTCGCGCGTCGCAGCGAGCAGCAGGCGTCGGACGCGTTGCGGGTGGCGCGACAGCAGGAAGCGCACCGCGTGGATGCCGTAGGTGACGTTGCGGCTCATCCGCGCCTGCGCCGCAGCGGCCGGTGGCGCCGCACCGGGCGCGGTCCGCTGCCGCCGTCGCCACCGGCGAGCTCGAAGTCGATGCGCCGGTCGTCGAGCGAGACGTTCGCGACCCGCACACGCAGCCGATCACCGAGATGGAACGTCCGCCCCGAGCTGCGGCCCACCATGCGGTAACCGGAGGAGTCGCGCGCAAAGTAGTCCTGTCCGAGCGCCGACACGTGCAGCAGCCCATCGACCTGCAGTCCCTCGAGCTGCACGAACAGACCGAAATCCACCACTCCGGACACGATGCCGTCGAACTCGCGGCCGATGTGCTCCTGCAGGTAGAAGCACTTGAGCCACGATACCGCGCTGCGCGTCGCCTCGTCCGCGCGCCGCTCCCGGAAGGCGCAGTCC
>JBQGDL010000047.1:0-3780 GCA_052039045.1 Steroidobacteraceae bacterium
GCGGTCGGATACGTGCAGCTCAGTCAGACCGCGTTGGAGTCCGTCAGGATCATTGCGGAAACCGTCGGCGAGTGGCGCAAGGCGGGCCATCCCGTGCGCGGCAGCGGCGCGTAACCGGCGGCTGAGCGTTCCGGGGTCTCGGCCGCGAGACGACGCTAGCGCGGGATGACTTTTCTTCGAATCGTCATCCCACTCCAGCTTATTGTTGGAGCATGATCTTTTCCGAAACCGGTACCCACTTTTCGGGATCATGCTCTACGGTGATCCGCCCAGCGCACATCAGTTCGCCGTCGAGATGAGACCTCTGCTGGTGGCCACGATCCAACGGTTGCCCCAGCGCACGATTGAGTCGACCCGCCCCAGGCCCGGCACGGTCTCGCCGCGCGCCGCCCGCCATACTCCGTCGGGCCCCTCCAGCACCGCCGTGCCGCTGACGACCTCGCGCACCGTCCAGCCCTCGATCGTGGTCGGCCGCGTCTCCGGCACCGGGACCAGTCGAGGCGAGCTCTTTGCACGCTCCGCTGCCGTCGCGGCATTCTGCATCGGCAGCGAGTCCTTGCTTGCGGCCTGTTGAGTGGCGGCGGCGCGCGCCGGCTCGTGGCTGCGCACGACCTTGCTTGCCGCGGGAGCGGCGGCTTTCCGGATACTCTGGGTATTCACCGTGGCCGTCACGATAGCCCGATCCGACTTGGCCGCGGCGCAAGCGGCCTCCGTGCCGGCATCGGACGCACAATCCGAGGCATCGGCTAGCTTGAGCGGCGCCGGGGGTGCGCGCGCCAGGAGATGATACGAGCCCCATCCGCCCGCCCATCCGAGCGCGAGCGCGACGACGAGCGCGGCTGCGACCACGGCAGGGCGAAATGCCCGGATGACGGCAGGCGGAGCCGCGACCACGACCGCGTCGCGATCGGGGGCGCTCACCTCCTCCCACGCGGGTGCCCGCTCGGGGTTGCCGGTCGAATCGAGCAGCAGGAGCTTGGGGTGCGCTGCCCGGTCGGACCCCAGGCGCGGCTGGGCGCCATCCACGGAATGCTTGAAGGGCTTCCAGCCATCGAACGCCGATTGGACGGCTTTGAATGCGCCGTTCCTCGGCGACGGCGCCGGCCATAGATCGAGTTGCTTCGGGTTGCCGCCGATCCGGTCCTCGGCGGTCGCGGAGAGCGAGGCTGTATCCGCACGAGGACCTTGCCGCCCGTCGTCACTCATACTGCAGCCCTCTGCGTGGCCAATGGCCCGTTGATCATGCCGGAATGATCGAGCGCAGAGCTAAACGGAATCTTAACGAACTGGCTGACCGACGCGGAAACACGTCGGCGATCCCCAAGGCCGATTGACTCATGCCCGCTGCATTCGTGCGCGGCGCGAGGGCGATATGCAGCCGATGCAAGGTTTCGGTCCGATTGGGATCGCGAACAGGGACCAATCGCTTCGGCCGATTAACCAAGCCGAGGAATTATCACGAGCAGGTGAGCGGATCGTGCTCCGCCCGCGGCCTTTCGCGCTTGACCATGTACGCGATGCTTGCGGCCATGTTCATGGTATGTTCTAATGCGCTGCTGCTTGTGGTTACGACAAGTGTGGGGGGTCCATGCGGTACTTGCTGACGCTGCTTTTCTGCGGCGTGGCGCTCTGCGCGGGCGTGTGCGCCGAGATGCTCACGCCACGGGCGTTCACGGACGAATTCGCGCGAGCCGTGGGCACGGCGATGGCGCCCTCGACCGTCAGCGTCAAAGGCGATCTGGAATTGGCAATCGCCGATCCGGACGGGAGGCAACGCACGCTCATCCTGCGCAATGCGTACAAGGAGTATTCGCTCGACCCCGGGCGGCTCGACGAGATCGTTCGGGCCTTCGTGGCGGCGATGTCCGCCCGATGGTCCGGAAAGACCGACCGCTCACGTATCGTTCCCGTGATCAAGGATCGGCAGTGGCTCGAGGACCAGCGCAGCGCCTTCCGGGCGAGAGGCATCGAGCAGGAGCATGTCGCCGAGCGTTTCAACAACGAGCTCGCCATCGTCTATGTCGAGGACGACCCGACGAGGATGCGATACATCATGACCGGGGAGGACATCGGGATTGCCCGCGCCGAGCTGAGAGCGCTCGCGGTCGAGAATTTGAAGCGGATCCTGCCGAAGATCGAGATGCGCGGCGTCGGAGAGCTGTCAATGCTGTCGGCGGGCGGCGACTATGAGCCGAGCCTGCTGCTGATCGATGACATCTGGTCGAGCGGCCAGATCAAGGTGCCCGGCGACATCGTCGTCGCTGTGCCGGCGCGCGACGTGCTGCTGGTGACCGGCTCGCGCAGCCGCCTCGGCTTGAAGGGGATACGCGAGCTGGCGGCGAAATTCAGAGCGCAAGGGCCCTACGGATTGACCGACACGCTGTTCGTCTATCGCAACGGGCGGTTCACGAAGTTCGGACGATGATCGCTGGTGCGGTGGATTTGAATTTCCTGGCGAGGAAGCGTTCTACCCCTCCGGGCGAAATCCGAAGACCTGGGCGAAGCGCTCGGCGTAAGCCGGCCAGACCCGCGGATTGACGATGCGGGGCGGGCGCTTGCCGTCGAGCGTCATGATCAGCTGCTCAGCGGCGATGCGGCCCATATTGACGCGCGCCTCGTGGGTCACGCCTGCGTTGTGCGGGCTCGCGATGACGTTGTCGAATTGCAGCAGCGGATGCTCGGGCGGCGGCGGCTCCTTGTCCCACACGTCGATGCCGGCGCCGGCGATCCGCCTGCTGCGTAGCGCCTCGGCGAGCGCGCGCTCGTCGTGGATGGAGCCGCGCGCGGTGGTGATGAAATAGGCGTGCGGCTGCATCAGCGCAAACTCCTTCGCGCCGATCATGCCGCGCGTGCTCTCGTCGAGCGGGCAGTTGATCGACACGAAATCGGCGCGCCGCAACAGCTCCTCGAGCGTGACCTTGGCGGCGCCGCGCGCGGCGACGGTTTCTTCGTCGAGGTAGGGATCGCAGGCGATCACCTGCATGCCGAGCAGGCCGCGGCAAAGCGCGGCCACGCGCTGGCCGACATTGCCGAGGCCGACGATGCCGATGGTGCGGCCGTGCACGTCGTGGCCGGTGAACGCCCTGCGGTCGTGCAAGGGACCGCGCCGCATGGCGTGGTTGCTCTGGATGATCTGCTTCGAGAGCGCAAGCATCATCGCCAGCACGTGTGCCGCGACCGCGTCGGCGTTGCCGCCGGACTGGTTGACGACGAGCACGCCGGCCTCCGTGCAGTCTTTCACGTCGACGGTGTCGTAGCCGGCGCCGTTGGTGGAGACGACGAGCAGGTTGGGCATGCGCGCGAGGAGGTCGCGCCGGGCGTGGAACCGCAGCGGCAGCTCGTCGCGCGCCGAGCCGATCTGGTAGGCATGCGCCGCCGCCATGATCAGCCCGGCGATGTTGTCGCGCGTCTCGTTCTCGAGCTTGTCGAGCCGGATCTCCGGCCGCTGCGCGATGATGTCGAGATAGCAGGGGTGGGCGACCTGACGCACGTAGAACACGCGCTTAACGTTGTCTTTCATTTTGTCTCGCAGTCCTCGATCGCGGAGGGGCCCGGCGCGGCGATGCTCAGCGGGCACGAGGTTTCAAAAGCGACCTCGTCGGGCTGCACTCGGCACGCCGGGTTGCGGCAAGGGCAGCGACGTTACGCCAGCCCCTCGACGATACGCAGGTCGCGCTCCGCGGCGTTGCCGAACACCTTCAGCGCGGCCTGATACTCCTTGCCGTCGTGAGCGGCGACCGCGCGCTCCACGCTGTCGAACTCGATCACCACCACGCGCTC
>JBQGDL010000048.1:0-2753 GCA_052039045.1 Steroidobacteraceae bacterium
TTCGGCGTGCACCAGCGCCTGGCGCTCGCCAAGAAGGGCGAGGCGGTCGACGTGCTGGTGATGACCGCGACGCCGATCCCGCGCACGCTGGTGCTCACTTATTTCGGCGACATGGACGTCTCGGAGCTGCGGGAAAAGCCTGCCGGCCGCCGGCCGGTCGACACCCGAACCGTCCCGCTCGAGCGGCTGGAGGAGGGGGTGGGCGCGGTCGGCCGCGCGCTGGCCGAAGGCCGCCGCGTCTACTGGGTCTGTCCGCTGGTCGAGGTCACCGAGAATACCGACCTCGCCGCCGCCGAAGCGCGCTTCGCCGCGCTCGAACAGCGCTTCGGCGCCATGGTCGATCTCGTGCACGGCCGCATGAAAGGCGCCGACAAGGACCGCGCCATGGAGCGATTCGCCGCGGGCGCGACGCGGCTGCTCGTCGCCACCACCGTGATCGAGGTCGGCGTCGACGTGCCGGAGGCGACGGTGATGGTGATCGAGCACGCCGAGCGCTTCGGGCTGGCGCAGCTGCATCAGCTGCGCGGGCGGATCGGGCGCGGCAGCGAGCACTCCACCTGCCTGCTGCTCTACAAGCGGCCGCTGGGCGAAGCCGCCAAGGCGCGGCTCAACATCATGCGCGAGACCGAGGACGGCTTCCGCATCGCCGAGGAAGACCTCAAGCTGCGCGGAGAAGGCGACGTCCTCGGCACCCGGCAATCAGGCATGCCGGGCTTCCGCATCGCCCGCGTCGAGACCCACGGCAAGCTGATCGGCGCCGCCCGCGACGAAGCCGCGCTGGTATTGGCACGCGATCCGACGCTTGCCTCCGCACGCGGGCAAGCATTGCGCCATCTGCTCTATCTGTTCGAGCGCGACGAGGCGATCAGGCTGTTGCGGGCGGGGTGACTGGTCGCCGCGCCGCGGTCACTTCGCCGGCGCGGTCGTGGGGCTGCTCGGAGCCGGGCGCGCGATGCGCGCGGTCTCGGCCAACGCGGCGAGCTTCTTTTGCTGGTCGGCGCTCCCGGGTTGCACCATGCCTGCCGACATCAGCAGCGTCATCGCCGCCTCGACCGTGATGTCGAGATCGATGATGTCGCGACGCGGCACGTAGAAGAAGAATCCGGTGGTCGGATTGGGCGTGCAGGGCATGAACGCCGCGATGTGCTCGGTGTCCGGCAGCCGCGCGGCAATCTCCTCACTCGCCGGGTTCGAGAGGAACACCAGCGACCACATGCCGGGCGAGGGAAACTCGACCAGACCGACGCGGCGGAAGCTCGAGCCGCCCTTTGCGAACAGCGTCTCGAAAATCTGCTTCAAGCTCTTGTAGATCGGCCGCACCACCGGCATGCGATTGAGAATGTTTTCGCCGATCTCGACCAGCTTGCGACCGATGAAATTGGCGGTCAGGAAACCGAGCAGGGTCAGCGCGGCGAGCGCGATCACGAGGCCGGTGCCGGGAATCTTGACCGGCAGATAGGTCTCGGGCCGGTACGCGAGCGGAATGACGGGGCGCACCAGATCGTCGACCCAGTTGATGAACCACCAGGTGAGACCGATGGTGATATAGGCCGGCCCGACCAGGATCAGTCCGGTCAGGAAATAGGTCCGCAGACGGCCGGCGAGGCCATGATGGAAGGGCACCGGCTTGGCGGGCTCGGCCGGCGCGCCCGGCACGATCCCCGGATTGCGATCCAACTCGTTCATCGGGTCTTCTTCGGTTACAGGCCCGGCTGGGAGACATTACCTAGCCGCTGGCGCGGCTGCGATATAGCCCAAAGTCGCGGCCGGATCACTCCACCGTGACTGACTTGGCAAGGCTGCGCGGCTGGTCGACGTCCTTCCCCATCACGGCGGCCGTATGATAGGCGATGAGCTGCACCGGAATGGCGTACACCAATGGCGTCACCGTGGCGGGCATCGCCGGGAGCGTGAGCTTGAACAGGGTTCCCACGTGCGCCTCGTGTGCGCCCTTGGGATCGCTGAGCAGAATGATCTTGCCGTCGCGCGCCGCGACCTCCTGCATATTCGATACGGTCTTCTCGAACACGCGGTCGTAGGGTGCGATGACGATGACGGGCATCGTCTCGTCGATCAGGGCGATGGGCCCGTGCTTGAGCTCGCCCGCCGCGTAGCCCTCGGCGTGAATGTAGGAGATTTCCTTGAGCTTGAGCGCCCCTTCCAGCGCCAGCGGATAGCTGGTGCCGCGGCCGAGATAGAGCACGTCGCGGCTTTTTGCGAGATCGCGCGCCAGATGCTCGATCTGCGGCTCGAGCGCGAGCGCCTCCGCCATCAGGCGCGGCACCTCGATCAGGGCGCGCACCAGCGTCCGCTCGTCTTCTTCCGACAGCACGCCGCGGGCGCGGCCGGCGGCGACCGCGAGGCAGGCGAGCACCGCGAGCTGGCAGGTAAAGGCCTTGGTCGAGGCCACGCCGATCTCGGGGCCGGCGAGCGTGGGCAGCACGGCGTCGCTTTCACGCGCGATCGTCGAGGTCGGGACGTTGACCACCGCGAGCACGTGCTGCTTGTGCTCCTTGGCATAGCGCAGCGTCGCCAGCGTATCCGCAGTCTCGCCCGACTGCGACACGAAGATCGCGAGCCCGCCGGGCGCGAGCGGAGCCTCGCGATAGCGGAACTCAGAAGCGAGGTCGATCTCGACCGGCAGGCGCGCAAAGCGCTCGAACCAGTACTTTGCGACCAGCCCGGCATAATAGGCCGTCCCGCAGGCGGACAGGGAAACCCGATCGAGCGTGCGAAAATCGAACGGCAGCGGG
>JBQGDL010000049.1:0-47639 GCA_052039045.1 Steroidobacteraceae bacterium
AGTGGGCACTCCGTACCGCCCACCGGCGTGATGCGCGTCTTCCAGTCCGTATAGAAGGCGGCGACGTTGAGGCGCAGCCGCCGGTCGAAGAGGTCGGACTTGAATCCCAGCTCGTAGGCTTCGGAGTCCTCCGCATCGACGGCCACAACCTGTGTCGCCTGGAAGGGCCGCGGGTTGTAGCTGCCGGGGCGATAGCCGGTCGAGACGCTAGCGTAGGTCAGGAAGTTCTCGGTGAA
The DNA here is from genome assembly GCA_052039045.1 of Steroidobacteraceae bacterium. Taxonomy (GTDB): domain Bacteria; phylum Pseudomonadota; class Gammaproteobacteria; order Steroidobacterales; family Steroidobacteraceae; genus DATJKD01. The sequence goes on from JBQGDL010000049.1 coordinate 237, forward strand.
CTGGTAGTCGAGACCGACTTTCCAGTCGGTCTGATTGCCCTTCACCACCACGTTGGGGTTCTGCACCCGCGTGTTGTCGAAATTGACGTTCTTCTCGTCGCTCGAGTAGCGGACGCCGAGCGTGAGCGCGAGATTGTCGGTTATGTTGGTGACCGTGTGCACGAACGCCGACTCATTGGTGGACTCGTGCAGGTTGTTGGTGTTGACGAACGGTTGGCTTGCGTCATCAAAGGAAACGTTGTCCAGGGCAAAGCTCAGGAAAGGAATGCTCACGATCTGATTCTGGTCCGCATTGCCTTCGTAGTAGAAGCCGCCCACGGTCCAGTCCACCCGATCCAGCAAACGGCCACTGAAGCGAAGCTCGGCCGTGTAGTAGTCGATCGTCTGAACGCCGGCCGTGGACTGCACATTGATGGGCGAGCCGTCGGCATCCGAAAGAAGCGTCGAGGTGATGTCCGAATAGGCCAAGATTAGCGCCATGTCGACGTTTTCGGTGATCCCCCAGTCGGCGCGCCCGGAGACGATCCAGGACTCGAACTCCGTCTGCGGCTTGAAGGCGAGCCCGCTCCTGTAATCCGAATACGTCGCGTAGCTAATGAACGGATTTGGAGGCAGGAATCGCTCGTCGTAAGTGGGGTAGTTGGTGCCGAGGAAATTAAAGAACGCACCGCTCCAGAGAAGCCCGCCGCTCGGGGGAGCCGCGCCGCCCGGGTTGATTGCGATAATCGTATCGGCCTTGGGTTCTGCGGTCTCCTTCTGATACTCGCCGGAAAAACTTAGCTCGAATTCGTCGCTTGCCACCCAGCGCAGCAGCCCTCGACCGCCGACGAAGTCCGCTCCGCCCTGTGTGCCGATCTTGCAGCCGCTCTCGTAGTTGGCCGGCTGGCTCGGCAGGTCACCCTCCACCTGATTCGGATGCGCGCAGCCGAAATCGAGCACGTCCTGATACCCGCCGCGGCTGGTTGTCGCACCGCTCACACGTGCAAACAGATTGTCCGTGATTCTAAAATCGTAGGAGGCGTTCAGGTCTAGGCGATCGAAGTCGCCGTACGTGAGTGAAGCCGAGCCGGTGTCGGCGCCTTCCGGCTTCTTGCTGACGTAACGGATCGCGCCGCCAATCGAGCCGCGTCCGAACAGAGTTCCCTGCGGTCCGCGCAGCACCTCGACGTGATCGAGATCCATCAGCTGGATCTGCGAGCCCAGCGTGAACGGCCGATACACATCGTCGATGTAGATAGCCACACCGGGCTCGAAGGCGAAGTCGAAGTCGTACTGGCCGATGCCGCGGATATAGGCGGTCATCGTGTTGCCGAAGGCTGCCTGCGCGGGACGGAACGACGCGTTCGGCACGGTGTAGCCGATGTCGGAGGCCTGCGTGAAGGCGCGCATCTCGATCTCTTCGGCGTCTACCGCCGTGATCGCGATCGGGATCTCCTGCAGCCGCTCCTCGCGATAGCGCGCAGTGACGATGATTTCCTCGAGTGGTCCTTTCTGCTCCTGCGCTGCGGGTGCCGCAGGTTGTTGCTGCGCGAGCGCCGGCGCACTGGCCAGCATTGCCGATGCGTAGAGTGCGCCACTGATGGCGGCCGCGAGGACGCCGTTGCGGCCCTGTGGCGTCATTGCGACGGATGCGAACCGCTCCGCTACCCTCGTCCGTTTCATGTCAGATTCCCCCGCTGGATGCCATGAGTCGAAACGTCAGGACCAAAAGCCGATAACTGTGTGAATGACGCCTCTTTTTCCGGCGATCTAATCGGATGCGCGTAGCCGGGGCTCAACCGTGGCGGAAGGCCGGATCGACCCAAAGGGAACTGATACCCCAGCAGGCTGACGTAGCACCCGCACAACGGTGGGTAGCCTGGACCGAGTCTGCAGTTCACTAAGCGAGCAGCACCAGGAGGGCCGGCAGCGCAACCATCGCGACCAGCGCTGAGAGCGATGCCGCCGCGACGGCGAGGCCCACGTCGAGCCCCTCGCGTTCGGCCATGACGATCGCGCTGAAGGCGACCGGCGCGGCGCTGCCGACAATCGTGACTGCCGCGACCGGAGCGGCGAAGTCGAACGCGAGCGCGATCAGCGCGCCGACCGCGGCGCCGGCGCCGCAACGCAGGGCCACGGCAACCACAACCTCCGGCGCGGCGATCCGGCGCGCCTCGAACAGCAGCCCCATGGCGGGGAGCACCAGCAGCGTCACGATCTGACCGGCGATGCGCAACCCGTCGAGCACACCCGCCGCAGCGGGCGGCGCGAACGCGTTGACGGCGAGCGCCACCACGATGGCGAGGAAGGGAGGCGCGCTCGCGAGCCGCCCAAGCATCTTGCGCGCGTCGGCCGCGTGGCCGCCGAAGCGCACCGCGAGCAGGTAGACCAGGGTCCACTGCGTGACGGCGTTGCCGGCGTCGTAGATGACGGTGCGGGTCAGCGCCTCCGACCCCCAGGCAAGGAACACGAACGGGAAGACGACCGCGAGGTTCATCGCCATCGCGCTCACGACCAGCGCGCCGGTTGTCGGCCGGTCGAGACGCAGCAGCCGCGCGGCGCCGGCGGCAAGCACCCCAAGCGTGAGCATCACCGTGGCGGCGCTGGCCGGCAGCGCGAGCAGCGCCGGCTCCATCGGCACGCGACCGATGACACCGACGATGAGCGCCGGGAGCCCGACGGTCGCCACCACGCGCAGCATGCGCGAGGCGTGCCGAGCGTCGAGCCAACCGAGCCGCCGCAGCGCCACACCCGCCAGGAACAACAGCACGATGACCGCGAGCTTCGCCATCAGCGGACCCGCCCGGGAACCGCGCCGCGCTGGGCGCGTTCAGCCATTCATCGGTTCGTCTCTTGCACGCTGCCGCCGCCAGCCGTCTGCCGAGTCTCGTGCGCGCGGTGGATGACGTAAGCGCGGATCTGCGCGACATCCTCCTCCGACAGCTCGTCACCGAAGGCGAACATCCCACGATCCCGGAGCAGCCCTTCGCGCACCAGCCGGGTGAAGGTGGCTGGGTCGCTGAGGTACGCCGATTGCCTGAGGTCCGGCAGCACACCCGTGCTCACGGCCGAGTCGCCGTGGCAGGTGGTGCAGTAGCGGTGATAGATCGCCTTGCCGGCTTCGACCGTTGTCGCCGTCGCAACATCCGGAGGCGGCTCCGCGACCGTGCGGGGCGGCGGTCCAGGCGGCGGCATCGCGGCCGTCCCGCCGAGCTTGAAGGCGAAGACGCGCGGTGCGTTGGTCGCGATGTGCGCGTCGCGGGCGAGCTCGCCGGCGGCCAGCCCGAAGGCGCCGCCCCAGCCCACCTCGATCGCGACGTATTGCTCGTTGCCGACCAGATAAGTCACGGGCGGCGCGAGTATCCCGGTCCCGGTCGCGATCGACCAGAGCTTGGCGCCGGTGCGGGCATCGTAGGCTGCGAACTCCCCCATGGCGTCGCCGTGGAAGACGACGTCGCCCGCGGTCGAGAGCGCCCCGCCGTTCCATGGATGCTCGTGCTGCACCCGCCAGACTTCGCGCTGCGCGACCGGGTCCCAGGCAACGAGGTGCCCCTTTAGGCCCGCCTTGATCTGGTCGAGGATTTTCTGGTCGGTGGGCAGGCTGCCGGCGTTGAAGTCCACCCCCGTGTTCCACGCCAGCGTGCGCTTGCGGAAGTCCTTGTCCGGAAAATACGGGAAGCTCGCCTCCATCACCGGGAAATAGACCAGACCCGTGCGGGGGCTGTAGCTCATGGGCTGCCAGCTGTGCGCTCCGCCCGGACCGGGCTGCGCGACGAAGGGCTTCCCCGTCTCGCCAAACCTGGCCTCGGGCGTTTCGATCGGCCGGCCGGTCTTCATGTCGATACCGGTGGCCCAGTTCATGGTCGCGAATGCAGCCGCGGAGAGCAGCTCGCCCGTTGCGCGGTCGAGCACGTAGAAGAAGCCGTTCTTCGGCGCCTGCATGATCACCTTGCGGACCGCGCCGTCGATCGTGAGATCGGCGAGGATCATGTGCTGGGCGGCCGTGTAGTCCCAGGTATCGCCGGGCGTGGTCTGGTAGTGCCAGACGTAATCGCCGGTCTCGGGCTTGAGCGCCACGATCGAGGAAATGAACAGGTTGTCGCCGCCGCCGGGACTGCGGATGGCGCGATTCCAGGGCGAGCCGTTTCCAGTCCCGATGTACAGCAGGTCGAGCTGCGGGTCGTAGGCCATCGAGTCCCAGACCGTGCCGCCCCCGCCGAGCTTCCACCATTCGCCCTTCCACGTCTTGGCCGCCATCTCGAGCGCCGCATTCTCGAACGGCTTCGAGGGATCGCCGGGCACCGTGTAGAAGCGCCAGACCTGACGGCCGCTCTCGGCGTCGTACGCCGTGATGTAGCCGCGCACGCCCATCTCGCCGCCGCCGTTGCCGATGATGACCTTGCCCTTCACGATGCGCGGTGCGCCGGTGATCGTGTAGCGCGAGCCGGTTTCGACCGTCATCACTTCCCAGACGGGCTTGCCGCTGCCGGCATCGACGGCCACGAGCCGGCCGTCGAGCGTGCCGAGGTACAGGCGGCCGTTCCACGCCGCCACACCGCGGTTGACGACATCGCAGCAGGCGTTGATCCCGGCGGCGCCCGGCACCTTGGGGTCGTAGCGCCACAGCTCGCGACCGGTCGTCGCATCGAGCGCGAACAACTTGCTCCATGCCGAGGTCACATACATGACGCCGTCGATCACCAGCGGCGTCGACTCCTGCGCGCGCGCCGCGGCATCGAGGTCGTAGTACCAGGCGGGCCCCAGCTGGGCGACGTTGGAATGGTTGATTCCGTCCAGCGGCGAGTAGCGCTGCTCGTCGTAGGTGCGGCCGTAGCTCATCCAGTTGCCGGGTTCGCGATCGGCATTCAGGATGCGCGCACCGTCCACGCGCGCGGCCGCTGCGGTGGGTTCCGCCGACGGCGCGCCGTCGGACGCGTCGCGCGAACACGCAGCCAGTCCCCCGGCCGCCACGCAAATGGCGGCGAGAATCGTAAGTCGCAGCATCTAGTGCTTCCCCCGCCAGCCTCGGCACGCTATCTGGCCCCCGGCGTCAGCGCAGGGCTCGACCGTGCACGAACCTCGACTCAACCGATAGCGAAAGCCGTTGCGCATCGCGAGCGGCTAGCATTTGCCGACACGGGAGGTGATGCGCCAATGAAAGTCATGGTGATTGCGAGCGGCGGCCGCAGCATCGATGCGCTGCGGCGCATCGACCGGCCCGATCCGACGCCCGGACACGGTCAGGTCGTGGTTCGCGTGCGTGCCGCCTCGCTGAACTACCGCGACCAGGCCGTGATCACCGGCAACTATTTCGGCGGCGCCGTGCAGAGCGACCTGGTGCCGCTCTCCGACGGTGCCGGGGAGATCGTGGCGGTCGGCGCCGGCGTCACGCGCTTTCGCACCGGTGACCGGGTCGCCGGCACGTTCTTTCTCGGTTGGAACGACGGGCCGCCGTGCGGGCCGTATCCGGCACGCGGCGCAACGCCCGTCGACGGGATGCTCGCCGAGTATGTGCTGCTCGACGAGCAGGATGCCGTGCGGATTCCGTCGAACCTCTCCTTCGAGCAGGCTGCGACCCTGCCCTGCGCGGGCGCCACTACCTGGCACGCGCTCATCGAGACCTGCGGCGTGCGACCCGGCGATACCGTGCTGGCGCTCGGCACGGGCGGCGTGGCGAATTTCGCGCTGCTGTTCGGGCGCGCCGCAGGGGCGCACGTCATCCTCACCTCGTCGAGCGACGAGAAGCTCGAGCGGGCGCGGGCGCTCGGCGCCTGGGGCGGCATCAACTACCGCCGTCATCCGGAGTGGGAGCAGGAGCTCCTCAGGCTCACCGACGGCGCCGGCGCGACGCACATCATCGAGACCGGCGGAGTCGGCACGCTTGCAAAGTCGATGCAGGCCGTAGCCTACGGCGGACATATCGCGTTGATCGGCGTGCTTGCCGGTTTCAGCGGCGACACGAACCCGCATCCGCTCATGCGCAAAGGCGCGCACATGCACGGCATCTTCGTTGCCAACCGTGCCACGTTCGAGCGCATGAACGCGGCGATCGAGGCCGACGAGCTGAAGCCGGTCGTCGACCGCGTCTTCGACTTCGAGCAGGCGGCGGAGGCGTACCGCTACCAGCAGAGCGGCGCGCTTTTCGGCAAGGTCGTCATCCGCTTCTGACCAGGGGGACCGAGCGATGCTCGAGCTCTACCACGCCGAACCCGTCGCCAACTCGATGAAGTGTCTGCACTGCCTCGAGGAGAAGGGGCTCGAGTTCGTCAGCCACTATGTCGATCTGCTGCGCTTCGAGCAGCACAGCCCCGCGTTCGTGCGCATCAACCCGAACGGTCAGGTGCCCGTGCTGGTGCACGACGGCGCGATCATCACCGAATCGACCGTGATCAACGAATATCTCGACGACGTGTTCCCCGCCGTGCCGCTGCGCCCCGCGGATCCCGTCGAGCGCGCCAGGATGCGCATCTTCAGCAAGTTCGTCGACGAGTACTTCTGCCCGGCGCTCTCCATGTGGGGCTGGCACATCCTGGTGCGCCGGGTTGCGCAGCGTCTCGCGAAGCACGAGCTCGAGGAGGTCCTCGGCCGCATTCCGCTCAAGGAGCAACGCGACAAGTGGGCGACCGTGGCCGGCGAATCGTTCACGCCCGCGCAGCTCGAGGACTCGAAGCGCAAGGTCGCCCTGTCGATCGACAAGCTCGAGAGGATCCTCGGGGAGTCGCCGTGGGTCGCCGGCCGCGGCTACTCGCTCGCCGACATCAACGCTTACCCGATGGTCTCGGGCGTGCGGCGCATCTTTCCGGAAATCCTGAATGCCAAGGTCGCGCCGCGCAGCTGGGCGTGGCTCGAGCGAGTCGAGGCGCGTCCCGCGACGCAGGCCGCGCTCGCGATGCCGAACAAGGTACCGGAGGCGCTGCGCACCTTCGGCAATTAGCGACGCTCGCGAATCGGGAGCTCGCGCGAACGCAGGTGCACCGGTCGACCGAGCGTAGAGCCCCGGAGGGACGCACATGAGATCCTCGTACGCTGTCACTGCCCTGGTCGTGTTCGCAGCGCTCGGCGTCCGCGCCGACGCCGCGCAATGGGTCGCGAGCTGGGGTGCAGCGCCGGTGCCGCCGACGCCCGCGATGGGCCCGTTTCCGGCCACGCCGAGCTTCGGCAACCAGACGATCCGGCAGGTCGTGCGCATCAGCGCCGGCGGCGATCGCGTGCGAGTCCGCCTGACGAACGAGTACGGAACGCAGCCGCTCGTGATCGGGGCGGCGCGCATTGTACGGGCCGGCGCGGACGGCGCAATCGATGCCGGCTCCATGCAGCCCCTGACATTCGGGGGGAAACCCACGGCCGTGATACCGGCGGGCGCTCCGCTGCTCAGCGACCCGGTGGACCTTCCGGTCGAGCCGCTCTCGTCCCTGTCGATCAGCCTGTATCTGCCGGAGAGCACCGGCGCCTGCACGTGCCATGCGACGGGGCTGCAGACGGCCTGGATCTCCGAGGCCGGCAATTTCGTCGACAAGCCGTTCACGGCGAAGCAGACGATCCTGTCGCGCGCCTTCCTCTCGGGCGTCGAGGTTCTCTCCAGCGCACCAGCGGCGGCAATCGCCGTGCTCGGCGACTCCATCTCGGACGGTGTCGGCTCGACGGCGGACGCCAACCGACGCTGGCCCGACCTGCTTGCGGAACGCCTGGCCGCACGCGACGCCGGCCGCGTCGGCTGGGGTGTGGCAAATCTCGGGATCAGCGGCAATCGATTGCTGCACGACGGGGCCGGCCAGAGCGCGCTCGCGCGTTTCGACCGGGACGTGCTCTCGCTGCCGGGTGTCAAGTACCTCATCGTGTTCATCGGAGTAAACGATCTGGGAGTCTCGTACGGCGAGCCCTCCGGACCGATGGCGGAGATGTTGAGGAATCTGCGTCCGGCGACCCCAGTGACCGCCGATGCGATGATTGCGGGCTACCGCCAACTGATCGAGCGGGCACGCACCCGGGGGCTGGCGGTCATCGGTGCGACGATCGCGCCGTACGAAGGCGCGATGTATTACTCGGCACAGGGCGAGGCGACGCGCCAGGCGATCAACGACTGGATCCGCCACGGCAAGGCATTCGATGCCGTGCTCGACTTCGATGCGGCGATCCGCGACCCGGCGCGCCCCGCGAGCATCGCGGAGGGCTGGCACAACGGAGATCACCTGCACGGCAGCGACGCCGGCTACCGTGCGCTCGCGGCATCCATCGACCTGTCCGTGTTCCGATAGGCCGCCGCAGCACGCCCGCCGGCGCCGGGCCGCGCCCCCCGCCGGCAGCTCCTACCTCGCAGACAGCTCCTGGAGCGTGTAATCGCGCTGTGTGCGCGCGTAGTCGATGAAGAAATCGAGCGCCGTCGGATCGGCCAGGGCATCGCGGTTCGCCGCCTTCTCGGGCACCACTCCCGACAGGATCCGGCGCACCGGAACCTCGAGCTTCTTGCCGGTGAGCGTGTACGGGATCGCGGGCACCTGGATGATGCGATCCGGCACATGCCGCGGCGAGTAGGTCGTGCGCAGCACGTCGCGCATCGCCTGCTCGATGCGCTCGTCGAGCACGCGCCCGTCGCGCAGCTTGACGAACAGCGGCATGAAGAAGCGCCCGCCGGGCAGATCGAGGTTCACCACCAGCGCATCCTCGACCTCGGGCAGGGCCGCGAGGCTGCGGTAGATCTCCGCCGTGCCGATGCGCACGCCATGGCGGTTGAGCGTCGCGTCGGAGCGGCCGAGCACGAAGCAGCCGCCGCGGGCGTTGATGCGGAAGAAGTCGCCATGACGCCATATGCCCGGGAAATCCTCGAAGTACGACTCGCGGTAGCGAACGTCGCCCGGATCGTTCCAGAAGCACACCGGCATCGACGGCATGGGCTCGGTGATCACCATCTCGCCCACTTCGTCGATCACGCTGCGACCGTCGGCATCGAAGGCGGCGAGCGCGACGCCGAGCTGCGGGGCCTGGATCTCGCCCGCGTAGACCGGCTGCAGCACGACGCCGCCGCAGAATCCGCTGCAGACGTCGGTTCCGCCGCTGCCGGACTGCACCCACATGTCGCGTTTCACGTTCTCGTGGAACCAGAGCATGCATTCCGGCGTGACCGGCGAGCCCGCGAGCGTGACGCTCTCGAGCCGCGAAAGGTCGAAGCGTTCGCGCGGCACGATGCCCTGGCGCTCGAGCGACTGCTGGTACGTCGGGCTGCCACCGAAGAAGCTGATGCCGGTTTGCTCGGCCATCTTCCACAGCGCGTCCGGAGCCGGCCAGGTCGGGCTGCCGTCGTACAGCACCGGGATCACGTCCGACAGCGGCGCGCTGACCAGGAAGTTCCACATCATCCAGCCGGTCGTGGTGAAGAAGAACATGCGCTGCCCGGGCTGGACATCCATGTGGAACTGTACGTTCTTCATCTGCTCGATCGTGATGCCGGCGTGACCGTGCACGATCGGCTTGGGCAGGCCGGTGGTCCCCGACGAGAACAGGATCCAGAGCGGGTGGTCCGCCGCGACCTGCTCGAAGACGAGCTCGCCGCCCGCTGCCGCGCCCGAGTCGATCAGCTCGTCCCAGCGCAGCGCGCCCGGGCGCAGCGGCCGCCGGTCGGCGCTGTCGAGATAAGGCACGAGCACGACGTGCTCGAGCGTGGGCAATGCGTCGGCGATCGCCTGCATTTCGGCGCGACGGTCGTAGGGCTTGCCGGCGTACCGATAGCCATCGACGCAGAACATCAGCCGGGGCGTGAGCTGCGAGAACCGGTCGAGCACGCCGCGCGAACCGAAGTCCGGACCGCAACCCGACCAGATGGCGCCGATGCTGGTCGTCGCGAGCATCGCAACCACCGCATCGGGTGTGTTCGGCAGACAGCCGACCACACGGTCGCCCCGCACGATGCCGAGGCGGCGCAGCGCCGCCGCCAGGCGCCGCACGCGTTCGATGAGCTCGTCCCAGGCAAGGCTCGCGGGCGCCCCGCCTTCGCGCAGGTAGACGAGCGCCTCGGCGCCCGGGCGTGCATGCGAGAGCACGTTTTCCGCGTAGTTGAGCCGTGCACCGGGAAACCACTCGGCGCCCGGCATGGCGCGCCTGCCGAGCGCGCGCGACGGCGGTACGCTGGCGCGGATCCCGAAGTATTCCCAGAGCGCACTCCAGAAGCCCTCGAGGTCCTGTACCGACCAGCGCCAGAGCGACGCATAGTCCTCGAACCGCCGGCCGCGCTCGCGGTCGAGCCAGCGCATGAAATGCGTCAGCCGCGCCCGCTCGATGCGCTGCGGGTCAGGCGTCCAGAGCAGGTCGCCTTCGCGGATCACGGACCGCCTCCTGTGCTCATTGCCAACCCGGCGGGTTCTAGTACGAGCGACGCGTGTGGACTCGACTGTCAGGGAAATTGAGATCAGATTATGAGCGGAACGACCGCAAGGAGACCACGATGAACCGATCCGTCCCGGTGCTTGCAATAACCGCGTTCGCCTTCGCCGCGTTGCCGGCGCTCGCCTGCGACGACGCGCAGGAAGAGGCCAACAAGAAGATCGTCACGGACTTCTACGACAAGGCGATCAACCAGAAGGACTTCGAGGCCGCCTCCGTGCATCTGGGCGACAAGTACATCCAGCACAACCCCCTGGCGGCCGACGGTCCCGAGGGACTGAAGAATTTCCTTACGTTCGCCAGGCAGAACATTCCCAACTACCGCACCGAGTTCAAGCGCGTGTTCGCGGACGGCGACTACGTGATCGTGCACGCCCATGCGCGCGCCAATCCGGCCGATCCCGCCGACCGCGGCTCGGCGGTGATGGACATCTTCCGGCTCGAGAACGGCAAGGTCGTCGAGCACTGGGACGTGGTCCAGCCGGTGCCCGAAAAGGCTGGCAACACCAACACGATGTTCTAAAGTCGGGTCAGCGCGCGAGCCCGAGCAGCTCGATCGCGTTGTCCTTGAGGATCAGGTCGTGCACCTCGGGCTTGAAGCCCGCCTCGCGGAAATCGCGCATCCAGCGCTCGGGATCGATCAGGGGGAAGTCCGAGCCGAACAGCATCCGGCGCTTGAGCTGGTTATTGGCGTACTGCACGAGCTGCGGCGGGAAGTACTTCGGTGACCAACCCGAGAGGTCGATGTAGACATTGTGCTTGTGCATGCACACCGAGAGCGCCTCGTCCTGCCAGGGCCAGGACGGATGCGCGATGACGATCTTCATGTCGGGGAAATCGGCCGCGACGTCGTCGAGATGGATCGGGTTCGAGTACTTGAGCCTCAAGCCTCCGCCGCCCCGCATCCCGGTGCCGATTCCCGAATGCCCGCTGTGGAAGATCGCGGGCAGCCGGTGCTCGGCGATCACCTCGTACAGGCGGTAGGCCATGCGGTCGTTGGGAAAGAAGCCCTGGCAGGTCGGGTGGAACTTGAAGCCGCCGATTCCACCGTCCGCGATCAGCTGTCGCGCCTCGCGCACGCCCAGCTTTCCCTTGTGCGGATCGATGCTCGCGAACGCGATCATGATGTCGCCGTTCTCGCGCGCCGCGTCGATGACCTCCTGGTTCTGGATGCGGCGTATGCCCATCTCGTGCTCGGTGTCGACCGTGAACATGACGAGCCCGATGCGCCGCTCGCGGTAATAGGCCACCGTTTCGGCGATCGTCGGACGCTTGGCGGCCGCCTTGAAATAACGGCTCGCGGCCGCTTCGTACTCCTGCCAGACCTCATCCTGCGGCTGCCGGCAGGAGACCTCCGCGTGCGTGTGGACGTCGATCGCGATCAGGTCCTTGACGTTCATCGAGCTCGCCCCCGGGGTTCAGCCGCGCGCGGCCTCCCATTCTGCGAGCCGCCGCCCCTCGCGCGCCAGCCTGTCGAGCAGCGGCGCGGGCTCCCAGTGCATCGGCCCGAAGACGCCGCGGTACTTCTCCATGCCCGCCAGCACGGTCGGCAGCCCGATCAGATCGGCGTAGAAGAGCGGCCCGCCGCGGTAACGCGGAAAGCCGTACCCCGCAGTCCACACCACGTCGACGTCACCGGCGCGCAGCGCCACCCCCTCCTCGAGGATGCGGATGCCTTCGTTGATCAGCGGTAGGAGGCAGCGCTCGAGGATTTCCTCGTCCGTGTGCTCGCGCTGCGGGACGCCGAGCCGCGCTGCCGTTGCGCGCAGGATGGCGATCGCCTCCGGGTCGTCGTGTCGCGTGCGGTCACCGGGCTCATAGCGGTAGTAACCCCGGCCGTTCTTCTGACCCAGCCGTCCCGCCTCGTAGAGCGCGACGTCCGCCTGGTAGTAGGTCGGATCCGGCGGATAGCGTCCGGCATTCGATCGGTGCACGTTCACGCCGACGTCGATGCCCGCCATGTCGAACACACCGAGGATGCCCATCGCCATGCCGAAGCGCTCAAGCACGGAATCGACGCGCCGCGGAGTCGCCCCCTCGAGCACGATCCGCTGCGCCTCGCGCGCGTAGCCCTCCATCATCCGGTTGCCGATGAAACCGTAACAGACGCGCGCCAGGACCGGCGTCTTGCGAAGCGGCCGCGCGAGCTCCATCGCAGTCGCGATCGTCTGCGGGGACGTGCTCGTGGTGCGCACCACCTCCAGCAGCGGCATGACGTTGGCCGGCGAGAAGAAGTGCAGACCGATCACGTCCTGTGGCCGCGCGACGGCCGTGGCGATCTCGTCGATGTCGAGTGTCGAGGTGTTGGTGGCCAGTACCGCGTCCTGCTTCGCCGCCTGGTCGAGCCGTGTGAACACCGCCTTCTTCAGCGCCATCTGCTCCGGCACCGCCTCGATGATGACATCGGCGGAGGCCAGGTCGGAGTAATCCAGCGTGCCGCGGATGAGCGACATGCGCCGGCTCGCCTCGTCAGGCCCTATCCGACCGCGCTTCACCATCGATGCGTAAGTGCGCTCGACGACGGCGAGCCCGCGCTCGAGCGCTTCGCCGCTCGCTTCGAGCACAGTGACCGGGAGCCCCGCGTTAGCGAAACAGATGGCGATGCCGCCGCCCATCGTCCCGGCGCCCACCACTCCACCGCTGCGCACCGGCCGCGGAATCGTTCCCGCAGGGAGCCCGGGCACCTTGCGCGTGGCGCGTTCCGCGAAGAACACGTGCACCAGCGCTCTCGACTCATCGGTCGCCTTGGCCTGGTTCGCGAGCTGTGTCTCGTAGAGCAGACCCTCCTCCAGCGGCAGCCGCGCCGCGGCCGCGACCGCCTCGATCGCGGTCAGCGGTGCACTGCGATTCGGGTACTGCTGCGCCGCGCGCTCGCGGAAACGTTCGATGATCGCCGGCGTCGCGCTGGACGGATCGACGCTGCGTTCCGAGGTGCGACGCGGGCCACGACCCGCCGCCGCGAGCCCGGCAGCGTACTCGATGGCCGCCTGCCGCAGTTCGCCCGAGACGATCGCGTCGACGAAGCCGAGCTCGACCGCGGTCGCCGCGTCGACCGGCTTCGCACCGAGAATGAGATCGAGCGTCCTGGCGACGCCAATCAGCCGCGGCATGCGCTGCGTCCCGCCCGCGCCCGGAATCACGCCGAGCGTCACCTCGGGCAGACCGAGGCGTGTCCCCGCGAGCGCAATCCGATAGTGACAGGCCAACGCGATCTCGAGCCCGCCACCGAGCACCGTGCCGTGCATCGCCGCGACGAGCGGCACCGTCAGCGCCTCGAGGCGCCGGAACAGCGCACGGTAGGCCTCTTCCTGCGGGGGCCCGGAGAACTCGGCGATGTCCGCGCCAGAGAAGAACGTGCTGCCCGAGCACATGAGCACGGCTGCGCGCAGCCCGGGCCGCGAGCTCAGCTCATCGAGCACCCGGTTGAGCTCGCCGCGGACGGCTCTGCTCAGAGTGTTGACCGGCGGATTCGCGACCGTGACGAGCGCGATACCGTCGCAATACTCGAGCGTCGCGGAGGCGTTGCTCATTGCGGCTCGCAGTGCAGTGCGCGCTCAGGCGCCCTCGGCGAGCTGGCCGAGGATCCGCAGGAGCTGCTCGCGGCCGCCCGGGCCGAGGCGCCGGCCGACGCGTGTTTCGTGCGTGCGCTGCAGCTCGGCGGCGCGCTCGAGGATCTGCTCACCGGCAGCGGTCAGCGCCAGCACCTTCGAACGCCGGTCGTCGGGCGAGGAAGTGCGCCGCGCAAGGCCGCGTCTTTCGAGATCGTCGATCACCGCGACGAAGTTGGTGCGCCAGATGCCGAGCGTCGCGCCGACCTCGGATTGCGTCACGCCGCGATTGCGGTCGATGACCATCAGCGCGGCGAACTGACCGGGACGCAGATCGAGCTCCGCGAGTGTCGCACCGAAGTCGGCGAACACCGCGAGCTGCGCGCGGCGCAGCATGTATCCGACGCTCGCGTTCAGCATCCCGACCGCCAGCCCGGGTGTCCCCGGATGCTCGCGGCCGTTGACAACGCGTGTCGCGGCGCCCGCTTCGCCTCGTGCTCTGCTCAAGTCCCCGGTCCCGTGTTCTTGTCGCCGACGATGGTGGTCGCAACCGCAGCCAACGCCGCCCCGACCCGGCGCGTGCGCGCCGACCGACATGCTCGGGCGCGAAGCCCGAAGCCATGCGGACGAGCGTGAACTGAAATTCGACCATGAGCGAAGTACGGCCGCGCCGGCGTGTCGGTACCATGCCTCGCGACGCGGTCGGAGGTTTCCGTGTGAGCGACAGCGCAGCGAGTCAGGCAAGTCCGGCATCGGTGAGCGCTGCGCCATCGCAACCGTGGCCGTCGCCGCGCCAGGCCTGGTACGGCGTAACGATCTTCGCTCTGACGGTCATGACGTTGTTCGGCAGCCAGGGGCTCATGGGCCTGCTGATGCAATCGATCAAAGTCGATCTCGGGCTCACCGACACCGAGGTCAGCCTGCTGGTCGGATTTGCCGCCGCCGCGTTCAACGCGCTTGCAAGTCTCCCCATCTCGCGCCTGATCGATCGCTTCAGCCGAAGGCTGATCATCGGCGTCGGCCTGCTCGCCGCCGGCATCGCCAGCGCACTGACCGGCGTCGCGAACGGTTTCTGGCAGATCTTCGCGGCGCGACTGTTCGGCGGCATCGGCGGCGCGGGCAACGGTCCGGCGACCTACTCGCTGCTCGCGGACTACTTCCCCCCGGCGCGCCTGCCCAAGGCGATCGCCTTCATGAACTTCGGCTTCACCTCCGGAACCGGGCTCGCGCTGCTGCTCGGAGGAACGCTGATCGCCACGCTCTCCGCGATGCCCGACACGACACTGCCGCTGATCGGACCGGTGCGGCCGTGGCAGCTCGTGTTCCTGGTGATGGCGATACCGGATCTGATACTCGCACTGCTGATGCTGACCACGGTGCACGAGGCGCCGCGGCGTGGACGCATGCTGGCCGTCGCAGCCACCCAGCCCAACCGCGCGGTGCCGATCCGCACCGTCGTCGACCACCTCTGGCAGCACCGGGACGCGTTCGGGCCGATGTTCCTCGGACTCGCGCTCAACTCGCTCGCGATAGGCGGCACCCTTGCATGGGCAGCGCCGTTCTACGAGCGGACCTACGGCTGGGGCCCTGCGCAGTACGGCATCATCCAGGGCTGCGTAACCCTGCTCATCGCCCCGATGGGACTCGCCTTCGGCGGCTGGCTCGCGGAGCATTGGGCGCGCCAGGGACGCGACGACGCCAACATGCGCGTGGTGGCCGTCTCGGCCGCCGCCCATCTGCCGTTCGCGGTCGCCTACGCGCTGATGCCGAATCCGTATCTGGCGCTGGCGGCGTCCAGTCTGAACACGGTGCTGGTCCTGATCGGCGCGGGACCGCAGAATGCGGCTCTCCAGACCATCGTTCCGAACGAGATGCGCGGCCAGGTCACGGCACTGTTCCTGTTCCTGTTCACGATGATCGGCTTAGGGATCGCGCCCACCGTGGTCGCGCTCGTCACCGACTTCGTGTTCCAGGACGAGTCCCGCCTGCGATACTCGATCGCGGCGATGCACGCCCTGCTGGCCCCGGCCGCGCTCATCGTGTTCGTGCGCGGCCTGCCCGCCTACGGCCGGGCGGTCGCGCAGGCGCGCAACTGGCAAAGCTGAGACGCACGGGATGACGACTTTCACTACGGCACCACAGTTCAGCCGACAGCCGATGCAGACCGGGTTCTACGCGCCGTTCCGCATGGAGGTCGATCTGCGGGACTGCGAAGTGGAGGGCCGCCTTCCCGCGGACCTGCGCGGCAGCTTCTATCGCATCGGCCCCGATTTCCAGTATCCGCCGCGCCTGCCGAACATCCCGTTCGACGGCGAAGGCCACCTCGGCGTGTTCCGCATCGCCGATGGCCACGTCGACTACCGCAGCCGCTACGTCCGCACGCAGCGCTTCAAGGCGCAGGCCGCGGCGCGCGAAGCGCTGTTCGGCACCTATCGCAATCCGTACACCGACGACCCGCGCGTCGCGGGATTGAGCCGCGGCACGGCCAATACCGGCGTCGTGTTCCATCACGGCAAGCTGCTGGTGCTGAAGGAGGACAGCCCGCCGGTGAGCGTCGATCCCGTCTCCCTCGAGACGCTCGACGACCGTTACACCTTCGGCGGACAGCTGCGCAGCCGCACCTTCACCGCGCATCCGAAGATCGATTCCGAGAGCGGCGAGCTGGTCGCCTTCGGCTACGAGGCGCGCGGCGAGGCCACCGACGACGTGGCGGTGATGAGCTTCGACAGGGACGGTCGGCTCACCTGGGAAGCATGGATCAAGGTGCCATACGTCGGCATGCTGCACGACTTCGCCGTGACCGCCACGCACGTCGCCTTCCTCGTGGTACCCATGGTGACGAACGTGGCGGGGATGAAGCAGGGCCTGGTGCACTTCGCCTGGGACTCGAGCCTGCCCACCTGGTTCGGCATACTGCGTCGCGGCGGCGACGGCCGCGACCTGCGCTGGTTCAAGGGCCCCGAGCGCTGTGCCACGCACACGATGGGCACCTTCTCCGACGGCACGCGGCTCTACGTCGACATGGACATGGGGCTCAAGAACCAGTTTCCGTTCTTCCCCAATCTCGACGGCTCGCCGTTCGACCCCGTCGCGGCGCAAGGTCACGTGACGCGCCTGTCGGTCGATCTGGCCAACAGTTCGCGCCCCGGATACGACATGGAGATCCTGTACCCGGAGAACGGCGTACTGTCGCGACAGGACGATCGCTATCACACGGTGCCCTACGGCGTCGGGTTCATGCCGACGCTCGATGCCACGCGGCCGCTCGAGCCGCGTCTGGCGGCAGGCCCGATGCGACCGCTCAACTGCTGGACCCGCTTCGATCACGCCACGCGTCGTGCCCGGAGTTTCTTCGTCGGTCCCGACTCGAGCGTGCAGGAATGCTGTTTCGTGCCGCGCCATGCGCGCGCGGCCGAAGGCGACGGCTATCTGGTGGGCGTCGTCAATCGCTGGCTGGAGACGCGCAACGACCTGCTGATCCTCGACGCGACACGCCTCGACGAGGGTCCGCTCGCAACCGTGCGTCTGCCGACCCGGATTCATCCGCAGATTCACGGCTGGTGGGTACCGGAGCAGCGCCCGGCCGAGGCGTAGCCGCGAATCTGCGACTGGAGGAACCATGAAGGACCTGGCAGGCAAGACAGCGTTCATCACGGGCGGTGGGAGCGGCGTTGCGCTGGGCCAGGCAAAGGTCTTTGCCACCGCGGGGATGAAAGTCGTGATCGCCGACATCCGGCAGGATCACCTCGACGCGGCAGTGGCGTATTTCGCCGCACAGCCCGGGGCGCAGGTGCACGCCATCCGGCTCGACGTGACCGACCGCGCCGCCTGGGCGCGCGCCGCCGACGAGGCGGAAGCACGTTTCGGACCCGTGCGGCTGCTGTGCAATACCGCGGGCGTCAGCCAGTTCGGGCCGATGCAGAACGCGACCTTCGAGGACTGGGACTGGCAATTGAGCGTTAACCTGGGTGGCGTGATCAACGGCATCCAGACCTTCGTGCCGCGAATGCTGGCGCAGGGTCCGCCGGCGCACATCGTGAACACGGCATCGATGTCGGGGTTCCTGTCGCTGCCCGGCACCGGCATCTACGCGACGACCAAGTTCGCCGTGCGCGGCCTCTCCGAGTGCCTGCGCATGGACCTCGAGCCGCACGGCATCGGCGTTTCGGTGCTGTGCCCCGGCGCCGTCAACACTAATATCCACGAGGCGGTGCTCACCCGACCGGCGCACCTGGCACACACCGGCTACTACGGTGCCGACCCCGCGATGATGGCGAGCCTCAAGGCCGTGATCGAGCCGGGTCTGGATCCGGTCGAGCTGGGCCGCAAGGTGCTGGAGGGCGTCGATCGCAACGACCTGTACATCATTCCGTACTCGGAGTTCCGCGGCGAGTTGATCGCCCGGCTCGACCGCGTACTCGCGGCGCTGCCCGATCCGAAGGATGATCCAGGCGCGGCACGCCGGCAGGAGGTCTTCTCGGCCCGGAGGCGGGAGCGCGCGGAGCAGGAGCAACGCGACCGCGG
The DNA here is from genome assembly GCA_052039045.1 of Steroidobacteraceae bacterium. Taxonomy (GTDB): domain Bacteria; phylum Pseudomonadota; class Gammaproteobacteria; order Steroidobacterales; family Steroidobacteraceae; genus DATJKD01. Next base: position 18,662 of record JBQGDL010000049.1, read on the forward strand.
CAGCTGATCTGTATCATGCGGGCGCCCGGTGTGCGGGCCTCGAGGGGGCATCATGTCCGACGATCCGCGCGCCATCCTCGCTCACGAGCAGATGGGCCCACGGCAGGCCATCGCCGTGGGATTGTGCGTGCTGCTCGTCGCGCTGGACGGCTTCGATGTGCTCGCGATCAGCTTCGCCGCCCCCGGGATCGCCAGGGAATGGGGCATCGACCGCGCCGCGCTCGGCATCGTCCTCTCGATGGAGCTGATCGGTATGGCGCTCGGCTCGTTCGCGCTCGGCGGTGTAGCCGATCGCGTCGGCCGGCGCCCCACGATCCTCGGCTGCCTGGTCGTGATGACCTTCGGGATGTTCCTTGCCACGACCGCGCGCGACGTCGAGCCGATGTCGTTGTACCGCTTCGTCACCGGCATCGGGATCGGCGGCATGCTCGCCGCGATCAACGCGGTCGCTGCCGAATGCGCCAGCCATCGCCGGCGCAATCTCGCGGTTACCCTCATGGCTGCGGGTTATCCGCTCGGTGCGGTCTCCGGGGGCATCATCGCGACCCAGCTGCTGGAGGGCGGCGAGTGGCGCTCGGTGTTCATGTTCGGCGGGTTCGTGACCGCGGCCTGCATTCCGCTGGTGCTGTGGCTGATGCCCGAATCGGTCAGCTACCTGGTTGAGCGCAGACCGGTGAACGCTCTGGCACGCGTCAACGACACGCTGCGCAGGCTCGGTCATCGCGCCGTGAGCGCGCTGCCGGCGCCGACGGCCGCCGCGCAGGCCTCGTCGCGCAATTCGCTGCTGGAGCTCTTCTCCCCTGCCCTCGCGCGGACCACGACCCTGCTCACCGTCGCCTACTTCGCGCACATCATGACCTTCTACTTCATCCTGAAGTGGATCCCGAAGATCGTCGTGGACATGGGTTTCGAGCCCGCCTCCGCGGGCGGTGTGCTCGTCTGGGCGAACGTCGGCGGCGCGTCCGGCGCGCTCGTGTTCAGCGCGCTGACGCAGCGGGTGGGCCTGCGAGGCCTGGTGATCGCCACGCTGGCCCTGACCGCCGCGATGGTCGTGCTCTTCGGGCGCACGCGGCCGGACCTCGGCCAGCTGGCGCTGCTCGCGGCGTGCGCCGGGTTCTTCTGCAACGCCGGGATCGTCGGGTTGTATGCGATGTTCGCGCAGTCCTTCCCGGCGAAGATCCGCGCCAGCGGCACCGGCTTCGTGATCGGCGTGGGCCGGGCGGGAGCAGCGTTCGGTCCGATCGCCGCCGGCTTCCTGTTCGTCGCCGGATCGACGCTGCCGGTGGTGGCGGCGATCATGGCGCTCGGCTCCGTGCTCGGTGCCGCCGCGATCGCGCTGTTTCGGTACGAGGAACCGGATGTCGCATGACGCGCCGACCGTGGTCCTGATCCCGGGGCTGCTGTGCGACCGTTACATCTGGCAGGACCAGGTGGCGAGTCTCGCCGCTTCGCACCAGGTGATCGTGCCCGAGCTCGAAGGCCTCGATTCGATCCCCGCGATGGCATCGGCAGCGCTGTCGCTCGCGCCAGCGCGTTTCGCGCTCGCGGGACACTCCCTTGGCGGACGGATCGCGCTGGAGATCCTTCGCCAGGCGCCGCGACGCGTGGCCCGCCTCGCGCTGCTCGACACCGGTGTGCATCCCGCGACGCCCGACGAGCCCGCGCGTCGGCAGGCACTGCTCACCCTCGCCGACACCGAGGGCATGCGCGCGGTCGCGCGCGCCTGGCTGCCGCCGATGGTGCATCCCGCCCGGCTCACGGACCGCGCGTTCATGGCCCCGCTCGAGGCGATGATCGAGCGACGCTCGCCCGCGACGTTTCACAACCAGATTCGGGCGCTGCTCGGACGGCCCGACGCGACACCGGTGCTCGCAACGATCGGCTGCCCGACGCTCGTGCTGTGCGGCCGCGAGGACGGCTGGAGCCCGCTCGCGCAGCACCGGGCGATGGCCTCAGGCATCGCCGGCGCCACGCTCGAGGTCGTCGAGGAGTGCGGACACATGGCGCCGGTCGAGCGGCCGGCGGCGGTCACGCGTGGACTGCAACGCTGGCTTGCGATCGCAGAGACGGCTTGAGGCGCTGCAGGTCACGGGATTCCAACTGCTGGAGCGGAAGTCGAGGAGCGACCATGGCAGAAGGCGACATCGAAATCGCACGACGAACGAAGCTCAGGCCGATCGACGAGGTCGCCGCCCGGCTGGGCATCACGCGCGAGCAACTGCTCCTCTACGGTCCATACAAGGCGAAGCTGGCGCCCGAATGCGTCAAAGGCCTGGCGCCGCGCAATTCCTCGAAGCTGGTGCTGGTCACCGCGATCACGCCGACGCCCGCGGGCGAAGGCAAGACCACGACCACGGTTGGCCTGGGCGACGCGCTCAACCGCATCGGCAAGCGCGCCGTGATCTGCCTGCGCGAGCCGAGTCTCGGCCCGTGCTTCGGCATCAAGGGCGGTGCGACGGGCGGCGGGCAGGCGCAGGTGGTGCCGATGGAGGACATCAATCTGCACTTCACCGGCGACTTCCACGCGATCACGACCGCCAACAACCTGCTGGCGGCGCTGCTCGACAACCACGTGTACTGGGGCAATCAGCTCGACATCGACGTACGGCGCATCAGCTGGCGACGCGTGATGGACATGAACGACCGTGCGCTGCGCTCGATCGTGGCCTCGCTCGGCGGCGCCAGCAACGGCTTTCCGCGCGAGGACGGCTTCGACATAACGGTCGCCTCCGAGGTGATGGCGATCTTCTGCCTCGCGAAGGACCTCGACGATCTCGGCACGCGGCTCGGCAACATCATCGTTGCACAGACTCGCAGCCGGCAGCCGGTACGGGCGCGCAGCCTCGACGCCGACGGCGCGATGACCGTCCTGCTGCGCGACGCTTTCATGCCCAACCTGGTGCAGACGCTCGAGGGAAATCCGGCCTTCATCCACGGCGGGCCGTTCGCGAACATCGCGCACGGCTGCAACTCGGTGATGGCAACCGTTACCGCGCTCAAGCTCGGCGACTACGTCGTGACCGAGGCCGGGTTCGGCGCCGATCTCGGGGCAGAGAAGTTCTTCGACATCAAGTGCCGCAAGGCCGGGCTCTTGCCCGCCGCCGCGGTGGTTGTCGCCACGGTGCGCGCGCTCAAGATGCACGGCGGCGTCGCGCTCGCGGACCTCGGACGGGAGGATGTCAAGGCGCTGGCGAAGGGCTTCGCCAACCTCGCGCGCCACGTCGAGAATCTCGGCAAGTTCGGCGTGCCCGTGGTCGTGGGCATCAACCGCTTCAATTCGGATACGCCCGCTGAGCACGACCTGATCCGCCAGCTCTGCGCCGAGATCGGCGTCGAGTCGATCGTCTGCAGCCATTGGGCGGACGGCGGCGCGGGCGCGGAGCAGCTGGCGCGCGCCGTCGTCGGCCTGGCCGAGCGCGGTGGCAACGGTTTCCGGCTGCTCTATCCCGATCAGATGTCGCTCTGGGACAAGATCCGCACGATTGCCCAGTCCATCTACGGTGCCCAGGGCATCATCGCCGATCAGAAAGTCCGCGATCAGATCGCCGAGCACCAGAAGTCGGGCTTCGGCCACTACCCGGTCTGCATCGCCAAGACGCAGTACAGCTTCTCGACGGACCCGGCACTCAAGGGCGCCCCGTCGAACCACGTGGTGCCGATCCGCGAGGTGCGTTTGGCCGGTGGCGCGGAGTTTCTCGTGGTCATCTGCGGCGAGATCATGACCATGCCGGGCCTGCCGCGTGTGCCGTCCGCGAGTCGCATCCGGCTCGACAGCAACCACGACATCGCCGGGCTCGGCTAGGTCGCCGCCGCGCGAGCGTTCACTCGCCCGTGATGTCCGCGATCTCGGCGGCGGCGGCGGCCTGCCGTCGCAGCGCTTCGACCAGCGCCTGCTGCGCCGCCGTCGGACGCCAGCCGCGTCGCACCGTGAGCCCGATCGGCCGCGTCACGCGGCCATGTGGGTGCGGCAGCGCCATCAGCAGCCCTGCCGCGATCTCGCGGCTCATCTGCTGCGCCGAGAGCAGCGTGACGCGATCGCTGCGCAGCAGCAGCTCGCGGGCGGCGACCATCGAATTGCATTCGATGACGGCGCTGGGCCGTGCGAGGCGCGCGCGCCGGAACACCTCTTCGAATCGCCCACGCAGCGGGGACCCCGCACGCGGCACGATCCAGGGATAGGCGGCGAGCGAGCGGGCGTCCGGTGCGCGGCCTGTAGCGAGCGGATGGCCCGCACGCACGACGATGGCCAGTGGATCGTCGAACAGGTGCTGCTGTTCGACATCGGCGCCCGGCACCCGCTCGCGCAGCGCGCCGACCAGCAGGTCGGCGCCTCCGTTGCACAGCGCATCGAGCAGCGTCTCGTAGGCGCCCTCGAGGATGGCGACCTCGTGACCGGGGTAGCGCGCGCAGAACTCGAGCGTCGCCGCGGGCACGATTCCGCTGCGCGACAGCGGCATGGCGCCGATGACCGTGCGACCGGTATCGAGCCCGCGCAATGCATCGATCTCCGCGCGCGCCTGCGCGACCTCGGCGAACGCAAGCCGCACGCGGCGGGCAAGCCGCTCCGCCTCGCGCGTTGGCCGCACGCCGAACGTTGTGGCCTCGACCAGGGCAACGCCGAGCCGCCGTTCGAGCTGCCGCACCGCCCGGTGCAGCGACGGTCGCGACTTGCCGGTGGCGCGCGCGGCCGCGGCGAAACCGCCGTGCCCGGCAACCGCAGCGAGCGCCTGGAACTGCGCGGTGCTCAGCGCCCGGGCCGGATCGGCAGCCGCACCGAGCCGCTCCGGGCCGCGCGCGTGGCCGGCGTCGGCCAGCCCGACGCGGATCTGATCCCGCGCGCGCTGCGCGCGCAACCGCAGCAGCTCACCGGCCGCGGTCAGCTCGAGCCCGCTGCCCGTGCGCTCGAAGAGCCGGGCGCCGCAGGCTGTCTCGAGCCGGGCGAGAATCTGGCTCACCGCCGGTTGCGACAGGTGCACCGCCGCCGCCGCCGCGCTCACGCCGCGGCCGCGGGCGAGTTCCAGAAACACACCGAGCTGGCGCAGGGTGGGCGACCGCCGCGACATGAGCGCAGGCTCGCAGCAATGAACTCGTTAGCAATCTCTTATACCCGGGTCGGAAATGCAATTGGTATCTGCACTACGACGTTCCCGATGACTCGCCCCTGCTCGACGAGCTCGTGCGCAGCAGCGATCTCGTCGAGCGGCAGCCGTGCTGCAATGTTATGGGTGAGAGAGCTCGTGCGCAGCATCGCAGTCAGATCGGCGATGGCCGCCGCGCGTGCGGCCGGGTTGAGGTTGTACACGATGAAGAACCGGATGCCGATGTTCTTGACGATCATCGGCACGAACGGCACCGCGATCTCGGGCGCGTTGCTGCCATAGACGACGATCTCCCCGTCCGCCCTCACCAGCTGCGAGTCGATCTGCACGTTGCTGCCGAAGTCGACTTCGATGATGCGATCCACGCCACGACCACCGGTGCACTGCTGCACCCTGGCTGCCAGATCCTCGGTCTTGTAGTTCGCCACCACCTCCGCGCCGGCAGCACGCGCCACGGCGGCCTTCTCCGGTCCGCTGACCGTCGTCAGGATCTGCTTCGCGCCGGCGAGCTTCGCCATCTGGATGGCGTAGTGGCCCACTGCGCCAGCGCCGCCTGCGACGAGCACGGTCTTGTCCACAACTCCTCCGTCGACATGAACGGCGTAATACGCCGTCAGCGCCGGAATCCCGAGGCACGCCGCGGCGGCGAGATCGGTGCCGTCGGGAAGCGGCACTGCTTGCTGGCCCGGCAGAACGACGCATTCGGCAGCTGTCCCGAACGGCCGTTGCCAGGCGGCGTTCCAGGTCCAGACTCGCTCGCCGACGCGAGAGCGCGGTACGCCGCGTCCGACCGCGTCGATCACGCCGGCGCCGTCGCTGTGCGGAATGATCCGGGGGAAAGGCAGCGTTTTCGAGCGCGTGCCTGCGCGGGATTTCACATCTGACGGATTGACGCCTGACCACTGCAGCCTCACGCGGACCTCGCCGGGACCGGGGGTGGGATCGGGAAGCTCGATGACGCTCAGAACGTCGCGGGCGGGACCCGTGCGTTCGTAGATGGCTGCACGCATATTCGACCGTCGACGGACGCGGAGGTGCCAGAGCATAGCGCCTGTCGGCGACCTGCGTCGAAGTCTCCGAGAAAAGGCTCGCGGATCCGTTAGCAGTCTTGCGTAGGCGGATCGGAAATGCGACGCCCTCGCTACGGTCCCTTCGCGCCATCTGCGATCCAGGCGCGGATCTGGTCGATGGTCGCCTGCGGCAGCGGCTGCCCCCCGAACGGCATCCGCGCGCCGACCGTCTGCGTGTCCTCGAGCTTGTCGATCAAGTAGCTCGCGTCAGGGTCGCCGGGCTCCACTCGCTGCAGAGCTGGGACCTGCAGACTCGCGACGCCGACCAGCGCTTCGAAGCTCGCTTGAGTATTGGACAGGTTCATTCCCCCGGGCAGCGTGCTGCTCGTCGGGCCGGTGTGACAGCCGGAGCAGATCGGCGTGAACACCGACTGCTGGATCTGGGCGAGCGTTATGCCGCTGCCATTCGCCACGGTCACCGAGACCTCGACCGACGTGCCGACGTTGCCGGCCGCGTCCTCGGCCTCAGCGGTAAGCGTGACGTCGCCGTCCGTCACGGTCGTCGTATCCCAGCTCGCCGAGTACGGCGCCGTCGTATCGCTGCCGATCTGCGTGCCGCCGGCGAAGAAGCGCACCTCGGTGACGCCGACGTCGTCAGAGGCGTCGGCGGTGACGTTGACAACGCCGCTGACCGCCGCCGAGGCGTCAGGCGCGGTGATTTCAACGGTCGGGTCGGTCGTATCGTCGGATGGAGCTCCACTCGGTGTGATCTGGCCGCGGATCTCGCCGTCGCCGTGCGCGACCGTGGCAATGATCACGTACGTTGCGGCGGCCTGGTATGCCGCGAACTGCTGCTCGTCGAGCGTGATCGGCTCCGAGAACCAGTGGGCGGTATCCTCGCTGTCCTGCGTCAGCTCCGTCAGCACGTCGCCGTTCGCCCCGCGTTCGCCCAGGTTGATGCTGCCGCTGGTCTCAGCCGTGAGACCCGTCGTGTTGACGTGCGCGACGAAGCTGCGCGTATCCAGGTTCGTCGTCGTGGCCGCGAGGCCGCTCGCGGTGGTCGTGACCGGGGGCACGACCTCATCGCCGGTCATGTCCGTGAACAGCACTTCGATCCCATCGGGAACGATCTGCCCGCGGATCACGCCGTCGAGGTGCGCTGCATCGTGCGCATTGAAGTAGAGCTCGCCGACCATTGCCGCATCGAAGTCCTCCTGCGAGAGCACGATGTCGTCGGCGAACCAGTGCTCCGGAGCTGACCCGTCCTGCCCGAGCGGCACGACGACATCCCCGTTCGTTCCGGCCAGCGCGCGGTGCACATGTGCCGCCGTCGCATCGTCCAGCCCGGACAGCGTCAGGTGCGCGAATATCCGTCGCGTCTCGGTTTCGACAGTCAGCGCCGCGGTACCGGTGGCCGGATCGTCGTTGCGCGGGACTTCCTCGCGACCGGAGAGCGAGACCGGGATCACCGTCCAGCCCGGCGGGATGAGCTGACCGCGGACCTCGCCCCCCTGAAACTGCTCCGAGTGCGCATTCAGATAGAAACCCGCGTTCTGCAAATCTGCGTACTGCTCTTCGGTCAGAACCGTGCTCGCCGGCACCTCGAACACATCCGGGTCGGTCGCGCTCTGCTCGAGCCCGATCAGGATCGGGCCGTTCGCGCCCGCGTGGGCGTCGTGGATGTGCGCGGCGTTCGCCGTCATGTTGGAGACCGTGAGCGATCCGGTCACCGCCCGCGTCGTGCGGTTGACCGAGATTTCGGCGGTTCCGCCTGCTGCCGTCTCGTGCACCGGCACTTCGAAGGCACCTGACAACGTCACGGCGAACTCGTCCGCATTGTCGACCGTGACCGTGACGCCCTGCGACTGACCGACATTGCCTTCCGCGTCGACCGCGTCGACGCGCAGCGTGTGAGTGCCGTCGGCGATTGTCGAGCTGTCCCAGTCGATGCTGTAGGGTGCGGAGGCGTCGCTCCCGATCAGGTCGCCGTCGACCAGGAAGCGCGCCTCGGTGACGCCCATGTCGTCGCTCGCGGTCGCCTCGAGCGTGACCGTGCCGCTGACTGTGTCCCCTGGTGAGGTGAGCGTCGCGGTTGGATCGGTCGAGTCTCCACCGTCGCCGTCGTTGCTGTTACAGGCACAGAGGATGGACGCCATCAGCATCAGAATCGTCACGCCGCTTCTGCGCCACGCGTCGGACATGTACGTCATGACACTCTCCGGGTAAGCACTCCGCCATCCCGTAAGTACTCACGCACGACCGCGGGTTCAACCGCCTGCGCCTAGGCAAGCGTTGAACCGCGGCGCGTGCGCGCGGTACTTACAGAACCTCACACCATGCGGGAAGCTTATGCAGCGCAGCCGGTCGCATGCGGGGATGCTCGCAATCCTGGCACTCGCCGGCTGCGCGGGCAGCGGAGAGGGTCTCGATCAGAACGGTCGCCCGAACACCGGCGGCGGCCCACCGCCGTTGACGGCGGACTATGACTCGATACAGCAGAACGTGTTCACGCCCATCTGCACCGGCTGTCACGCCGGCGCCGCCGCGCCGCTCGGCCTGCGGCTGACGGCGGGCGTTTCGTACGCGCAGCTCGTCGGCGTGCCGAGCGTCGAAGTGGCGAGCCTGCTGCGCGTGGAACCCGGCGACCCGGATGCGAGCTATCTGGTGCAGAAGCTCGAAGGCAGTGCGGAAGTCGGGGACCGGATGCCGCAAGGCGGGCCGCCGCTGCCGCAGGCGACCATCGATGTCATCCGGCAATGGATCGTCGACGGCGCTCAGCCGTCGACAGACGCGTTTTCCTCTGGCGGGCCGGCGGCGCTCGTTGCGGTGTCACCGACCGCGCCCGTGCCCGCCGGCGAGCCGGTGCAGATAATCGTCGCCGCCGACGCGGAGCTCGACACGTCGCTGATCCACGCCAGCAACGTGACGTTGCTCCGCAGCGGCGGCGACGGCACGTTCGGCGAGGGCAACGAGTCGGCCGTCGACGGGCTCGCCATCACCATCACGTCGCTCGCGCCGACGGTCATCGCCGTCGCGCTGCCGGCGAACGCGCTGGTCGCGGATCGCTTCGAGCTGCGTCTTGCCGGCAGCGGGGCCGCGCCGATCGCGGACCGTGATGCCGTAGTGATCGACGGCGACGCCGACGGCGTCCCGGGCGGCGATTTCACCTTCGAATTTTCGGTTGGGGACCAGTCATGATGCTGCGACACACGGCGCTCCTGCTCGTCGCTGGCCTGGGCAGCGTGGTATGCAGCGTGGCGCGCGCCGAGCCCTACTTCGCAGTCGAACAAGGGCTCAAATGCATGGCGTGCCACGTCAATGCCACTGGTGGCGGCATGCGCAACGCATTCGGCAGCACCTGGGCTCAAACCGCGCTGCCGGCACGCCAGGTCAGCCTCGACGATCGAGGTGAGCCGTGGACCGGGATCATCAACCGGTACGTCGGGATCGGCGCCAATCTCCGCGCGAGCGGATCGTACACGGACGTCCCGCACCAGGACTCGCAGTCCGAGTTCGACCTCGACGAGCTGCGCCTGTATCTGAACCTGAGTCCCATCCCTGAGCGGCTGTCGCTGTACGTCGACCAGCGTCTCGCACCGGGCGCGAGCACGAACCTGGAAGCCCACGGCACGGTGTGGTTCGGCGACCGGCGCTGGTATGTCAAGGCAGGCCAGATGTACCTGCCTTACGGACTTCGGCTCGAGGACGACACGGCGTTCATCCGCCAGATACCCGGAATCAACTTCGATACGCCCGACAAGGGCGTGGAGCTCGGATACGAGTCGACTCGCTGGAGCGCGCAGCTCGCCGTGACCAACGGCACGGCGGGCGGCACCGAGATCGACGACGGAAAGCAGGCGAGTCTGCGCGCCGAGTACGTTCAATCGATCTGGCGCGCGGGGGCGAGCTTCAACTACAACGATGCCGACGCCGGCGATCGCCGGATGCAGAACGTGTTCGCCGGGTTGCGCACCGGTCCGATCGCGTGGCTCGCCGAGGCCGATTACATCGTCGACGACGGGACCGACACCGGCCGTCGCGAGCTCTGGGTCGGCCATCTCGAGGGCGACTGGCGGCTGGGCGCAGGCCACAACCTGAAGGCGACGGTCGAATACTTCGAACCGGACATAGACGTCGACGAGGACGAGCAGAACCGCTACACGTTGCTGTGGGAATACACGCCAATGCAGTTCGTGCAGCTGCGGGTCGGAGCACTGCTGTACGACGGCATACCCCAGAACGACCTGCAGAACCGCTGGACCGCGTTCGTCCAGCTGCACGGGTTCTTCTGAAGCCGCCGGTTACTCGGTCTGCCCGCCGCGCACGACGCGCGGGCCTTCGGCGGCGGTGCAGGGGCCGACGCTCAGCAGGTCGACCAGCGCAAGGCAGGCGTTGACGACTTTCGGCAATCTCCCGTCGCCGTTGGCCGCGGCGCTGCGCGACAGCAGCGTACCGATCTCGACGTTCGACAGCCGTGGCGCGCGCGCGAGCAGCAAGGCGACCACACCCGACACCTGAGCCGCGGCGAGCGAGCTGCCGCTCTCGAAGTCGTAACGGCCACCGGGCGCCAGCGTCAGAAGCTCGCGTCCCGGGGCAAGCACCTGCGCAATCCCGTCCGCAGCGGCGGCTTCCGCGGCCTGCACCGCGATCACGCCCGCCAGCGCGGTCGGAAACGAGGCGGATGCCGCCGCATCCTCGGGCACGGCACCGACGACGACTGCGCCACGATGGATCGCGCGGTTCAGCAGGCGCTCGAGCAACGGATCGCGCGGTCCGGTCAGGCTCAGATTGATGATCGGTGTGCGCAGGTCGATCGCTGCCGCCAGTGCGAGCGCGAGTGTGAAACTGCTGCAGGCGGCTTCCCGGCCGGGATCGGGCTGCCAGCAGGCGCGCATCGCGACGATGTTCGACTCGGGTGCAACGCCGACGATGCCCTCGCCGTTGTCCGCGCTCGCGGCGATCAGGCCGGCCACCGCCAGCGCATGCGATTCGGCGTGCGCATCGGCGCGCCCGGCGCCGACGAAGTCGCGCGCTTCGGCCACTCGCCCGGCCAGGTCCGGATGGCCGTCGCCGAGCCCCGTGTCGATGACGGCCACGCGCACGCCGCGGCCACGCGACCAGCGATGCGCCGCCTCGACGCCCATCGCGCCGAGCGCGCCCTGCAGTTCGCGGTACGGATCGCCGCGGGGCGCGGCGGCACGCGTGACGAACTGCTGCATCGCCTGCACCGACTCGACGCGTGAATCGCGGGCCAGGGCTGCAAGAACCGCGTCGCGCGACCGCCCCGGCCCGACGTCGAACACGACGCAATGCACGTCGAGCGCGTGGATCGGCCATTCGACGAGCGTACGCAGCCCATGCGCGGCGGCGAGCGCCGCGACGGCGCGGCGCGCGGCAGCGGACACCTGGTAGCGCGCGCCGGCGTCGTAATTCTTCGGCGTAGAGCCGGGTCGTCGTGACGGCATGCCGGTCGGATTGGGCACCGTAACGAGAATCTGCCGCTCGCTCGGCGAATCGGCGGGCACCGTGAGGGAGGCAGGCAGCGGTCGCCCGGGTGCGCTCGCGCAGCCGGCGAGCAGGCAACAGATCAGCAGCGCGCCGCGTGAGCCCATGCTCAGCGCCCCGCCGGCGACGGCTGCACGACTTCGGCGAAGCGCACTCCGGGGTGGGTCCGCAGCCACCCGGCGGCCACCACGGGGTCCTCGGCCAGGCCCTTCGCCGGGTCGCCGAGCGCGATCGTGAACACGCCGGCCGGCGACGGTCCGTCGACAACCGTGCCGCCAATCGCGCTCAACATCCGGCGCATGTCGGCTGCGCGCATGCCATCGTCGAACACGACGCGCAGCAGCGGCGCATCCGTGCGAACCGCGGCGCGTGTCTGCGTCAGAGTCCGATAAGCCGCCACGGATGGCTCGCGCGCGCGCCACGCCGAGTCGGCGATGAGCGCCACCAGCACTGCGATCGCGACCGCCTGGGTGAGAATCACGGCGTCGCGCAGCCTGACTCGAACACGTGCCGGCGGTCGCCACCACGCGCGGCGCGCACGGCGCGCCTCGTGCTCATCGATCCGCACCGCGAGCTTGGCGAACGACGCGTGTGGCGCATAGTCGAGCACGGAATCCTCGCGCACGCAGGCCAGCAGCATCGTCTGGAGCTCCAGATCGCCCCGGCAATCCGCGCAGCCCCGCAGATGCTCGCGCGCCCGTGCTGCCTCGGCCGGGGCGAGCGTGCCGTTCACGAGGAATGGCAGGTCGGCTCGTGTGCGCTGGTGTGCGTTGGACAGGTCCGCGTCGGCCGGTCTCATCACTCCAGCTCCTCCGTCATCGAGGCTGCGCGCGTGCCGCCCGACAGGGCGGGCAGACGCTCCCGCAGGCGCTCGCGCGCATGGAACAGGCGCGTCTTGACGGTGTTCACCGGGCAAGCGGTGATCGCCGCGATCTCCTCGCAGGAATGTCCGAGGAAATAGGCGAGCTCGATCGCCAGTCGCTGCGTCGGCGGCAGCGAATCGAGACCGGACTCGAGCCACTCGCGCAGCTCGCGTTGTGCTGCGCCGGCGTCGTCGCCGAGTTCGCGCAGCGACGTGTCACCGACGTTGACGGAGACGAGCGGCAGCCGGCCCGCCGCGCGCCGCAGGGCTTTTAGCGCCTGGCGATAGGCGATCCCCAGGATCCAGGTCGACACCTGAGCCTCGCCACGGAAATCGCCGGCCTTCTGCCAGACAGCGAACATCGTGTCGTTGATGATCTCCTCAGCCAGCTCGCGTCGACGGCAGATGCGCATCAGGAACCGGCTCAACCGCTTGTGGTAAGCGAAGTACAGGGCCTGGAACGCAGTTCGGTCCCCGGCGGCCACCCGGGCGATGAGCTGGCGGTCGTCATCGACGGGACCGGACGCGATTCGCGCGCCGCCATCCGGGGTGCGCATCGCCGTCATCGGAAGCTCGCGATCATGCTGAGGACCGTGCGCCCACCCGCCAGCTCTGAACCGAAGAGCCTCGTGCCGTTGGAATCCGTGCGGTAGTGACCGAGGTCGAGTCGCACGGGTCCGATGTCGGTATAGAGCCCGAGGTTGCCGTATGCGTAGCCCGTGCCGTAGAGGTCGTGCAGGTCGTAGTAGCCCAGCCCCGCGACCAGCGACAACCATGAGGTGAGCGGACGCTCCACGCCGACATCCCAGGCGATGGCGGTTCGATCCCTGGCGATGCCGCGATAGGTGATCAACGTCGTGTCGTTCGATATGGCGAGGGAGAGGTCGAGCCAGTCGCGAAAGGCCACGGCCAGGACGAGTTCGCTGTAGTCATAGTCGAGAAATGAGCCCTCGTCGGGGTACTCGTACCGCAGCAGCCGCACATCGACCGACCAGTCGCGGCCGACCGGCTGGGCGTACCCGACGAACAGGTCGAGCTCGGTATGCGCACCCTCGTCCGGGTAGAAGTCGCGGCCGGTATCGACATTCGACCCCCAGGCCCCGGCGTACCACCCGCTCGGGGAGCCATAAGTCAGGCCCGCCTGCAACGCCGGCCCACCGTCGGTCTGCGACACTCCGCGCAGCACGTAGTCGGTGGTCAGCGCGGCGGTCGCGCGCCAGCGCTCGCGACCCGCACACGGGCCCGGCGCGATCGCGAGCGCGATTGCGATACAGCACAGATACGGTGCCGGCCCACGCATCAAGACACCTGCCCGTAGTCCCGTAAGTGTCGCGCCGGGTCCGAAAAGTTCAAGTCGCGACGTCGATTGCTCCGCTCCCGACCGCCCAGGTCCGTCGGTGAAGCGCCGGTCGGGAAGGGCGGTTCGGCCCCGAGCCGGGTCCGGAAACGGCTGACCAGGGCGTTAGCAAACCCTTATACCCCCCGGGGAAAATGCAATTGGCGCCGCGCCGGTTCCGGCGTGACAATCGTGGCGCCGCGAAATTCCCGGGGGTCTGACCTCTATGCACGTCGTTTACCGGAACATTCGCCGCGCGGAGCCGGCGGTGATCGACGGGCTCGCCGCCTCCGGCGTGGCGACCGTGCACGAAGCGCAGGGCCGCACCGGGCTGCTCGCCCCGGCGATGCGCCCGATCTACCCCGGCGCGCGAGTCGCCGGCAGTGCGATCACCGTGAGCCTCCCGCCGGCCGACAACTGGATGATCCACGTCGCGGTCGAGCAGTGCCGCGACGGCGACATCCTGGTCGTCGCACCGACCTCGTACTCCGAGGCCGGGTACTTCGGCGAGCTGCTCGGCGCGTCGCTGCAGGCGCACGGCGTGCGCGCGCTGGTGATCGACGCAGGAGTGCGCGACGTGCGCGACCTCACCGCGATGCGCTTCCCCGTCTGGTCGAAGGCCGTCTCGGCACAGGGCACGGTCAAGGAAACCCTGGGCAGTGTCAACGTGCCGGTGGTATGCGCGGGCGCGCTCATCGAGCCGGGCGATGTGATCGTGGCCGACGACGACGGCGTATGCGTCGTGCCGCGCCGCACTGCGGCAGCCGTCCTCGAGAGCTGCTCGGCGCGCGAGGCCAAGGAGGCAAAGGTCCGCCAACGCCTGCAGGCCGGCGAGCTGGGCCTCGACATCTACGGCATGCGCGAGCGGCTGGCCGAACGCGGCCTCGAGTACCGCGACGGTCCGCCCGGCGAGGAATGACCGCCGATGCTGCGCGGCATCCCATCCACCCTGATGCGCGGCGGGACCTCGAAGGCGCTCTTCTTCCACGCCCGCGATCTGCCCACGGACACCGCAGCGCGCGATCGTATCCTGCTCAGGGCGTTAGGCTCGCCCGACGCGCGGCAGATCGACGGCGTCGGCGGCGCGCATCCGCTCACGAGCAAAGTGGCCGTGGTAACGGCGTCGGCGCGGCCGGATGCCGACGTCGATTATCTGTTCCTGCAGGTCGTGGTCGACCGGCCCGAGGTCAGCGACAGCCAGAACTGCGGCAACATTCTCGCCGCCGTCGGCCCGTGGGCGATCGAGCAGGGCCTGGTATCCGCGCGCGACCCCGTGACGCCGGTCCGCATCCACATGATCAACACCGCCAGCGTCGCAGTCGCGCACGTGCCCACGCCGCGAGGCAGCGTGGAGTACGAGGGGCAGGCGCGGATCGACGGCGTGCCGGGCACCGCCGCCGCCATTCCGATCGACTTTCTCGACGTGGCAGGCTCGAGCTGCGGCGCGCTGCTTCCCACCGGCGCGGCGTCGGACCGCATCGACGGCCTCGCCGTCACCTGCATCGACAACGGCATGCCGGTGGTGCTGCTCAGGGCCGCGGATCTCGGCGTATCCGGCTACGAGACGCCGGAGGCGCTCGAGGCCAACGCCGAGCTCAAGGCGCGCGTGGAGCGCGTGCGTCTGGCGCTCGGCCCGCGCATGAATCTCGGCGACGTCGAGCGCAAGACCGTCCCCAAGATGTGTCTGGTGGCGCCCCCGCGCTCGGGCGGGGCGCTCTGCACGCGCACGTTCATTCCGCACCGGGTGCACGAGGCGATCGGCGTGCTGGGTGCGGTGAGCGTCGCGACCGCCTGTCTGCTGCCAGGCTCGGTCGCGGCGCAGTTGGCCGTGACGCCCGGCACGGCAATGCCGCGCCGGCTCGACATCGAGCACCCGACGGGTTTCTTCACCGTCGAAGTCGACATCGACGTCGAGCGCTCGCCCGTCGAGGTGCGCCGCGCTGCGCTGCTGCGCACCGCGCGCAAGCTGATGGACGGCCGGGTTTACGTGCCGGCGCGGCTGTGGGACGGCGCATGAGCGGGTTCCGGCACATCGGCCTGCTCGGGTTCGGCGAGGTCGGCCAGATCGTCGCGGCAGATCTAGCGGCGCGCGGCGCGGCCGGGATCGCCGCCTGGGACATCCTGTTCCCCGATCCGCAGAGCGTGCCGGCGCGCGCGCTGGCGACGATCCGGATCCGCGCCGCGACGGGCGCCGGCGACACGGTGGACGGCGCGGATCTCGTCATTTCCGCAGTGACCGCCGGACAGTGCCTGGCCGCGGCGGAGAGCGCCGCGCCTGCGCTGCAACGCGGCGCCGTGTATCTCGACCTCAACTCGGTGTCGCCGTCGACCCGCGTGGAAGCGAGCGCAGCGATCGAGGCGCGCGGCGCACGCTACGTCGAGGCGGCGGTCATGTCGCCGATCGGCCCGAAGCGCCTCGCCTCGCCGATGCTGCTCGGCGGCCCGCATACCGCGGAACTGCTGCCGTCGCTGCACGCGCTGGGACTGACGGGCGCGAGCGCGTTCGCGACGGTCATCGGACGGGCCTCGGCCGCGAAAATGTGCCGCAGCGTGGTGGTGAAAGGCGTGGAGGCGCTGCTCGGCGAGGCCATGCTCGCCGCGCGGCACTATCGGGTCGATGCGACGGTGCTCGACTCGCTTGGCGATCTCTTTCCGGGCCTCGACTGGCGACGGCTCGGTCGCTACATGATCTCACGCTCGCTGCAACACGGGCGGCGGCGCGCGGAAGAGATGCGCGAAGTCGCGCGCACGGTCGCCGACGCGGGCATCGGCAACTGGATGGCGAGCGCCACGGCTGAACGCCAGGACTGGGCGGCGGCGCACGCCGCCGCACTCGCGCACGACGAGCTCGCACCCATGCTGGATGCGATCCTCGCGCAGGTCGTGTCGACGTCCGGAGCGACCAGACCATGATCATCGACTGCCACGGACATTACACGACGGCGCCCGCGCGTCATGCGCAGTTCCGCGAGAAGCAGCTCGCCTGGTTTGCGGATCCGCGCCTCCCAGCGCCGACGCCGGCCGTCATCGGCGACGACGAGATCCGCGAGACGATCGAGACCAACCAGCTTGCGCTGCAGCGCAAGCGCGGCTCCGATCTGACGCTCTTCTCGCCGCGCGCATCGGCCATGGGTCATCACGAGGGCGACCAGGCCGTATCGCTCGCCTGGTCGCGCGCCTGCAATGACCTGATCGGCCGCGTGGTGAGTCTCTATCCGGACAACTTCGCGGGCGTGTGCCAGCTGCCGCAGTCGCCGGGTGCACCGCTCGACGGCACGATCGCGGAGCTCATGCGCTGCGTGCGTGAGCTGGGATTCGTAGGCTGCAACCTGAACCCCGATCCGTCGGGGGGCCACTGGACTGCACCCCCGCTCACGGACCCGCACTGGTACCCGCTCTACGAGGCGATGGTCGAGCTCGACGTGCCGGCGATGATCCACGTTTCCGCGTCCTGCAACCGGAATTTCCACGCGACCGGCGCGCATTACATCAACGCGGACACTACCGCGTTCATGCAGTTCATCCAGGGCGACCTGTTCCGCGACTTCCCGACGCTCAAGTTCGTGATCCCGCACGGTGGGGGTGCCGTCCCCTACCACTGGGGCCGCTACCGCGGCCTCGCGGACATGCTGAAGCGCCCGCCGCTCGCCGAGCACGTCATGCGCAACGTGTTCTTCGACACCTGTGTGTACCACCAGCCGGGGATCGATCTGCTGGTGCGCGTAATCGACCTCGACAACATCCTGTTCGGCTCGGAGATGATCGGCGCCGTCCGCGGCGTCGATCCGCAGACCGGTCATTACTTCGACGACACACGCCGCTACATCGACGCACTGCCGCTCGACGGGGCCGCCAAGCGCCGGATCTTCGAGGGCAACGCGCGGCGGGTCTACCCGCGGCTCGATGCGCGACTCCGGGAGCGCGGGTTGTGAGCGCCGCGCTTCGCATCGTGCCGGGCGCGCCGGACTGGCCGGCTGCCGGAGCATCCGGTCCTTTCACGATGGACCGCGACTGGCTGCCCTTCCATCCGCGGCCGTCGCGTCCCGCCTTCCGGCCGCCCGGTGGCGCAGTCGATGCGCACTGCCACGTGTTCGGTCCCGGAGCGCGGTTCCCCTACGCGCCGGAACGCAAGTACACCCCGTGCGACGCGCCGAAGGAGAAGCTCTGGGCCCTGCGCGATTGGCTCGGTTTCGAGCGCAACGTGCTGGTGCAGGCCACCTGTCACGGCGCGGACAACCGCGCGCTGGTCGATGCGCTGCGTGACGCCGGGGATCGCGCCCGCGGCGTTGCCACAGTCGGTGCCGCAGTGACCGATGCCGAGTTGCTCGCGCTCGATCAGGCCGGGGTGCGCGGCATTCGCTTCAATTTCCTGCGGCGCCTGGTGGACGTGACGCCGCGCGGAGTGCTGGCCGGCCTGGCGCGGCGGGTCGCCCCGCTCGGCTGGCACGTGGTGATCTACTTCGAGGCGGCGGATCTGCCGGAGCTCTACGACTTCTTCGCCTCCCTGCCCGCGACAGTGGTCGTGGATCACATGGGGCGCCCGGACGTGTCGCAGCCGGTGGACGGTCCCGGGTTCGGTCTGTTCGTGCGTCTGATGCGCGACAATGCCAACGTCTGGTCGAAGGTGAGCTGCCCCGAGCGGCTGTCGGTCACGGGCCCGCCGGCGTACGACGACGTCGTGCCGTTTGCCCGGGGGCTGGTCGAGGAGTTCCCCGACCGCGTGCTGTGGGGCACCGACTGGCCGCACCCGAACCTGAGGTCGCACATGCCCGACGACGGGCGGCTCGTCGACCTGATCCCGCGGATCGCGCCGTCGGCGGAGCTCCAGCGCCGGCTGCTCGTCGATAATCCGATGCGCCTCTACTGGGCGCGCGAGGAGGCCAACTGATGTCCCTCGACAAGCCCTACGCCGATGTGCCAGGCACGACGATCTTCGATGCCGACCAGGCCCGCAAGGGTTATCACCTGAACCAGTTCTGCATGTCGCTGATGAAGGCGGAGAACCGCGCGCGGTTCAAGGCGAACGAGCGCGCCTATCTCGACGAGTGGCCGATGACAGAGGAGCAGAAGCAAGCGCTGCTCAAGCGCGATTACAACCGACTCATCCAGCTCGGCGGCAACATCTATTTCCTGGCGAAAGTGTTCTCCACCGACGGGCTCTCGTATCTGCAGGCCGTCTCGACCATGACCGGAATGTCGGTCGAGCAATACCGCACGATGATGCTCGAGGGAGGCCGCACGATCGAGGGCAACCGCTACATCGAGGAGAAGGACTGATGGCCCGGATCACCGCGGGTGTGACTACCTCGCACGTGCCTGCGATCGGCGCCACCATCGATCATCGCCGCACGGGCGAGCCGTATTGGGCACCGATGTTCGCCGGTTACGAGTTCTCCAAACGCTGGATCGCCGAGCACATGCCGGACGTGGTGATCCTCGTCTACAACGATCACGCCTCCGCGTTCAGCCTCGACATCGTCCCCACCTTCGCCATCGGCTGCGCCGAGAATTTCTCGCCCGCCGACGAAGGCTGGGGGCCGCGGCCGGTGCCGGTCGTCCAGGGGCACCCCGAGCTCGCCGCTCACGTCGCGCAGTCGGTCACGCAGCAGGATTTCGACCTGACTTTCGTCTACAAGATGGACGTCGACCACGGGCTCACGGTGCCTCTCTCGCTGATGTTCGGCCAGCCGAGTGCCTGGCCCTGCCGCGTGATTCCGCTGGCGGTCAACGTCGTGCTCTACCCGCCCCCCTCGGGGCGACGCTGCTACGCGCTCGGCCAGGCGATCCGGCGCGCGGTGGAATCCTTCGACGAGGATCTCGAGGTGCAGGTCTGGGGCACCGGCGGCATGAGCCACCAGCTGCAGGGGCCGCGCGCGGGCCTGATCAACGCGCCGTGGGACAACGCCTTCATCGACCGGCTGATCGAGGACCCGGAGGGGCTGGCGCAGGTGCCGCACATCGAGTACGTCCGCGAAGCCGGCTCGGAGGGCATCGAGCTGGTCATGTGGCTCATCATGCGCGGCGCGCTCAGCGCGCGGGTGAAGACCACGCACCGTTTCTACCACGTCGCCGCATCGAACACCGCGGTCGGCCATCTGATTCTCGAGAACGCCACCTAGCAAAAAGGGGACATTCTCCATTTCCCGCCACACGGAAATAGAGAATGTCCCTGTTTCTCCCGCGGAGCACGGACATGAAGATCATCCTTGCCGGAGCCGGCGCATTCGGGCAGAAGCATCTCGAGGCGATCCGGACGATCGGCGGCATCGAGGTCGTTGCGCTGGTCGGCCGCACCCTCGACCAGACGCGCGAAGTCGCAGCCAGGTTCGGCGTCCCGCACGCAACGACCGAGCTCGCCGAGACGCTCGACCGCCCGGGCGTCGACGCCGTGATCCTTGCGACGCCAACGCAGCTGCACGCGACGCAGGCGATCCAGTGCATGCGCGCCGGCAAGCATGTGCAGGTCGAGATTCCTCTGGCGGACAGCTGGCGGGATGCACAGGAAGTGGCCCGGGTGCAGGGCGACACCGGGCGCATCTGCATGGTTGGGCACACGCGGCGCTTCAATCCGTCGCACCAGTGGCTCCACCGCCGCATTCGCGCCGGCGAGCTCGCGATCCAGCAGATGGATGTGCAGACCTATTTCTTCCGCCGCACGAACATGAATGCCCTCGGTCAGCCGCGCTCCTGGACCGATCACCTGCTCTGGCATCACGCGGCCCACACCGTGGACCTGTTCCAGTACCAGACCGGCAGCCCGATCAGGATCGCCAACGCCATCCAGGGGCCGAAGCATCCCGTGCTCGGCATCGCGATGGACATGTCGATCCAGCTCCTCGCCGCATCGGGCGCGATCTGCACGCTGTCCCTGTCGTTCAACAACGACGGACCGCTCGGCACCTTCTTCCGCTACATCTGCGACAACGGCACCTGGATCGCGCGCTACGACGATCTGGTCACGGGCCGCGACGAGAAGGTGGATGTGTCGAAGGTCGACGTCTCGATGAACGGCATCGAGCTGCAGGACCGCGAGTTCTTCGCGGCGATCCTCGAAGGCCGCGAGCCCAATGCCTCGGTGCAAGGAGTGCTGCCGTGCTACGAGGTGCTCGGCCGTCTCGAGCGGCAGCTCGAGGCGGCAGGCTGACGCCGCGCGGTCGCGCAAGCGCAGCGCCCGCGATGAAGTCCCGCTCGATCGGCGGCACGAAGGTCGCAGAGATCGGCCTCGGCTGCATGCCGCTGAGCCACGCCTATGGCGTGCCGCCGTCGCCGCGTGCGGCGCGGGACGTCATCGACCGGGCGATCGACCTCGGCGTCACGCACTTCGATACGGCCGCGTTGTACGGCTTCGGCGCCAACGAGGCTCTGCTCGGCGAAGCGCTCGCCGGCCGGCGGGCTCGCATTCATCTCGCGACCAAGTGCGGCATGACCGGGGTCGACGGCAAACGCGTGATCGACGGGCGGCCCGACACCATCCGGCGCACCTGCCAGGAGTCGCTCGTGCGCCTGCGCACCGATGTCATCGACCTCTGGTACCTGCATCGTTGGGATCGCCGCGTGCCGCTCGAGGACAGCCTCGGCGCGATGATCGAAATGGTTCGCGCCGGACACGTCCGGGCCATCGGGCTTTCGGAAGTGTCGGCGGCGACCTTGCGCCGCGCGTGCGCCGCGCATCCGATCGCCGCGGTACAGAACGAGTATTCGCTCTGGAGCCGCAACCCGCAGCTTGGCCTGCTCGACGCCTGTCGCGAACTCGACGTGGCGCTGGTCGCGTTCGCGCCGCTGGGGCGCGGCTTCCTCGCCGACGCGATCGACGACCCTGGCCGGTTCGTGCCGAAAGACATCCGGCGCAACATGCCGCGTTTCCAGGATCCCCACTTCGCCGCGAACCGGCGCCTGCTCGCGGGGCTGCGCGAGCTCGCGAACGAGGCCGGATGCACGCCCGCGCAGCTCGCACTGGCATGGCTGCTGCGGACGGCACCCTGCGTGCTTCCGATCCCGGGGACGACCTCGGCGACGCATCTCGAGGAGAACCTCGGCGCTGCGGGACTGGAGCTCGACGCCGTGCTGGTCGCGCGGCTCGAGGCGCTGGTCAATCCGGCGACGGTGAGCGGGCCGCGCTACGCGCCGGAAACCCTTGCCGAGATCGACACCGAGGAGTTCCCAGCGACGCTGCCGCCCGCGTGACACCGCCCTCCCCGCCCGCTCGCGGCGCTGGCGCTCACGGGTGCGGTATCTCCAGGCCGCGGACGACCGCCGGCCGCGCCAGAAAGGCGTCGAGCGCGCGCCTCACTTGCGCAAAGTCCGCGAAACCGACGAGATCGCCGGCGCCGTAGAAGCCAATCAGGTTCCACACCAGGGGAAACGTCGCGACGTCGGCAATCGTATAGTCGTCGCCCATGATCCATGACCGCCCCGCGAGCCGCGCGTTGAGCACACCGAGCAGCCGTCTCGATTCGGCGACGTAGCGGTCCCGCGGCCGCTTGTCCTCGTATTCCCGGCCGGCGAACTTGTGGAAGAAGCCGAGCTGGCCGAACATCGGCCCGATACCGGCCACCTGGAACATGAGCCATTGCAGCGTCTGGTAGCGCGTCGCAGAGTCTCGCGCTAGCAGCTGGCCGGCCTTGTCCGCGAGATACACCAGAATCGCGCCGGATTCGAACAAGGCCAGCGGCACTCCGTCGGGGCCGTTCGGGTCGATGATCGCGGGAATCTTGCCGTACGGGCTCAGCGACAGGAATTCGGCCGACTTCTGCTCGTTGGCATCGAAACGCACGAGATGTGCCTCGTACGGCAGCGCCGTTTCCTCGAGCATGATCGACGCCTTGACGCCGTTTGGCGTGTTGAGCGAATAGAGTTGTATGCGATCCGGTTGAGTCGCCGGCCACCTCGCGGTCACGGGAAATACGGAGAGATCCGTCACGACTCGAGGCTACCATATGGCCTCAGGCGAGTGCGTTGCGAGCGTGCCTTGCATGTCACGTGCGACCGGAGGAAAACGCCATGCTCAGGAAGATCGAGGCAGATCCATGACCCTCCTCGACCGCACGGAAACGACGCTGCCCAGCGCCTGGTATTACGATCCCGTGCACTACGCGCGCGAGCTCGAAGCGATCTGGTACCGCGACTGGATCTGCGTCGGACGCAACGCGGACATTCCGCGGCCGGGCGACTTCTGCGTCGCGGAGATCGGCAACGAGCGCCTCATCGTCACGCGCGACGGCGAAGGGCGGCCGCGCTCCTTTCATAACACCTGCCGCCATCGCGGCTCGACGCTGTGCCGTGAAACCGCTGGTCATTTCGCCAACGGACGCATCGTGTGTCCGTATCACGGCTGGACATATTCGCTCGCGGGGGAGCTGCTCGCGACGCCCATGAGGATCGAGCTCGCCGACTTCCATCGCGAGCACTACCGGCTCTACGAGGCGCACGTCGACGTCTGGGGCGGATTCCTGTTCGTGAACCTGAGCGAGACACCGGCCGCGAGCCTGAGCGAGTTCCTCGGCGCCGAGGCACGCAACGTCGAAGCCTGGCCGCTGGCTGCCCTCGAGACCGTGCAGCGTGACGAGAGCACGCTCGCCTGTAACTGGAAGGTGTTCTGGGAGAACTATTCGGAGTGTTACCACTGTCCGCGCATCCATCCGGAGCTCTGCCGGATCGTGCCGGTGTACCGCGATGGCGTGCTGAGCTACGCCGACCGTCGGGGGCTGCCCTCGACCGAAGCTGCGGGAGATCCGCGACCGAGAGTCGCGCCGGGACTCCAAACCTGGACGCTCGACGGCCAGAGGGCGTTGCCGCTCATCGACGGTCCCGACGAAATGCAGCGCTCGCTCGGCATGGTGTTCGCCTCGTTCACCGCCAGTCTGTACATCGTGGCGCACCCGGATTACGTTCGCAGCGTGCGCGTAATGCCGAAGGGTCCGGAGTCACTACAGCTCACGGTCGACTGGCTGGCGCCGCCCGGCGTCGCCACGCAGCATCGGGACTCGATCGAGCGCATGCTCGAGCTCGGTCGACTCGTGATCGCACAGGATGGCCGCGTGTGCGAGCTCAATCAGGAGGGGCTGCACTCGCGCCGTCATCGCCGCGGCGTGCTCGTTCCCCAGGAGCACGCCGTGTGGCAGTTTCACCAGTGGCTCATATCCCGCCTAGTATGAACTGCACGGAGTCCGTGTCATGACCGCTCTCGATCTGGAATTCGTCCGCTCGCAGTTTCCGGCCTTCGCGGAGCCCTCGCTCGAGGGCTTCGCGCATTTCGAGAACGCCGGCGGCTCCTACGCCTGCCGGCAGACCATCGAGTGGCTGGAGCGCTACTACCGCCGGACCAGGGTCCAGCCCTATTACGACTTCGAGCCATCCCGTACGGCCGGGCAACAGATGGATGCCGCCAGGCAGCGCCTCGCCGCGTGGCTCAACGTCGGCACCGACGAGCTGCACTTCGGACCGTCGACGTCGCAGAACACCTACGTGATCGCGCAGGCACTGCGCGAGCATCTGAAGCCCGGCGATGAGATCATCGTCACGAACCAGGATCACGAGGCCAATGTCGGCGTCTGGCGCCGCCTCGAGCGCGCGGGTGTGGTCGTGCGCGAGTGGCAGGTCGATCCGCAGAGCGCGGAGCTGCGGCCGGCAGACCTCGAGCGGCTCCTCGGCGCGCGCACGCGGATGGTCGCCTTCACCCACTGCTCGAACGTGGTTGGGAGCATTCATCCGGTGCGGGCGCTCACAGATCTGGTGCACCGGGCGGGCGCGCTCGCCATCGTCGACGGCGTGTCGTTCTGTCCGCACGGTCTGCCGGACGTTACCGCGCTGGGCGCCGATATCTACCTGTTCTCGCTCTACAAGGTGTATGGCCCGCACCTCGGCGCGATGTTCCTGCGCCGCGAGCTGAATGCGGCGTTGCCGAACCAGGGGCACTTCTTCCGCGACGGCGATCCGGGCTACCGCTTCACGCCGGCCGGTCCCGACCACGCGCAGATCGCCGCGGTCAACGGCGTGGTCGATTACCTGGAAGCCGTCGCCGAACGGCACGGCCTGGGCGGCGAGCCGGCAGGGAAGCGCGCCGCCGCGGTGCAAACGCTGTTCCGCGAGCACGAGACCGCGCTGCTGCAGCCCTTGCTCGACTTTCTCGCAGGCCACACGCGGATGCGGCTGATCGGCAGACGGATCGCGTCCGAGCGGGCACCGACCGTCGCCTTCACCGTCGCCGGGCAGAGCTCGGGCGACGCGGCACGGCGTCTCTCCGAGCGCAAGCTCGGCGTCGGTGTGGGGAATTTCTACGCGTACCGCCTCGTGAAGGCGCTCGGCGTCGACCCCGACGAGGGAGTGCTGCGCGCGTCGTTCGTGCACTACACCTCACGCGGCGAGGTCGACCGGCTTATCGACGTGCTCGATTCGTTGGCCTGAGCACGGGCCGCGGGTCGCCCTCCTGCCCTTGCACAGGCAGCAATGCTCCGCGGGTGTCGACTCACCGTGCGCTCGTCGTGTCGGCTGCAGCGGCGTCGCGGACCCGCTGCGCGAATGCGACGGCCTCCCGATCGTGTCTCTCCGGCAGGTAACCGTCGCGGCAGTTGGCATGCGCGACACCCTCGAAGCGCATACCGAGGTAGTTGAAGGTGTCGGCGAACGCTCCGACGAACGACGCCGGCGGCGCGTCATAGATCGAGGTGCAGACCACGTAGGCGCACTTGCCTCGCAACCGGCGGCCGTCGTCCAGCAGGTCGGGCAGGTCCAGGAAATCGGAGATGCGATCGAGGAACGCCTTCATTGGCAGACTCACCGAGTACCAGTAGACGGGCGTCGCGAAGAGGATCTGGTCGTACGCCAGCACACGCATCATCAAGGGCTCGAAGTCGTCGCCGCGATTGCGGTGCTCGTAGTCGTACGCGGAAATCCGTTTCTCCGCCAGATCCACCACCTCGATGCCGAGCTCTCGTGCGATCCGGTCGATCAGCTGGCCGGTGTTGCCGTGGCGGCGTGAGCTGGCGAAGAGCGCGATGGCGGCAGGCATGCGGCGCGGCGTGCGCTCGAAATCAGCCCGGGTCCTTGAGCTCGACGACGATCAGACGAATGGTAGTCGTGCCTATGTTCTCGGCCCAGTGTGTGACCGGCTCGCGATAGACCGTCTCTCCCGTCGCGACTTCCACCTCGCTGGTGGGCCCGCCGACGGTGTGAGCGCGAATGCGGCCCCCCGCCAGAATGTGCATGATGCACGCCGGATGAGAGTGCGGCTGTTCCTTCTCGCCCGGACGAAGAATCGCCTCGAGCACCCGCACGCGATCGTTCTCGAGCGTTACCCGGACGTTGTTGGGGTTCACGACCGCGGGATCCTGCGCCAGCGCGAGCGTCGACCCTGCAAGCAGCAGCAGGCCAACTGCGGCCTGCGACAACATAGAATGCGGGTGCTTCATCGCGTCGACTCCTCGTTCAGACCGCCTCGATTTCACATGTGTGAAATCCCAACAGAAGGGTGACATATTCAGCTCTTTTCTCAAGGCCAATCAACCTGGAGCGGAGAGCGATGACGAAGACCCCAGGATCGCGGCTACTACGCAGCGCGCGGAAAGTAACCGATGGCGTGGCAAGCAACTCGAATCCCGGTCACCGCCCCCGCTTTGCGTCCTTGATCACACGCATTGCGGCGTTCCGCCCCGGCGCGCCGGAAACCGCGCCCCCGGGATGGGCGCCGGAACCGCAGATATAGAGGCCGGGAAACGGCGTCGCGAACTGGGCCGACTGCGGGTGCGGGCGCAGGCCGAAGATCTGGTCGAGGTCGTGACGGCCGTGAAATATGTCGCCCTCGGTGAGACCGAACACGCGCTCGAGATCGAGCGGCGTCAGGAACTGCCGGCCGACGATGAGGCTCCGCAGGTTCGGCAGGTACCGCTCCAGCGTCGTCAGGATGCGCTCGGCGACGGACGGGCCGATCTCGTCCCAGCTCTGCCCGTCCGCGAGGCGATAGGGATAGTACTTGCCGATCAGGCTCATCACGTGATGCCCGGGCGGCGCGAGCGTGTCGTCGATCGCCGAGGGAATGCGGATGTCGAGATACGGCATGTCGATGATCCGGCCCGCGAGCGCGGCGCGGTAGTTGGCCTCGATCTGGGTGCGCTCGGGGAAAATGGTGATGGAGCCGCCGCGGGCGACCTCGGCCTCCGCGACCGACAGCGCGGCGAAATCCGGCGCGCCCGATAGCGCGAGGTTCATGCGGAGCGTCGCATGGCCCATGCGCAGCCGCTCGATGCCGGCCGCGAGCCCCGCCGGCAGGTTCTCGCGGCCGACGAACTTCAGGAACGTGCGTTTCGGATCGGTGTTGGCGAGCAGGTAGCGGCCGCGGAGCTCCTCGCCGCTTTCCAGCCGCACGCCGACGGCGCGGCCACCGTCCAGGAGGATGCGTTCCACGGGCGCGCTCGTGCGATATTCGACGCCGTGCGCGCGGCCGGACGCCGCCATCGCCTGCGTGATCGCTCCCATGCCGCCGCGGGCATGGCCCCAGGCGCCGCGCTCGCCCTCGAACTCGCCGAGCGCGTGATGGAAATACGGAATCGCCGATCCCGGCGCGTCCAGGCTCGCGACGTTTCCGGAGACGCAGTGACCGGCAGTGATGTTGCGGATCGCCTCGCTCTCGAACCAGCGTTCGGCGATTTCGTTCGCGGGTGAGGTCAGGAGCTGCATCAGCAGGTGCCGGTCCTCGGGCGAGAGTGCGCGGAATTCGCGCGCTGCCGGCAGCAAGGCGAGCAAATCCATGATGCCCCCGCCGAGCGCGGGCGGCGGCTTCAACCACTGCGCGCGGATTACTTCGCCCGCGCGGTCCACAGCCGCGTTGAAGCGCTGCATGTTCTCGTAGTCGCGGGTCGAGAAGCGGCTAATGGCGGCGCGGTCGTGGGCTTCGTCGCCGATCATGAGGAGCGTGCGGCCATCCTGGAGGATGCTGAGGTGGGCATGCATCCGCACCGGCTCGTAGCCGTGCAGCTTGAGCTCCAGCTCCTCGATGACCTCCGGCCGCAGGAGACTCACGGTGTATGAGGCGACGGAATTGCGATAGCCGGGATGGAACTCTTCGGTCACAGCGGCGCCGCCCAGCACGGCGCGCCGCTCCAGTACCAGGATCCTGAGACCCGCCCTGCCGAGATACGCCGCGGCGGTCAGGCCGTTGTGGCCACCGCCGATGACAATGGCGTCGTACGTTGTGCTCATTCCTCAGGCCTTCGTCCCCGCGTGTACCCCTGGCGAAGCTCGCCTTTCTCGCAGACGACGACCATGGAGCGCCAGTCCTCGATCATGTGCTCGGCCTGCGCCTCGCCGATCAACTCGACGACCTGCGGCCTGCCTTCGCCCCTCATCCGTTCGTACTCGCGCCGCGACTCGCGGCGGTACCACTCGGACGCATCCTCGGTCGTGACATCCTCGAAACCGCCCTCGACGAGATGGCTGCCGAGCTCGGCCAGCGTGATCAGGTTGTAAGTGAGGCCTTCCATCTGGATGAAATAGCGCATGTCCGCGCTGAGCTCGCCTTCGCTCTTCAGCCAGTCGTAGCAGGTGAGGATGCCGCCCGGCTTCAGGACCCGGTAGCACTCGGCGACGATCCCGGCCTTGTCTTCGGTCTGCGTCAGGGCGCCGGACGTGAACACGACGTCGAAGCTTCGATCGGGAAACTCCAGCGGGCCGAGCGTGACCGTACTGAATTCGGTACGGTGCGAGAGCCCGAGTTCCTTCGCACGGTGTGAGGCGCGCGAGATGAGCTGCGGCTCCAGATCGATGCCGGTGACCACTGCACCGTACTTGCGCGCGAGAACGAAGGCCGGCCCGCCGATGCCGCAGCCGATGTCGAGCACGCGCTTGCCGGCGAGGTCGAGGCCGTTCACCAGCTTGTCGACGTTGCCCTCGCCGCCCGGGGCCATGAAGTTCCGGCCCCAGATCCACTCGAGAAACGCGACCATCGAGTCATGGTATTCGCTGACGTGCGGTTCCTGCGTCATCGGGGTCCTCCGACGTCCCGCCGCAGCATGCACACCAGCGAGACCGCCAGCAGCACCGTGTGGCGCGGCCGGAGGGATTCGAACCCCCGACCCTCAGGTTCGAAGCCTGATGCTCTATCCAACTGAGCTACGGCCGCGCGTTCCGATGGACGACCGTGACCTTAGGCAGCCGCCCCAGGCACGGAAAGCCG
>JBQGDL010000050.1:0-13102 GCA_052039045.1 Steroidobacteraceae bacterium
CCGCCGCACCGTTCTGACGAACACCGACTGGAACTTGATCCGGTCGTGTCCGGCACCGCTCCTGCTGGCCAAAGCCGCACCTTGGCGCGAGCCGGTGCGTATCCTGGCCGCCGTCGACCCGGGTCATGACAGCGACCTCCCCGCACAGCTCGATCACGAGCTCCTCGAGATAGGCGGGTCGCTCGCCGCGCGGCTCGGCGGCGAGCTGCACGTCGTGCACGCATTCTTCCCGGCGGAGCTGATCGCCTCGACTGCGACCATGGCGGCGATGCCGGCGGTCGACGGCGGCACCATCGTCGAGCTGCTGGAGCAGGAGCGCGGGCGGATCCGCGAAGCGCTCGCTGCGCTGCTGCGCGAGCATGCAATCGCGCCCGGACGCCTGCAGTTCCGCCAGGGTTCGGCGGTCGAGGTTCTGTGCGACACGGCGACGGATCTGCCGGCCGACATCATGGTCCTCGGAGCGATTGCGCGCGGGCGAATCCGGGAGATGGTGGTGGGGTCCACCGCCGAGCGCGTGCTGGATCGCATTGCCTGCGACATCCTGGTCGTGAAGCCGCCGGGCTCGGCGCCGGCGCCGGACTGACGGGACGCCCCGAGACGCCGGTTCGGCCATGTGATCTCCGTCACACGCGGTCCACGAGGCCGCGACGCTGCCTCACGCTTTCGCGGGGGGTGCTTTACCTATACTCGGAGCGATGACGGCTGCCGTTCTGCTAATCAGTGCCTCACCTCGGGAGCAGGCGGAAGTCCGGGCTGCGTTGGAATCGATCCACGGGCAGCCCTACCGGCTGGAGATTGCGGCCAGTCTCGCCGACGGTCTCGCTCGCCTGAGGCACGGTCAGCTCGATGCGATCCTGCTCGATCTCGACCTGCCGGACAGCAAGGGCGCGACGTCCTTCCTGCGCATCCAGCCCAAGGCGACCACCATCCCGATCGTCGCCATGGTGGGCGAGCGCGAAGAGGACATCGGCAACGACGTGCTGAAGCGCGGCGCGCTCGATTTCCTGCGCAAGGACCAGGTGTCGGGACACCTCATCGACAAGGTGCTGCGCTACGCCACGGAGCGCACCCACACGCTGCTGGCACTCAAGGCGTCCGAGCAGCGCTACCGCGAGCTCTTCCAGAACGTCGCAGCGGGCGTATTCCAGACCACGCCGGACGGCAAGTTCATGGCGGCGAACCCGGCGCTGGTGCGGATGCTCGGTTACGACTCCGAGGACGAGTTGCTCGCGCTCGACGTGTCGCGCGACATCTACATGGACCCCGAGCATCGCGACAACTGGGTGCGGACCATGGCGGACGGCGGCGAGGTCCGCAACGCCGAGCTGCTGCTGAAGCGCAAGGACGGCAGCAGGATCGTCGTGCTGGAGAACTCGCGCGCGGTGCGCGACGCCGAAGGACGGGTGCTGTTCTACGAAGGGACGCTCACCGACATCACCGCGGCGCACGAGCTCTCCCAGCAGCTTTCCTACGATGCCTCGCACGACCCGCTCACCGGCCTCGTCAACAGGCGCGAATTCGAGCTCAAGCTGCAGCGTGCGCTCGAGATGTCGCAGGCGACCGCGGCGACGCACGCCGTGTGCTTCCTCGACCTCGACGGTTTCAAGGTCATCAACGATTCGGCCGGACACGTCGCGGGCGACGAGCTGCTGCGACAGCTTGCCCAGCTCCTGCTGCACAAGGTGCGCGCCAACGACGTCGTGGCACGGCTCGGCGGCGACGAGTTCGGCGTGCTGCTGCACGGCTGCGCGGTGAGCGATGCCGTGCAGATCGCGAAGACGCTGCTCCTGGCGATTCAGGAGCACGAGTTCGTGTGGGGCGCCAGCAGTTTCGGCGTCGGCGTCAGCATCGGGATGGTCGCGATCAACAACAGCTTCAAGCGCATCGCACAGGTGATGAACGCGGCGGACACCGCCTGCTACGCCGCCAAGGATTCCGGCCGCGGGCAACTCTACGTCTATCACGACGACACGACGCTGATCGCGCGCCGCCACGGCGAGATGGAGTGGGTCGCGCGCGCCAAGCGCGCGCTGAGTGAGAACCGGCTCTATCTCGACGCGCAGAAGATCATCCCTCTCGCGGCCGGCGGGGCGGTGCCGCATTACGAGCTACTGGTGCGCATGCGCGACGAATCGGGACGCGCGGTCCCGCCGGGCGCGTTCCTGCCGGCGGTCGAGCGCCACAATCTTTCGGTCCGTTACGACCGCTGGGTGCTCGACACCGCCCTGCGGTGGCTCGTCAAGCATGCCGCGACGCTGCCGGCGGGGTCGCGACTGTTCATCAACCTGTCGCGCGATACGGTGGTCGATTCCGAGACGACGCCCTATGTGCGCCGCGCGTTCGCGCAGACGGGCGTCGACCCACGGCGGATCGGCTTCGAGGTGGCGGAAAGCATCGCCATCGGCAACCTGTCCCGGGTCAACCTGCTGATCGCCGAGCTGCGCCGGCTCGGGTGCGCCTTCGGATTGGACGATTTCGGCAGCGGCGTGTCCTCGTTCGCCTATCTCAAGGCGCTGGCCGCCGATTACCTCAAGATCGACGGCATGTTCGTCGGCAACATCTCGCAGGACAGGGTCGACTACGCGATGGTCCGCTCGATCAAGGACATCAGCCACGCGATGGGAAAGAAGGTCGTCGCCGAGCTGGTCGAGTCCGAGGCCGTGCTGGCCAAGCTGCGCGAGATCGGCGTCGATTACGCTCAAGGGTTCGTCGTCGGCCACCCCCAGCCGCTCGAGGAGCTCGGCGTCGTCAAGGTATCCGATCTGCTCGCCTGAGCCGCCGCACGGCCGCCCGCTGCGCCCGGCCAACCGGGTCTGCGCTAAGCTGGCGCCATCACGGGGGCATCATGCGCGATCGATCGCCGACACTGGCCGGAGTGATGGCGTGCGCCAGTCTGGCGTTCGCCGGCTGCGAGCGCGCGGATCACGGCGTCGAGGCGCTCGGCACGCTCGAACGCGACCGGCTGGAGCTCGTCGCAGAGTCCAACGAGCGTCTGGTCGAGCTTCCGGTTGCGGAGGGCGATCGTGTCGCGCAGGGTGCTCTGCTCGCGCGACAGGAAGCGGGCACCATGGAGCCGCGTCTCGCACAGGGCCGGGCAACGCTCGCCGAGGCCGAGCGGAGGCGCGACGAGCTGATCGAGGGACCGCGCGCGCGCGAGCTCGACGAGGCCCGTGCGACCTACCACGGCGCGGAGAGCCGTCTGGCCATCGAGCTCAGCGAATACGAGCGCATCGAGGCGCTGGTCGCCGACCAGCTGGTCTCGGCTTCCGACCTGGACCAGGCCCGGGCACGACGCGACGACGCCCGCGCCGCCCGCGACGAGGCGCGTGCGCGGCTGCGGTTGCTCGAGGAAGGCACGCGGGCCGAGCAGATCGCCCAGGCGCGCGCCGCGGTCGACCGTGCGCAGGCCGCCCTCGCAGAGCTCGAGGTCGTTGCCGAGCGCTATGCGGTGCGTGCGCCGCGCCCCGGACTGATCGAGGCGCTGCCCTTTGAGATCGGGGAGCGACCGCCGGCAGGTGCGCCGCTGGTGATCATGCTCGCCGACGGAACACCTTACGCACGCGTCCACGTGCCGGAGCCGCTGCGCGTCGCGTATGCGCCCGGCACCAAGGTGGAAGTCCGCGTCGACGGCGTTCCCGAGCCGCTGGCCGGCACGGTCCGCTACGTATCCGCGCAGGCATCCTTCACGCCTTACAACTCGCTTACGCAGAAGGATCGCAGCCGGCTCGCCTATCTCGCGGAGATCACGCTCGACGGCGCGGCGGCGGCGAATCTTCCGGCGGGAGTGCCCGTCCAGGTGCGCCGCGCGGATGGCGACTGAGACGCCAGCCGCGGAGGACTCAGGGCCTGCGATCGAGGCACGCGGTCTCACGCGCAGGTTCGGCGCGCTCGTGGCCGTCGACCACATCGATCTCACGATCTCCCGCGCGCGGATCTACGGCTTTCTCGGGCCGAACGGCTCCGGCAAGTCGACCACCATCCGCATGCTGTGCGGTCTGCTCGAGCCCTCCGCGGGCGGCGTGCGCGTGCTGGGCCACGAGATGCCGCGCGACGCCGAGCTTATGCGCTCCAAACTCGGATACATGACGCAGAAGTTCTCGCTGTGGGACGATCTAACCGTGCGCGAGAACCTGCAGTTCATGGCGCGGATTTTCGGTCTCGGCCCCGCGTCGCGCACGGCCCGCATCGCCGAGGTCACGGCCGAGTTCGAGCTCGGCTCGCTGCTCGCACAACGTGCCGGAACGATGAGCGGCGGCGAGCGCCAGCGCCTCGCGCTCGCTGCGGCGACGCTGCACCGACCGGAGCTGCTGCTGCTCGATGAGCCGACCAGCGCCGTCGACCCGCGAAGCCGGCGCGATTTCTGGGAAAGCCTCTTCGTGCTGGTCGGACGCGGCACGACGATACTCGTGTCGACGCACTACATGGACGAGGCGGAGCGCTGCCATCGCCTCGCGATCCTCGATCACGGCCGGCTGGTGGGGGAGGGCGAGCCCAAGGCTCTCATGGCCGCCATCCCGGCCATCGTGGTCGAGATCGAGTCGGACGATGCGGCCGGCGCGCGTCTGGCGTTGCAGGAGGACGGCGCCGTAAAGAGCGTCGCGCAGCTCGGCACGCGGCTGCACGCACTCATCGATCCGCAGACGCCGGACGCCGGAGCGCGCGTCGAACGCCGGCTCGCCGACGCCGGTGTGACGGCACGTGTAGAGATCGTGCACGCCAGCCTCGAGGACGTGTTCGTCGCGGCCACCGGATTCCGCCGCGAGGCGTTGCCGGGGGCAGCGGAGGTTTGAACTGAATGTTCGAACGCATCGCCGCCGTCGCTCTCAAGGAGCTGAGACAACTGTCGCGCGACCGGCTCAGCTTCGGCATGATCGTCGGCATTCCGCTGATGCAGATGCTCCTGTTCGGATACGCGATCAACTTCGACGTGCGCGGAATCCGCGCGGCGGTGGTGGATGAGGCCGACACCAGCCTTTCCCGGGCCCTTGTCGCCGAGCTCGGCGCGACCGGCGTCGTGCGCTTCCTCGCGCCCTCCGCGAGCGTGGGTGAGCTGCGGCGGCGACTCAACTCCGGCGAGATCGCCGTCGGCGTGTACATCCCCGCGGATTTCGAGCGGCGCCGGCTGCAGAACCATCGCGCTGCCGTGCAGCTGCTGGTCGACGGCAGCGAGCCCATCATCGACAGCGTCGCCCGCGGGCTCGCGCAGGTTCCGCTGCCCCCGCGTCGCGGCACCGTGGCCCCGAGGACGAGCCCGTTCGAGGTCCTCACCGAGTACAACCCGGAGCGCCGCACCGCGGTGCAGATCGTGCCGGCGCTGATCGGCGTGATTCTCAACATGACGATGGTGATCTTCACCGCCGCGGCGATCGTGCGCGAGCGCGAGCGCGGCAACCTCGAGTTGCTGATCACGACACCGATCCGTCCCGCGGAGCTCATGGCGGGTAAGCTCGTGCCGTACGTGTTCATCGGGCTGCTGCAGACCACCCTGGTGCTGATCGTCGGCGCCTGGATCTTCGACGTGCCGGTGAACGGCGGCCTGCTGGATCTGTACGCGGCGGCCGGCCTCTTCATCGCCGCGACCCTCACGCTCGGCCTCCTGATCTCGACGGTGACGAAGACGCAGTTCCAGGCATTTCAGCTCGCCTTCTTCACCATGCTGCCGTCGATTCTGCTGTCCGGGTTCATGTTCCCGTTCGACGGCATGCCGAGGGCCGCGCAGTGGATTGCGCAGGTGCTGCCGCTGACGCACTTCGTCGAGATGATCCGCGGCATCGTGCTGCGCGGCGCACCGGTCACCGACCTGGGCACCCAGGCGCTGAAACTCGGCGTGTTTCTCACGATCGCGCTGGCGATTGCCACGGTCAGGTTCCGCAAGCGGCTGGATTGAGCGAGCCGGAGTCGGCACCGCCTCCGGCGGCCAGTGCGGCGGCAGGCGTTTACTTCTGCAGCACGTAGCTTCCCGGCGCGTCGGCGATCGGCTTGTAGCCCTTCTTCGTCGCGCCCATCGCCGGGGGCGCCACCCGCCTCGGCGACGAGTGCGTCTTGAGCCACTCGGCCCACACCGGCCACCACGACCCGGGCGCAGGCTGAACGCGCTCCATGAACCGCTCCGCGCTCGGCAGCCGACCGCCGGCGCGGGTCTTGAGAACACGATTGCGGCGCTTGGGGTGCTGCGGCCCGCTCACGATGCCCGCGTTGTGCCCGCCGCTCGTCAGGCAGAAGGTGTAGTCGGTGGAGCGGATGAGCCGGCCCACCTTGTACACCGAGCGCCACGGTGCGACGTGGTCGGTCTCGGTGCCGACGACGAACGCAGGGACCGTGATATCGGCGAGGTCGAGCTCCTCGCCCAGCGCGACGTAACGACCCTCGGCCAGGTCGTTGTCGAGATAGAGCTGCCGCAGGTACTCCGAGTGCATCCGCCAGGCCATGCGCGTGCCGTCGGCGTTCCAGGCCATCAGGTCGTTGAGCGTGGCGCGCTCGCCTTTGACGTAGGTCGAGATCGCGGGCGACCAGAGCAGGTCGTAGGTTCGCAGCAACTGGAAGGCGGCGCTCATCTGCCGGCTCTTGAGCACTCCCTGCTGCCACATCTGTGCCTCGAGCATGGCGATCTGCGAGGGGCTGATGAAGACGCTGAGCTCGCCAGGCTCGCTGAAATCCGTCTGCGCGGCGAGGAGCGTCATGCTCGCGAGGCGATCCTGCCCGCGCGTCGCGAGGAGCGCAGCGGTGATGGCGAGCAGTGTGCCGCCAATGCAGTAACCGGTCGCGTGCACCTTTCGTTTCGGCACGACGGCGTTGACGGCATCGAGCGCCGCTAGCACGCCGAGCGACACGTAGTCGTCCATCACAAGGTCGCGATCGGCCGCGTCCGGGTTCTTCCACGAGATCATGAAGACGGTGTGGCCGAGCCCGGTCAGGTAGCTCACCAGCGAGTTCTTCGGCGACAGGTCGAGGATGTAGTACTTCATGATCCAGGCCGGCACGATCAGCACCGGCTCGGCGTGCACCTGCGCGGTCTGCGGCGAATACTGGATCAGCTCCATCAGGCGGTTGCGCAGGATGATCCTGCCCGGCGAGATCGCGACCTGTTCACCAACCCGGTATTGCTCGGCGCCGGGCGGGTCGTCGCCGCGGAACGTGCGGGTCACGTCCTGCGCCAGATGAGTCATGCCGCGCAGCAGGTTGCGCCCGTGCTCGCGCACCGTCTGCTCGATGAGCTTCGGATTGGTCGGCAGGTAATTGTCGGGCGCCAGGAGCTCGAGGCCTTCACGCAGCGTGAAACCGACACGGCCCTCCGCTTCGGGGTCCATGCCCGGCACGTCGCGTACCGCCTCGCGCGCTGTGCCAGCGACCGTGAGGAACGACTGGGCGAGCAGGTTGAAGGGGAAGCGGCTCCACTCGGGGCCGCCGAACCGCGCCGCATAGGGAGTGCCAGCGGCCTCGGGCGCGGACCCGCCGGGTGCGCCGCCGGCAAATCGCGCCATCGCGACCGACTTGGCGAGCACCTGGCGCGCGATCTGCGCCTGACGGCCCGGGGAGGTCGCGAGCCGCCCGAGCACCGTGAACCACGCGCCGGCGAACGCCTGCGGCGAGATGCCCCCGGTGACATTGGCCACCATCGCGAGCGCGCGGCGCGTGATGTCGTCGGTCTGGCGCATGTTTTCCCGATCCGGAATCCCGCAGTGCAAAAAAGCCTCGCGAGTATAGCGACCGGCCCTGCGCCGGCAAGCGTCGCGCGGCTCCGGCGATCAGAGACTTTTCAGATCGACGGCGGGATCGGCGAGGCGGTCCGGGTCGGGGCGATGCCGCTCGGCTATCCAGCGCCGCCCGCTCATGAAGTCCTTGGGGCTGTTGACGGCGTCGACCGCGATCAGCTCGCCCTGCGCGAGGTAATAGATCGCGAAGCGCCCGCTCGCGGGGTCGCCGCGCAGCACGGCGCGGTCGTGGCCCTGCGATAGCCCGACGATCTGCAGCTTCACGTCGTACTGGTCCGACCAGAACCAGGGCACGTGATCGTGTCGCACGTCCTTGCCGCAGATGGCGGCGGCCGCAACGCGCCCCTGCTCGACGGCGTTGTCGACGGATTCGAGACGCACGCGCCGGCCGTAGTGCACGCTCGGGTGATTGGTGCAATCGCCGGCCGCATAGACGTTCGGATCCGACGTGCGGCAGGCCTCGTCCACCCAGATGCCGTTGTCGCAGCGCAGCCCGGCCGCCGCGGCGAGCGTCACGTCGGGCACGATTCCCACGCCCGCGATCACGAGATCCGCAGCGAACTCGCGCCCGCCGCACACCACGGTTCGCACCCGATCGTCGCCCGCGAAGCCGCTCACCGCGACGTTGCAGTGGATCTGCACGCCTTCACGCTCGTGCCGCGTGCGATAGAACTCCGAGAGCTCGGGGCACACGACGCGCTGCATCGGCCGATCGGCCGCCTCGAGCACGGTGACCTCCAGGCCGAGCTGGCGGGCGGAAGCGGCCGCTTCGAGCCCGATGTACCCCGCGCCGATCACGATCAGCCGGCGGGCCCCGGCAAGTTCGGCGCGGATCGAATCGACGTCCGCGAGGGTGCGCAGGTAATGAATACCGCGCAGGTCCGCGCCGGGCACGTCGAGCCGTCGCGGGCGGCTGCCCACCGCGAGCAGCAGCCGGTCCCAGCCGAGCTCGCCGCCGTCGGACAAGCGCAGGCGCTGTGCGGCGCGGTCGATCGCGGTGACGCGCCCGCCGAGGCGCATCGTCACGCCGGCCTGTTGGTAGAACTGCGGGCTGCGCAACTGCAGGCGTTCGCGCGCCAGCTCGCCTGTGAAGTATTTCTTCGACAGCGGCGGCCGGTTGTACGGCAGCTCCGGCTCGTCGCCAACGAGGACGATAGGCCCCTGATAGCCTTCGCGATGCAGCGTGTCGATCGCCTGCACGGCGGCGTGGCTCGCGCCCACCACCACGATGCTGCCCGTCATGCTTGTCCTTTGCGGCTCAACCGTGGCCGGAGCCTGGCAATTTGACCACGCGCTTTATATACGGGCCCTGCGTGTCGAGGAAGAAGTCGAGCGCGAGTGGTGCTCCGGGTTCGACCTGGTAACGGTCGAAATCGGTCACGCCGGCCGCCGCCAGCACCTCGTCGTCGATCAGAAACTGGCCGGTCCGCTCGCGGCTCGCGCCGGAGAGGATCACGTGCGCCGCGTCCGCGACGATCTCGGGTTTGCGGCAGAACCGGAGCATGGCCTCGTTGCCGACCGCGAATTCGATGGCTGAGGTCGCGATGGCCGTGCGCGGCCACAGGGCGTTGACCGCGATGCCGGAGCCCTCGAACTCGCGGGCCATGCCGAGCACGCACAGGCTCATGCCGTACTTGGCCATCGTGTAAGCGACGTGCGGCGCGAACCATCGCGCATCCATGTTGAGCGGCGGCGACAGGTTGAGGATGTGCGGGTTGGACGAGCGCTCGAGATGCGGCAGACAGGCCTGGCTGCAGACGAAGGTGCCGCGGGTGTTGACGCTCATCATCCGGTCGTAGATGCGGACCGGCGTCTGGAGCGTGCCGGTGAGGCTGATGGCGCTCGCATTGTTGACCAGGATGTCGATCCCGCCGAACGTCCGGACCGTCTGCTCGACCGCGGCCGCGACCGCGGTCTCGTCGCGGACGTCGACCGCGAGCGGCAGCGCGTGTCCGCCGGCCTCCTCGATGGCCCGCGCGGCGCTGTGGATCGTTCCAGGCAGCTTGGGGTGGGGGTCAGCGGTCTTCGCCGCCACCGCGACGTTCGCGCCGTCACGCGCCGCGCGCAGTGCGATCGCCAGCCCGATACCGCGGCTCGCCCCGGTGATGAACAACGTCCGGTTACGCAGTGACATGTCGTGGCTCCCGGCCGGTCGTGCGAAGGCCGTGTGGCATCATGCCGCGGCCAACGGGCCTGCGCGACTGATGCGGGAGGGGCCGCCGCTGGATATCCTTGGCAGCCGCGATCGAGGTTTTGGTGGTAGTGCCGGGGCTCGGGGACCGGCGATCGGGCGCACCAGGGTCGGGCACAGCGGGTGGCTTTGCGCCCCAGGCTGGTGCGGGGCGGGCTCGAATCCGTGACCGCGCGCCACGACGATGACCCGGCACGGTTTCTGCATGGCGGTCCAGGTGCCTCGGCCGGCCGAGGCGGGCGGAGCACTCGAGGAGTCATAGCCCCATGAAGCTGATCAGCGCAATCATCAAGCCCTTCAAGCTGGACGACGTCCGCGCCGCCCTGTCGGAGATCGGTGTCTCCGGCATGACGGTCACCGAAGTGAAGGGCTTCGGCCGGCAACGCGGCCACACGGAGCTCTATCGCGGGGCGGAATACGTGGTGGACTTCGTGCCCAAGACGCGGATCGAGGTCGCCGTTCAGGACGGCCTGGTCGACCAGGTCGTCGAGGCCATCGTGGGCGCGGCGCGCACCGGCAAGGTCGGCGACGGGAAGATCTTCATTTCCGACCTGGAGCGCGCGATCCGCATCCGCACCGGTGAGGCGGACGACCAGGCGCTCTGACCTTGCAGGCATCGCTGCCCGGTCCGGGCCACCGCCGGGGGCCCCGTGGCAGAATCGCGGGCGTGGATCAGGCACTCATCGCGGCGGCTGCGAAACTCGAGTTGGGGCGCAACCGGCGCCACATTTTTCTCTGCGTGGGCGGGAAATGCGCACCTACGGAAGGTCAGCTCGCGAGCTGGGAATACCTGAAGACCCGGTTGCGCGAGCTGCGCGCCCAGGGGCTGATCGGCAGCTTGCTGCGCACCAAGGCGGACTGTCTGCGTATCTGCACGGGCGGCCCCGTGATGGTGATCTATCCCGAAGGCACCTGGTATCACGACTGCACGCCGGAGAACCTCGAGCGCATCATCCAGCAGCACCTGATCGGTGGCGAGCCAGTGGCCGACCTGCTGCTGGCGGACGCACCGCTCGTCTGACGGGCCGCACGTGCCGCACGCGATCCGCATCCACGCGCACGGCGGCCCCGAGATCCTGAGCTGGGAGGAGATCGACCCCGGCGCAC
This sequence comes from Steroidobacteraceae bacterium, assembly GCA_052039045.1. Lineage (GTDB taxonomy): Bacteria > Pseudomonadota > Gammaproteobacteria > Steroidobacterales > Steroidobacteraceae > DATJKD01. The sequence continues at coordinate 11,011 of JBQGDL010000050.1, forward strand.
CCGGGCGCGGCGAGGTGCTGCTCCGGCAGACAGCCGTCGGGCTCAATTTCATCGATGTCTACGAGCGCACCGGGCTGTACCGGCACGCGCTGCCGGTCGGTCTCGGGCGCGAAGCCGCCGGCGTGGTGGAGGAACTCGGCCGCGGCGTGCGCTCGCTGGCGGTCGGCGATCGCGTCGCCTACGTATCCTCTCAGCCGGGCGCGTATGCACAGTATCGCGTCATGCCCGCGGCGCGGCTGGTGCGCGTGCCGGAGGGAGTCAGCGATCGGCTGGCCGCCGCCTCGATGCTCAAGGGGCTCACGGCGCAGTGCCTGTTGCGGCGCGTCTGGCGCGTGCGTCGCGGCCACGTCGTCGTGATCCACGCTGCCGCCGGCGGGGTGGGCCTCATCGCCGTGCAGTGGGCGCTGGCCCTCGGCGCCGTCGTGATCGGCGTGGTGGGGAGCGAGTCCAAGGCGGCGATCGTGCGTGGTTTCGGCTGCGAGCGCGTGCTCGTGCTGGGCCAGGACGAGCTGGCAGCGCGCGTGCGCGAAATGTCGGGCGGCGCCGGCGCGCACGTCGTGTACGACTCGGTTGGCCGCGACACCTGGACCGCATCGCTCGACTGTCTGCGCCGGCGCGGCCTGATGGTGAGCTTTGGCAATTCGTCGGGACCGGTGCCGCCCTTCGCACCGCTCGAACTGTCGCGACGCGGCTCGCTGTATCTGACCCGCCCGACGCTCTTCGACTACATCGGACGCCGCGGCGAGCTCGAAGCGGCGGCTCGAGAGCTCTTCGAGCTGATCGGTCGCGGCACCCTGCGCGTCGAGATCGGGCGCAACTACGCGCTGCAGGATGTTGCGCAGGCGCATCGCGACCTCGAGGCGCGGCGCACCGTAGGGTCGACCGTCCTGCTGCCGTAGGCGCCCGGCGGACACCCGGGCGCCAGAGTCCTACGCGTCAGGATTGCGACGTGTGACATTGGTCCGGGGCAAGGCTTGGTTATTCTGCCGGAATGGATTTGCGGGCACGGATGGCGCATCGGCAGTGGAGGCTGATCGCCGCGCTGGCAGCGGCGGTCGTTGTCGTACCGCGGCCGACGGTTGCGCAGTCCGCAGCCGACCAGGCGCCGCCGGCGGCCGAGCCCTCGGTATGGCTGCCCACGCCCGAGCAGCTCGAGGCCGAGGGCGCGGTGATCGGCGAGATCCGGATCGTCATCGGCGACGTCTTCGACACGCGCCTGAAAGGCGAACGCGCCTGGCTGTACCGCACCGCGAACAAGCTGCACATCGAGACCCGCCAATCGACGGTTCGCGACCAGCTCCTCTTCAAGCCCGGCGAGCCCTACCGCGCGCGCCTGATCGAGGAGACCGAACGGGTGCTGCGGGAGAACGATTACCTGTACAGCGCGGAGATCAGGCCGGTCGCATACCGCGACGGTGTCGTCGATCTCGTGGTGCGCACGCGCGACGTCTGGACGCTGAACCCGGGCTTCAGCTACAGCCGAGCCGGCGGCGAGAACGACGTCGGTGCGCAGATCGAAGAGAAGAATCTGTTCGGCACCGGCCAGCAGGTCGGCATCGCGTGGGGCGATGACGTGGACCGCGAAGCCGTGCAGTTCGATTTCTACGATCCGCACTTCGGCGACGGCTTCACGCGGTTCGGCGTCATGTACGCCGACGCGACCGACGGCGATACGAGCGCGCTGCGGCTCGAGCGACCGTTCTACTCCCTCGATACGCGCCGGGCGGGCGGCGTGCGTCTGCTCGATGGTCGGCTCAACCAGAATCGATATCAGCTTGGCGACGAGGTCGGCGAGTTCGAGCACCGCGGCGAGCACTACGAGGCCTACTTCGGCCTGTCGGAGGGGCTGACCGGGAAGTGGGTGCGGCGTTTCACCGCGGGGGCAACCTACGATCACGACAAGTTCGCGCTCCTGCCCGGAGTCGATCCGGGCGGACCGTTGCCGGAGGATCGTGAGCTTCTCTACCCGTGGGTGGGTTTCGAGCTGCTCGAGGACCGCTACGAGGAGCGCCAGAACCAGGACCAGATACGCCGCACGGAGGACGTGCTGCTCGGGGTGCGAGTGGGCGCGCGGCTCGGCTATGCGTCGGAC
>JBQGDL010000051.1:0-3437 GCA_052039045.1 Steroidobacteraceae bacterium
TCATGCAGAACGGCGAGGCCCCCGTTCAGGTCATGCTGTCGATGAATGCCTATTACATCGCGAGCCAGGGCGTGAACGTGAAGCTCGCGATTCCGAAAGAGGGCGCGGTGCTGGGCATCGATACGGTCGCCATCATGAAGGACAGCAAGAACGCCGCGCTCGCCTACAAGTTCATCAACATCCTGCTCGATCCCGCCGTGCAGACCGAGATCGCGACGCTCAAGAAGGGCAGCCCCGTGGTGAGCTCCGCCAAGCTGAGCCCCGATCTGGCGAAGCTGCCGGGCGTGTTCACGACTCCCGATCAATGGAGCAAGGAAAGCCTGGTGATCGATCACAAGCTGCGTGCCGAGAAGACCGGCGAGTGGCGCAAGTGGTTCACCGAGAACGTCATCAACTGATGGCGGCAGAGCGTTCGCTCCGCCCTCGTCCTGAGGGCGCGCAGGCTGCGCGCGTCCAGCAAACACCGGACTGGCGCGCGCGCGTCTCGAAGGGCGGGGGCGGCCCGGCTCTGCGGCGGCCTCGCGCTTCGAGACGCAGCGCAGTCAAGCTTGTGCAGACTGCGCAAGCTTGTCTGCGTGCAGCGCGACCGTGCTTGTGGAAGCCTTCGAGTCTGCCTCGCGCTGCGATGCTCCTCAGCGTGAGGCCGAACGAGGCAGGCATAACCGCGTCCTCGGGCTGACTTGTGGACCCGCCAGCCGCACGCGCCCAGGCCGACATCCGGAAAAGGCCGTTCTTCGGCCTGTTCACGGCCCCGGCCGTGGCCGCGGCGGTCCTGTTCGCGGTCGCGATGGCGGCCGTGCTGCAATACAGCGTCAGGGCCCACATCCCCGGCTCCCTCGATGTCGGCGGTTTCACGCTCGCCAATTTCACCGCCATGCTGCGCCCGCTTTACGCCCGCGTCTTCCTCGATACCGTCTGGCTCTGCCTGCTGACCGCCTTAATCAGCCTCGTCCTCGCCTATCCCCTCGCTTATGCCCTGGTGCGCTCGAGCAATATCGCGGTCAAGTCCTTCATCCTGATCGTGACGGTGACGCCGCTCTTCCTGGGCGAGGTCGTGCGGACCTATTCCTGGATCGTGGTGCTGGGCAGCAACGGATTCATCAATTCGCTCCTGCTGCATCTCGGCATCATCGCGCAGCCGCTGCAATTGCTGTTCACGGTGACCGGCGTGACCATCGCGCTGGTGCATGTGACGTTGCCCCTCGTCGTCATCATGCTCGCCGCCGCCATCTCCCATATCGACCCCGACTATGAGAAGGCGGCCGCGAGCCTCGGTGCCGGCCCGCTGCGCATCTTCTTCACCGTGACCCTCCCGCTGTCGGCTCCGGGCATCGTGGCCGGCGTGACGACGGCCTTCGCCTGGACTTTCAGCGCGTTCGCGACCCCCCAGCTCGTCGGCGGCGGCAAGGTCAACATGGTGTCGAACCTCGTCTATCAGCTCGGATTCGCCAACTTCAATTTTCCGTTCGCGGCGAGCCTGTCGGTCGGCGCGTTGGCGCTGACTTTCGTGTCGCTCGTGCTGATGCGGCTGGCGTTGCGGCCGCTCGAAAGGATGGGGCCGCACTGAGATGTCAAGGTCGCGCTCGCATCGTTTGCTGAGATGGGCGGGCCGCGCCGCGGTCGTCGCGATCCTCGGGTTCATCATCCTGCCCGCTCTCGTGGTCGGCATCGCCGCCTTCAACGACAAGGCGCTTCTGTCGTTCCCGCCCCAGCAATGGTCGCTGCGCTGGTTCGTCAATGCCTTGTCCTATCGTGACTTCCAGACCGGCTTTCGCAACGGCCTGATCGTGACGCTGTCCTCCTCGCTCATCGCGCTCGTCGTCGGCGCGTGCTTCGCGTTCGTGCTCGACCGCTACGAGTTCCGCGCCAAGCAGGTGATTGAAGGGCTGCTGCTCGCGCCGCTGGTGGTGCCGCATTTCACGGTCGGGCTCGGCTTCCTGATCCTCGCGGCGCAGGTAGGAATGTCTCGCGGCTACGCGGTAGTGGTCGCCTGCCACGTCATCCTGGTGCTCCCGTTCGTGCTGCGCAGCGTCTATATTTCCTTGCGCAATCTCGATCAGCGGCTGGAGCTTGCCGCCGCGAGCCTCGGCGCCGTTCCGGGGAGAGTGTTGTGGACCGTGACGTTGCCGCTGCTCGTGCCGGGACTGTTCAGCGGCTGGTTGTTCGCCGCGATCCTGTCGTTCAACGAGTTCACGGCGTCGCTGTTCGTCACGGGGCAGCGGACGCAGACGCTTCCGGTCGCGATGTACAACTATGTCCGGGAATATGCCGATCCCACCATGGCCGCTTTGTCGATCATCTTCATCGTGGCGACCGCGTTGCTGCTGACCTTTGCCAATGTCTTTCTCGGGCTCGGGAAGGTGTTGAATGTTGAGCAGGCCCGCTGAGACCCCCGCGCAAGCTGGGCCCGCGGCCGACGCCGCGCTGTCGCCGGCGCGCCGGGACGCCGCGGTGCGGCTCGACGGCGTCTCCAAGCGCTTCGGCGCCAGCGTCGCGCTCGACGAGGTCTGGCTCGCGATCCGGCGCGGCGAGTTCATGACGCTGCTCGGTCCTTCCGGTTGCGGCAAGACCACCCTGCTCAATCTGGTGGCAGGCTTTCTCGCGCCGGACAACGGCGAGATCTTCATCGACGGCGCGCTGGTGACCGAGGTTCCGACCTTCGAGCGCGAGACCGGCGTCGTGTTCCAGAACTACGCGCTGTTCCCGCACATGACGGTCGCCGACAACGTGGCCTATGGCCTCAAGGCCCGCGGCGTCGGAAGGGACGAGATCGGGAAGCGCGTGGCCGAGGCGCTGGCGATGATGAAGCTCGTCGGCTTCGAGGCTCGCAGGCCGCGCCAGTTGTCGGGCGGGCAGCAGCAGCGCGTCGCGCTGGCGCGGGCGCTGGTGATCCGTCCGAAAGTGCTGCTGCTCGACGAGCCGTTCTCGGCGCTCGACAAGAACCTGCGCGCGTCGATGCAGGTCGAGGTCAAGGAGATCCAGCAACGGCTCGGCGTGACGACGATATTCGTGACGCACGATCAGAGCGAGGCGCTGAGCCTGTCGGACCGCATCGCCGTCATGTCGGGCGGCCGCATCTGCCAGATCGACACGCCGCAGGGGCTGTACCGGCGTCCGGCCGATCGCTTCGTCGCCTCGTTCATCGGCCAGGGCTCCTTGCTGCGCGCGCGGCTCGATCGTATCGAAGGGGCGTCCGCCACGGTGACGGTCGGGACGACCGCGATCGAGGTGCCGCTCGCGCCCATTGCCGGCGTCGTGCCCGGTGCGGACGTCGACCTTTTCATCCGCCCCGAGAACCTGCGGGTGGCAGACGCGGGCGCGGCTGCGTTCGAAGGCGCCGTCGCCGCCTCGATCTATCAGGGCGGCCACGTCGATCTCTATATCGAGGCGCCGCAGGTCGCGGCCGCGCGCGTGCTGATGCGGTTGAGCGCGGCCGA
>JBQGDL010000052.1:0-7386 GCA_052039045.1 Steroidobacteraceae bacterium
GGGGAGCTCGAGTTCCTGGTCTCGCACAGCGAGATCGCCCTGGCGGTAGCGCCGCCCGAGCGGCATGCGGACCTGGCGCGCGCCGCCTGCGCGGCCAACCGGACGCTGTCGCTCGTCGCCCCCGATGGGAGCGGTCTGGCGGGGCCGTCCAGCGCCGCGCCCGCTGGGGACGCGCCGCCGACGGTGGCCAGCGAATGCGCGCTGCTGTACACCTCGGGCACGACCGGCCGTCCGAAGGGCTGCGTCCTGACCAACGAGTATTTCCTCTGGGCCGGCCAGTGGTACGTGGGGCTGGGCGGCCTGTGCGAGATCCGCCCAGGGGTCGAGCGGATGATCACGCCGCTGCCGCTCACGCACATGAACGCCATGGCGTGCTCGGCGATGTGCATGCTGCTGACGGGCGGGTGTCTGGTGGCGGTCGACCGGTTCCATCCCCGGAGCTGGTGGGACAGCGTGCGCGAATCGCAGGCGACGATCATGCACTATCTGGGGGTGATGCCGGCGATGCTGCTCGCGGCGTCGCCGTCGAAAACGGATCGGGAGCACACGGTACGGTTCGGATTCGGCGCCGGCGTGCAGCCGCGGCACCACGCCGCGTTCGAGGCGCGGTTCGGCCTGCCGCTGGTGGAGGCGTGGGCGATGACCGAGACGGGCGCGGGCGCGGCGATCATCGCCAACCACGAACCGCGACAGGTGGGCACGGCGTGCTTCGGGCGCCCGGACGAGCGAGTGGAGTACCGTGTGGTCGACGCCGAGGGTCGGGACGTGGCGACGGGCGAGCCGGGCGAGTTGCTCGTGCGCAGCCGCGGGGCGCGGCCGGAGTTCGGCTTCTTCGCGGGCTACCTCAAGGACGCCGAGACGACCGCCGACGCCTGGCGCGGCGGCTGGTTCCACAGCGGCGATCTGGTGCGCGCGGACGAGAGCGGCCAGCTGCACTTCGTCGACCGCCGCAGAAACCTGATCCGACGCAGCGGCGAGAACATCTCCGCGCTCGAGGTCGAGTCGGTGCTGCTGCAGCATCCGGCGGTCGCCGCGGCCGGCGTGACGGCGGTGCCGGACGAGCTGCGCGGCGACGAGGTGTTCGCCTGCGTGGTGCTCAGGCCCGAGGCGTCGGCCGGCGAGGCGCTGGCGCGGACCCTCGTCGAGTTCTGCCTGGTGCGGCTCGCCTACTACAAGGCACCGGGTTACGTCGCGTTCTGCGCCGCGCTGCCGATGACGCCAACGGAAAAGATCCAGCGCGGCGCGCTCGGCGATCTCGGTCGCCGCCTGCTCGCGGGCGGCGCCTGCATGGACATGCGCGCGATGAAGAAGCGGTTGCAGGTATGAGCTCGACCCCGGGCAGCCGTCGCGCGGGCTACGACGGGATCGCCGTCGCCGTGCCGGTCACCGTTCCGTATCGACGTCATTCGATCCGCGGCGCGCACTGGTGGCTCGCGCGTGCACTCGCGACGCTGCTCGAGCGGGCCGGTCTGCGCAAGGAGGACATCGACGGAGTTGCGGTGTCGAGCTTCCTGCTCTTTCCCGACACCGCGGTCGGACTGATGCAGCACCTGGGACTCTCGCCGCGCTGGCTCGACCACATCCCGATGGGCGGTGCGAGCGGCGTGGTCGCGCTGCGCCGCGCGGCGCGTGCGGTGCAGGCGGGCGATGCCAGCGTCGTCGCCTGCCTGGCCGGCGACACGAATCACGTCGATTCGTTCCGGCACACCGTCGCAAGCTTCAGCCAGTTCGCGCGCGACGCGGTGTACCCCTACGGCTCGGGCGGCCCGAACGCGAGCTTCGCCTTCCTCACGGATCACTACATGCGCACGCACGGCGCGCGGCGCGAGGACTTCGGCAAAGTCTGCGTGGCGCAACGACGCAACGCGCAGGCGTTTCCGCATGCGCTGCTGCGCAAACCGCTGTCCCTCCAGGAGTATCTCGACGCGCGCCCGATCGCCGAGCCGCTGCGACTGTTCGACTGCGTGATGCCCTGCGCGGGGGCGGAAGGGTTCCTGGTGCTCGCGGTCGAGCACGCACGGCGGCTCGGACTGCCGCATGCGAGGATCCTCGGCACCATCGAACGACACAACGCTTTTCCCGACGACCCGATCCAGGTCCGCGGCGGCTGGGCGCTGGATCGCGACGAGCTCTACGCGCAGGCGGGCATCGGCCCCGACGCCGTCGATTTCGTGCAGGCCTACGACGACTACCCCGTCATCACGCTGATGCAGATCGAGGACCTCGGGTTCTGTGCCAAGGGCGAAGGTGCGGAGTTCATCCGGCGCCACGAGTTCGGCACCGACGGCGACTTCCCGCTCAATACCTCGGGAGGTCAGTTGTCGGTCGGCCAGGCCGGTGCCGCCGGCGGTTATCTCGGGCTGGTGGAGGCGGTGCGCCAGCTCACGGGCCAGGTGCTGGGTAGCGCGGTGCCCGAGGCGCGTGTCGGGCTCGTCAGCGGGTTCGGCATGATCAACTACGACCGGGGCCTGTGCAGTGGCGCCGCGTTGCTGGCGGGCGGTACGGTATGACCGAAGCGATCACGCGACCGCCCCGCAAGAATCCGGTGCTGCGGACGCGGCTCCCCGTGCTGCCGCCGTGGCAGCGCAGCCGCGTGGCGCTCGGACTCACTGCCGGCGCGGCCGAGGGTCGTTTCGAGCTGCAGGTGTGTGCGGCCTGCGGTGCGACGCAATATCCGCCGCGCGAGGCCTGCGTGCGTTGCCTCGCGACGGAACTGCCGTGGCGCGCGCAGTCGGGCGCCGGGGAGCTGATCGCCCAGACGCGGCTCGCCCACAGCCACGACGTATTCTTCCGCGAGCGGCTGCCGTGGCGTCTCGGCATGGTGCGGCTCGATGCCGGGCCGACGGTGGTGGCGCACCTGCACGGCGACGTCGGACCGGTGCCGGCGCGCGTGCGCGTGGGGGCGCGCCTCGACAAGGCCGGGATGGCGGTGCTGGTGGGATTTCCGGAGAAGGACGTGGCGAACATGGCCGACGACAGACAGCTGCGCGAGATGACCTGTGACCCGAAGTTCCGCAAGGCCCTGGTGACCGATGGGCGGACCGCGGTCGGCCAGGCGCTCGCGCGCGCGCTCGCCGAGGCGGGTGCGGACCTCGTCTGGGTCGGTCAGGCGGAGCCCTGGAAGCGTGCCGCCGGCCTGGAGGCGCTCGGTGCGTTGCCGCAGGTCACGCTCCTGCCGCTCGACCTCACGGATGAACGCTCGGTGCACGAGCTCGCCGCCGAGATCGGCGGCAAGGTCGACATCCTGGTCAACAACGCCGAGCATCACCGCGCGCACGGCATCGGCTCGCGACCGGGTACCGACGCGGCGCAGGCGGAGATGGAGATCAATTATTTCGGCCTGCTGCGGCTCGCCCAGGCTTTCGGGCCGGCAATGCGCGCGCGCGGCGCCGACGGGCAGTCGAGCGCCACGGCCTGGGTGAACCTGTTGTCGGTGTTTGCGCTGTGCAACTTTCCGGCGCACGGTACCTTCTCGGCGTCGAAGGCGGCCGCCCACTCGCTGTCGCAATGCCTGCGCGCCGAGATGCGCCCCTCCGGGGTGCGCGTCATCAACGTCTTCCCCGGCCCGATCGACGACGAGTGGAACCAGACGCTGCCGCCGCCGAAGCTTGCGCCCGCCGCCCTCGCGCGCGCGGTGGTCGCGGCGCTGCGTGACGGCGTCGAGGACGTCTACCCCGGCGACGTCGCGCAGGAGTGGCGCGAGCGCTGGCACGACAACCCCAAGGTGCTCGAACGCGAGCTGGCATTGGGCTCGGGAGTGCAGTGATGGCCACGCGACGCGCGATCGTGACGGGCGGCAGCTCAGGGATAGGCGCCGAGGTCTGCCGCCAGCTGCTGGCCGCCGGCTTCGAGGTGATCTCGCTCGCACGCCGCAGCGGCGAGATCCGCGACCCGCGCTTCAGCGCGATCGAAGTGGATCTGAGCGACGCGCAGGCCACCCGCCGCGTCGCGTTCGAGCTCGCGCGCGACCGTCCGGCGACCACGCTGGTGCACAACGCGGGCGCGGTGCGCGAGCGGGCGCTCCCGCAGGTCACGCTCGAGGACCTCGACGCGCTGGTCGCTTTGCACCTGGCGGCGCCGATCTCGCTGCTGCAGGCCAACCTCGCGGCGATGCAGCAGGCACGTTACGGACGTGTCGTGCTCGTATCGACCCGCGCGGTGCTCGGGCTCGCGAATCGCACGGTGTATTCCGCCACCAAGGCGGGACTTCTCGGGCTGGCGCGCAGCTGGGCGCTCGAGTTCGGACCGCAGGGCATCACGGTCAACGTGGTGGCGCCGGGGCCGATCGGCGAGACCGAAGTGTTCGAGCAGATCATCCCGAAGGACAGCCCCAGGCTGCCGCGGATCATCGAATCGATCCCCGTGCGGCGTCTGGGCCGGCCGCAGGACGTGGCGCGCGCGGTGCTGTTCTTCACCTCGCCGGACGCGGACTTCGTGACGGGCCAGACGCTCTTCGTCTGCGGCGGCACGTCCGTCGGAAGCATCGTCTACTGATACACGGCTGCACGGCAGAGGAATTCGCGCACATGAGCACGCTGGCGGGACTGACTGCGGGACTTTCGAGCGGCCGGATCCGCGTGGTGGATCTCACGCAGACGCTGGCGCCCGAGTTTCCGCAGATCGTGCTGCCGCCGGAGTTCGGCCAGGCGCGCCCCTTCCGCATCGACGAGGTATCGCGCTACGACGAGCGCGGCCCCGGCTGGTACTGGAACAATTTCTCCTGCGGCGAGCACACCGGCACGCACTTCGACGCCCCGATCCACTGGATCTCCGGTCGCGACCTGCCGAACAACGCGACGGACACCGTTCCCGTGCAGGATCTGATCGGCCCTGCCTGCGTGATCGACTGCTCGCGCCAGGCGGCCGCCGACCACGACTTCCTGCTCACGGTCGACTTCGTGCGCCGCTGGGAGCGGCGTCACGGCCGAATCCCGCCCCGCTCCTGGGTGCTGATGCGCACCGACTGGTCGAAGCGCCGCGACCCGGTGGAGTACCAGAATCTCGACGAAACCGGCCAGCACACGCCGGGTCCGGATGCCGCCGTCGTGCGCTTCCTCATCGACGAGCGCGACGTCGTCGGCTTCGGCTCGGAATCGATCGGCACCGACGCCGGCCAGGGGTTTCACCTGAAGCCGCCTTATCCCTGCCATTACTACATGCACGGCAACGGCCGGTACGGGCTGCAGTGCCTGACGAATCTCGATCAGCTGCCGCCGACGGGTGCGGTCGTCGTCTGTCCGCCGCTCAAGATCCGGCAAGGGTCCGGCAGTCCGCTGCGCGTGCTCGCGCTGGTCGAAGAGGTGCCGGCGCGGTCGCAGCGGAGTGCACCGACGCGCCGCACACGGCCGCTGCGGCGGCGTCGCTGATACCTTCATGAATGAGAGCAAGCCGGTTCCGCGGTGCCCCAGTCGGTTGCTCGGCCGGGCAGGAGTCCGCTAGCCGTGGCGATGTGGCGTCCACCCGAACGCATCCGTCACGATGCGCGCCCCGGGCGCTGGCCCAGCGCGGCGGAGGCCGCCGCATCGATGCTCTTCAGCCCGGTGCGGGTCGGGAGCCATGAGCTGCCGCACCGGGGCTGGGTGCCGGCCATGGTGCCCTGGAGGGCGAACGAGGACGGCGTCGTGTCGCGCAACGTGCTCGACTGGTACGCGCGCTTCGCCCGCGGCCGCCCTGCCGTCCTCGTGGTCGAGGCGACCGGCATCCGCGATGTGCCGAGCGGGCCACTGCTGCGGATCGGCGACGACCGGTTTCTGTCCGGACTCGCCGAGCTGGTGCGCACCGTCCGCGAGGCGAGCGGCGGAGAGACGCGGCTCTACATCCAGCTGATCGACTTTCTCGCGATCCGCCGCCGGCCGGATCCCGGCAAGTACTTCGAGCGTTATCTGGTCTTGACCGACCGTCACCGCGAGCGGCTCGGGATGCCGGACGCAACCGACCGCGAAGTGCGCGACCGCCTCGCCTCGCTGGACGAGGTCGGGCTCGCGGAGGTGCTTTCGGTCGCCGAGCTCGAGGCGCTGCGCTTCGGCCATCGCGAGCGTGTCACGGATCTCGAGCGCGAGCACATACGCCGGTTGCCCGAGACCCTGCCGGCCGCCTTTGCAGACGCAGCGATCCGCGCGCGGCGCGCCGGGTTCGACGGTGTCGAGCTGCACTTCGCCCACGCCTACACGCTGGCCTCGTTTCTCTCCGCCACCAACACGCGGGGCGACGGCTACGGCGGGGCCCGCGAGCAGCGCGCCCGGCTGCCGCTCGAGGTGTATGCGGCGGTGCGCAGCGCCGTCGGCGCCGACTACACGGTCGGCTGCCGCATGCTCGCCGAGGAATGCATCGAGGGCGGCAGCGACCTGGATGACGCCACGTGGTTCGCAACGCGATTCGCGGCGGCCGGCATGGACTTCATCTCTCTGTCCCGCGGCGGCAAGTTCGACGATGCGCGGCAGCCGAAAGTCGGCGAGGCGGCCTATCCGTACACCGGCCGCAGCGGCTACGAGTGCATGCCGTCGTATTACTCGGACGCGCGTGGTCCGTATGGCCGCAACGTAGCCCCGTCGGCGGCCATCCGCCGGGCGGTCCGCGCGGCCGGCGCCGAGACACCGATCGTCGTCGCAGGTGGGATCCACGGGTTCGAGCAGGCGGAGTCGCTGCTGCGCGAGGGGCAGGCCGATCTCATCGGGCTCGCGCGCCAGGCGCTCGCCGATCCGGACTGGTTCCGCAAAGTGCGCGCCGGGCGCGGGGCCGAGGTCCGCGTGTGTCTGTACACGAACTATTGCGAGGCGCTCGATCAGCGTCACCGCGAAGTCACCTGCGAGCTCTGGGATCGCGAGCGGCTGGACGAGCCGGGGATACGGCTGGCGGCCGACGGCAAGCGCCGGCTGCTGCCGCCGGACTGGGAGTGACGGAGTCGTGGCGGATAACGTGAAACTCCAGCCGGTCGAAGTGACGGCCGTGGTCGATGCCGCGCGCTTCGGCCCATACGCGCTGAGGGTCTGCGCGCTCATGACGCTCGCGCTGGTGTTCGACGGATTCGACATCCAGGCAATCGCGTTCGCGGCACCGCCGCTGATGTCCGAGTGGGGCATGGATCGCGCGGCGCTCGCGCCGATACTCGCCGCCGGACTCCTCGGCATGTTCGTCGGCGCGCTCGCGCTCGGGGTCGCGGGGGACCGCTACGGCCGGCGCCGCGCGCTGCTCGCCAGCATGGCGCTCATGTCGGGCTCCTCGCTGCTGGCCGCCACGGCCGACGGCCCCGGGCTGCTCGCGACGTACCGCTTCCTCACCGGCCTCGGGCTAGGCGGTGCGCTGCCGAACGCCGCCGCGCTGATGGTGGAGTTCGCGCCGCTCGCGCTCCGCAGCGTCGTGATGGCGATCACCGTGGTCGGCGTGCCG
>JBQGDL010000053.1:0-78888 GCA_052039045.1 Steroidobacteraceae bacterium
TTCACGCGGATCGTGGTCTATTCGACGAAGACCATGGCCATTTATGCCGGCTTCGCAGTCGTGCTGCTGTTCTTGCTGTGGCTGTACCTCAGCTGGCTGATCCTGCTGCTTGGCGCGCAGCTGTCCTTCTACCTGCAGCACCCCGAACACCTGCGCAGTGGACACGAGGAGATTGACATCACCGGCGCGCTGCGGGAGCGACTTGCGCTGTCGATCATGTGGCTGCTCGGCGATCGTTTCCAGAACGGCGGGCCGCGCTGGACGATCAACTCGCTGGCCGAGCGCCTCATGATGCCTGGCCACGCGCTGAACGACGTTGTCACCGGCCTCGAGGCACAGGGGCTCGTGCTCACCGCCGAGGACGATTCCGTGGCGCCGGGACGCGACCTCGATGCCATTGCGCTGGTCTCGATCGTCGACGCGGTTCGGCACGCGCCGCCGAGCCCGGGCTGCCCGACCCCGCGACCCGTGGCGGCGGCCGATCAGACGTTGCAGGCGATGGACGACGGCATCCGCACGGCGCTCGGCGGGCGGACGCTTCGCGACTTGCTCGCGGGCCCCAGCCGGACGGGGAACTGACGCCGTCGAACTCCATGGGGTTACACTTCGATTGCTGCAGCGCGCACCTTACGCGCAGTGCCGAGGTTGCCATGCACAGGAGCAGACTTGCCGGATTCATCATCGACTGCAAGACCGACGATCTGAAAGGCGCGGCCACGTTCTGGGGAGGCGCGCTCGGCATGGAGGTGCGCCGGCTGCCGGGCGAGGAGAACCAGTACATCGAACTCGTCGACCCCGACGGCCGGCTGCATATCGAAGTGCAGTCGGTCGATCATCCGAGCCGCGTGCACCTCGACATCGAAACGGACGACGTCGAGGCGGAGGCCCGGCGACTCGAGGCGCTCGGCGCCAGACGAATCGGTAAGGTCCGTACCTGGTGGGTGATGGAGGCGCCCACCGGTCAGCGCTTCTGCATCGTCCGCGCCAAGTCCCCTGACTTCGAGAGCAACTCGAACCGATGGTGATTTACGGCCACCCGTTCGCCTCCTACCACCAGAAGGTTCTGATCGCGCTCTACGAGAATGCGATCGCCTTCGAGTTCCGTCTGCTCGGCGGCGACGAGCGCACGGCCGCCGAGCACGCCAAACGGTGGCCGCTCAAGCGCATGCCGGTGCTGGTCGATGGCGAGCGCACCATCGTCGAAGCGAGCATCATCATCGAATACCTGGACACGCGATATCCGGGGAAGACCCGTCTGATACCCGCCGGCACCGACGAGGCGCTCGAGGTGCGGATGATGGACCGGATCTTCGACAACTACGTCATGACGCCAATGCAAAGGATCGTCTCGGACTACCTCCGGCCGGCGGAGGAGCGCGACCCGCGCGGCGTCGCCGAGGCGCGCGAACTGCTCCATACGGCCTACGGCTGGCTCGAGCAGACCCTGCCGGGGCGGACCTGGGCCTGCGGAGCAGGTTTCACGCTGGCCGACTGCGCCGCCGCGCCCGCGCTCTTCTACGCCGACTGGGTGCATCCGATCGGCGACGCGCATCCGCAGCTCCTGGCGTACCGCCGACGGTTGCTGGCGCGGGCGTCGTTCGCACGCGCCGTCGACGAAGCGCGACCCTATCGTTCGCTCTTCCCGCCCGGCGCCCCCGACCGTGACTGACGACGCGTACGCGATCGACCGGCTCACGGCGGACCAGGCGCGGGACCGAAGGATCTGAGTCGTGGATGCGCAGGGTCGCGAAATCACGCCCGAAAGCACTGCGCGTCCATGTAATCGCGTCTCTGGCGGTCGGCTGCTCGCCGGGCGGGTCGTCCTTGTCGTGACCAGCGCGAGCGAGGTCAGACCGGTCGCGCCGGCGCAGACCAGGGCTGCATGCGCCGGCGCAGCAGCGCCTGCCGCGCGGCCCACTCGGCGGCGGGCTCCATCGCGACCAGGAGATCCGACCGACCACCGCTGTACACGGCCACCGGCACGCCGTCCCTGAACAGCACGCGATTTCCGGCGAGTGCCGCAACGCGGGGTCCCGGCGTCACGATGCCCGTCAGGTTGAGCGGATCGGCGGCGGAGAGACCGATGAGATCGCCCGTTGGCGCGCGCCTGCGCACCGCGCGCAAGGCAGTGACCGCCTCCGGCAGCGCGAACTGCTCGCCGCTCATTCCTGCGACGAAGCGCCCGCCGCGGATCGTTCCCTGCGCCTCGAGCCGGCGGTAGACGCGCAGCAGCGCATGCCAGGGTGGCAGCCACTCCGCCTCGCGTTCGAGCAGGCGGCGGAACACCACGCCGTAACGGCGCAGCAGGATGCCCGCGATCTGCTCGACCGCGTCGGCGGGCGGAGCCGCGCTGCTCGGGTGCATCAGGCTCCAGCGTCCCGCGTCGTCCAGTCCGAACAGCGCGATGCGCCGCCGCCGGGCCGCGAGGCGTCGCTTGCGATCGGAAGGGATCAGCAGTGCGCGCAGACCGCTGTAACTGTCGGCGCTGACGAGCCCGGCGGCCACCGCCTCGGCGAGCGCCGCTTCGGCCTGTGCACGCAGCAGCCCCGTGCCGCTCAGGATGTCGTCGAAGAACGATGCGCCGTGACTCGCAAGGTGCGCGACCAGCGCCTGCGCCGGGTGCGAGAGCTGCATGTCGTCACGGGGCTGCCCGGTGAGCGATTGCCATAGCGCCCGATTGCGCCGCGTCAGCAGCGCGATCGGCGTCGAGCGCACCGGTGCCGCGGTGATGCCACGCGCCGGCGTCAATCGAACCCAGAGAGCACGGCCGGACTGACAGAGCGCATCGAGCCAGTTGGGGTCGTACTCGTGCAGCCGCGCAGGCAGCACGTCCGACTCCCAGGCCGCGGCGGGGATCTCGTAGCCCTCGAGTTGCCCGATCGAGGCAGCGAGCGACTCGATACCCTCCGGCCGCGGATCGCGCGTCACTCCCTGCCAGTCGAGCAGATAGCGCATGAAATCCGCCGCCGACACCGGTTCGATCTCCGCACGCAGCGTGCGAATCGTGTAGCGATGGATGCGCGCGAGCAGACGGCGCTCGCACCATTCGGGCCTGGTGTCCACGAGCGGCGCGTCGTCTGACCCGCGCGGCGTGAAGGTGCCGCGCAGCACGAAGCCTTCCTGCTCGAGCGTCCCGAGCGCCGCGTCGACGTCCGCCACGGCGAGACCGAGCGACGCAGCGATCGTGATCGCCGACGCAGGTCCGGAACCCTGCAGGCGCAGACGGACGAGCTCGGTCAGTGCGCCCTCGCGGCCCCAGTCACGGGCCGCGAGCTCGGCGGGCGCGGCGATCTGCGGGTCGAGCCGCCCGTCGGGATGGATCGCGGCCAGCAGCGGCAGCATTTCCGCAGCGACCCAGAACTCCCGGCCGCGGGCGTGCAGGTGCGTCGCACGCCGCGCCGCGACCAGCGCGTCGAGGTGCGCCGTCCAGTCCGAGCCCGCGCCCTCTTCTGCCGTCACCAGGCCGAGCGAGATCAGCGCGTCGTGCAGCTCATCCGCGCTCGAAGCAGAAGGCCAGGCCTCCTCGCACACCGCCGCGATGGCCGCGGGGTCGAGCTGACCCATTTCAGCCGCCGACTCCGGATCGAGCCAGCGTCGCGACGCCACCGCCTGGGTGCGCCGCTCCTCGAGCGGCGCGTCATCGAGATAAGCATACGGCCGCGCCGTGAGAATCTCGGCGGCGAGCGGCGATGGCGCCGGCAGGTCGCGCGCGATGACCTGCACTTCGCCCTGTTCGATCGAGCGCAGGAGCGATCGCAGGCCGTCGACATCCATGGCCTCGTGCAGGCAGTCGGCGAGCGTCTGCCGCACCAGCGGGTGGTCCGGGATCTCGCGATCCCCGGTCAGATTCTCGGCACAGGCGAGCTGCTGAGGGAACACGACCGAGATCAGATCCTCGGCGGCCATGCGCTGCAGCGGCGCGGGCGTGCGCTTGCCGCCCGTGTGGCGGCGGATGGCGAGGGAAATGCTGGCGTTCCATCGCCAGCGGGTCGTGAAGAGCGGCGCATCGAGCACCGCCTGCACAAGCACGTCCTCGACGGTCGCGCTCGACAGGAAGCGCGCGACGCTGCCGAGCTCGAAGCTGTGCGTCTCGCCGAGCGACAGCACGATCGCATCTTCCGTGGCCGCCGCCTGCAGCTCGAAGTTGAATGCGCGACAGAACCGCTTGCGCAACGCGAGCCCGAAGGCGCGGTTGATGCGCGCACCGAGCGGCGCATGGACGACGAGCTGCATACCGCCCGACTCGTCGAAGAAACGCTCGAACACCAGGGTGTCGGCCGTCGGGAGTCGGCCGAGGACGCCCTTGGCGGCGGCCAGGTACTCGACGAGCTGCTGCGCCGCACTGCGTTCCAGCTGGAAGCGCTGCATTGCGCGGTCGATCGCGCGTGCAACCGCGTCCGCGCTCACCTCGGGCACGAGCCGCTCGATCGTCGCGCGGACCCGCGACACGGCCGCGGAGAGCTCCCGGGTACGCGCCGGCGCTTCGCCCAGCCAGAACGGGATGCTCGGCGGCTGCCCTTTCGCGTCCTCGACACGCACGCGTCCGGCCTCGACGCGCAGGATGCGGTACGAGGCATTGCCGAGCTGAAAGATGTCGCCCTGCAGGCTCTCGACCGCAAAGTCCTCGTTCAGCGTGCCGATGAAGGTGCCGGCCGGCTCGAGGATTACCTGGTAATCGGCATTGTCCGGAATCGCACCGCCGCAGGTGATGGCGGTGAGCCGTGCACCGCGACGGGCGCGCAGCCGGCGGTTGACGGCGTCGCGGTGCAGGTAGGCGGCGCGCCGCCCGCGCCGAGTGCTGATTCCCTCGGCGAGCATGCGCACCACGCCGTCGAAGTCCTTGCGCTCGAGATGCCGGTACGGCCAGGCGCGCGTCACGAGCGCGAAGAGTTCATCCTCGCCGTATTCGCGCGCCGCCACCTCCGCGACGATCTGCTGCGCGAGGACGTCGAGGGGGTGCCGCGGAATGCTCAGCAGATCGAGCTCGCCGTGGCGCACGGCGTCCAGCAGCGCAACCGACTCCACCAGCTCGTCGCGGCTCGACGGGAAGAGCCTCCCCTTCGGCACGCCGTCGACGGAGTGGTTGGCGCGCCCGACTCGCTGCAGGAACACGGAGATCGAACGCGGCGAACCGAGCTGACAGACGAGCTCGACGTCGCCGATGTCGATGCCGAGCTCGAGCGACGCGGTGGCGACCATTGCCCGGAGCGTACCGGCCTTGAGCCGCTGCTCCGCGTCGAAACGCTGCTCCTTCGCCAGGCTGCCATGATGGGCCGCGACGTTGCCCTGGCCGAGGCGCTCGGTCAGATGGCGCGTGACCCGTTCGACCATGCGGCGCGTGTTGGCGAACACGAGGGTCGTGCGGTGCTGCGAGATCAGCCCGGCGAGCTGGTCGTAGACGGTCGCCCAAACCTCGCCCGACATCACCGCTTCGAGCGGCGCCCCCGGCAGCACGAGTCCGAGATCGCGCTCGCGCGCGTGCCCGCTGTCGACGATCTCGCACGGCGCCTTCGGGCGTGTGCCAGTGAGGAAACGCGCGATCTCCTCGATGGGTTTCTGCGTCGCGGACAGTCCGATGCGCTGGATCGGCTGCGTGGCAAGCGCCTCCAGGCGCTCGAGCGACAGCGCCAGATGCGCGCCGCGCTTGGTTCCGGCGACGGCGTGGATCTCGTCTACGATCACGGTGCGCGCCGTGGCGAGCATCTGCCGCCCGGATCCGCTCGTAAGCAGCAGGTACAGCGACTCCGGCGTCGTAACGAGGATGTGCGGCGCGAGGCGGCGCATCGCTGCGCGCTCGGTCTGTGTGGTATCGCCGGT
The DNA here is from genome assembly GCA_052039045.1 of Steroidobacteraceae bacterium. Taxonomy (GTDB): domain Bacteria; phylum Pseudomonadota; class Gammaproteobacteria; order Steroidobacterales; family Steroidobacteraceae; genus DATJKD01. The sequence goes on from JBQGDL010000053.1 coordinate 5,818, forward strand.
GCGCACCTGTGCGCGGATCTCGAAGGCCTGCACGCCGAGCCGCGTCAGCTGCGCGCCGATGCCGGCCAGCGGCTGTTCAAGGTTGCGCTGGATGTCGTTCGACAGCGCCTTGAGCGGCGACACGTATACCACGCGCGTCTGGTCTTCGAGCCCGCCGGCGGCGCCCTCCCGGACCAGCATATCGATCGCGGACAGGAATGCGGCAAGCGTCTTGCCGGAGCCGGTCGGCGCGGCGATCAGGGCGTGGTGGCCGCTAGCGATTGCCGGCCACGCGGCGGCCTGCGCCGGCGTGGGTCCGTAAAAGGTCGCGTCGAACCACGCCTGCACGGCGGGATGGAAACCGGAAACGAGCATGGAGTCGGAGTTTATACAACGCGGGTGTCCGAATTCGCCCCGTCCGCCTGTAGGGCCACGGCTCGACGCTGCTGCGCCCGGCCGCGGCCGGCGTACTGTCTACCACCGGAGCCGTGGACCGTGACGCGATGGCGAGGAAGAGGACGCCCGGAAGCGACGTCGAGCTGCCGACCAGCGAGGAGATCGATGCCTGCCGGCAGTGCGAGCTGTGGGAGCGTGCAACGCAGGGCGTGGCGGGTGAAGGCCCGACGCTCGCTCGGGTACTCGTCGTCGGAGAGCAGCCCGGGCGGGAGGAGGACCTTGCCGGCCGCCCGTTCGTCGGACCGGCCGGGGTGCTGCTGCGCGCACTGCTCGAGGAAGCGGGGTTGCCGGCGGCGCAGGTGTTCATCACCAACGCCGTCAAGCACTTCTATTTCGAGCTGCGCGGCAAGCGGCGCATCCACAAGACTCCACTGCAACGGCACGTCGCCGCGTGCCACGACTGGCTGGAGCGCGAGCTCGCTCGCCTGCAGCCGACGGTCATCGTAACGCTGGGCACGACCGCGCTCGGCGCAGTGCTCGGGCGGCGGATCTCGATCGCCGAGGCGCGCCGGAGCGAGCTCAGGCTGCCATCGGGCGCGCAGCTCGTCGCAACCTACCACCCCTCGGCCGTGCTGCGCGCGCCGGACGAAGCCGCGCACGCCAGACTGCGCGCATTGCTGCTCTCGGACCTGAGGCGTGCGGCGCAGGTGGCCGCGCGTTGACGGCACCTACGCAGGCGAGCCAAATTCTGCCCAAAGGCCCCGTCCCGGCAGCGGCGACAGCCGAGGCCGTCCTCCGGGCCAGGCACCGCAGCGAGAGGTCCACGACGATGATCAGAGTCAGACAAGCAGGCATCGCGGATCTGGATGCGCTGGTACCGCTGTTCGACGCTTACCGGCAGTTCTACGAGCGACCCGCCGACCCGGCGGCCGCCCGCGAATTCCTGCTGCAGCGCTTCCGCCACCAGCAGTCGGTGATCTTCGTCGCAGAGGACGACGACGGGCATTCGGCCGTTGGCTTCACGCAGCTCTATCCGCTCTTCTCGTCGTTGACGCTGGCGCGCACGTTCGTGCTGTACGACCTGTTCGTCACGCCGTCCGCGCGACGCTCCGGTGCCGGGCGGCAACTGCTGCGGGCGGCCGCGGACTACGGCCGTGCGGTTGGGGCGGGGGCGCTCGAGCTCTCTACCGCCACGGACAACGTGCCGGCGCAGCGCCTCTACGAGTCCGAGGGGTGGGTCCGCGACACCGCGTTCTACGTCTACGGCCTCGGTCTGTAGGCAGTCTGGCGGCGGCTCCGGGGCCGGAGGGCGTTCGGCCCAGACGATGTCGATTCCGCGGGCAGGCGGACGACTATTGGACATCACCCGCCGCGGGCGCGCGCGCCCGTGGCCGATGCCAGAGGAGCAGTCGCATGGAGATCTCGCAGAAAATCAGTCCCTGTCTCTGGTTCGACGATCAGGCTGAAGAGGCCGCGAAGTTCTATACCGGCATCTTCCGCAACTCCCGCATTACGCAGATCTCCCGCTACACGGAGGTCGGCAGGGAACACCACCGCAAGCCGCCTGGCTCGGTGATGGTCGTGGCGTTCGAGCTCGAGGGACTGCCGTTCACCGCGCTGAACGGCGGCCCGCTGTTCAAGTTCAGCGAGGCCATCTCTCTGCAGATCTACTGCGGCAACCAGCAGGAGGTCGACCACTACTGGAGCAGACTCACCTCCGGCGGGCAGGAGCAGCCCTGCGGCTGGCTCAAGGACAAGTTCGGGCTATCGTGGCAGGTGGTGCCGAGTGAGGTGATCGACATGATGAGCGATCGGGACGCCGCGAAGGCGGCCCGTGCCACGCAGGCCGTGTTCCAGATGAAGAAAATCGACATCGCGGCGGTGCAGCGCGCCTACGCCGGCTGACGCCCCCGGGAAAATGGCTCGGAGCCATTTTCCCGCGCGGCGCTGCCGATCCGGCCGGGGCTACGGGAAAATGGCTCCGAGCCATTTTCCCCTGCGGCCGTCACTCGAAAAAGGCAAAGCTGCGGTACTCGATGCTCTGCCGGGGCTTCGCGTCCGGGAAGCTCGTGTCGCGGAACGCCGTGTGCGGCGTGCGCAGCGCCCGGTTGCGGTCGCTGTCGTGAAACTTGATGAGCACGACCTCATCGCGCGTCATGTTGGAGAAGTACCACCAGCGGTGGCGTGGGTTGTAGGGGAAGATCGCTGCGGCGACGAGCGAATCCTCGTACGGCATCTCGCGCAGCATTTCCGCCTCCTCGGGAATCCGGTCGACGATGTGCAGGGTGTTCGGAATGCCCTCGTCCGGGCCGACGCTGCGCGCATCGCATAGCGCGAGCGGCCAGTCCTGCGGCGGCTCCGAGAAGGCGCGCCACAGGCTTGAGGCGATGAAGCGCGAGTAGCCACTGCCGTGCGGGAACATCCTGGCGTACAGCTCGCGCGCCATCCGATCGGCGCGCTGCGGGGTGAAGTCGACGTGCGCCTCCCCTGCCGGCGGCTGTACGCCCCCCTGGTGCGTGTAGCCCACCGTCCGGTGCTGATGCCGCGACAGATCGCCCGAAGTGCGCACCATCCAGCTCATGAGCGCCACACGGCTCGCGCCCGTCAGCGCCCTGACGGTGTCCTCGACTTCGCCGGGGTAGATCCGATCGACCCCGTCGCGATCGAAGAAGTCGGTCACGGCACTGCGACGCTCGGCGAGCACGAAGCCGTGCACATCGAGGCTGAACTGCCCGCTGATGGCGCGCCCGTCGCGGATCGGCACGCGGTGGCTCTCGTAGCGGCCGGTATTGAGCTCGACCCCGGGCGCCACGAACCTGCGGTTGATCCGTGAATCGGGCGCAACGTAGCTGATCTCGGCCTCGACGGTCCGAACCTCTGGCTCGGCTGCAGCGGCTTGCATCGCTCTGACCTCCCGGGCGACACCATGCCGCCGGCGCACCAGGAAGTCCACCGTGCAGACTCGCCGCCGCCGGCAGCGGCACGTTCACGCGCCGCGGTTGGCCTCGAGCGCCAATGGCCATACGATAGGACGGCGGCCCGCACTCCGACATCGTCCGAGCCCGGGACTGCGGCGTCGCTCCCGCGCGAGGTGAAAGATGAAGCTCACCGTCAATGGCACGACGCACGAAGTGGCCGTTCCCGACGATATGCCGCTGCTGTGGGTGCTGCGCGATGTGCTCGGACTGACCGGCACGAAGTACGGCTGTGGCATGGCCCAGTGCGGCGCCTGCACCGTGCTGCTCGGCGACCAGGCGGTGCGGACATGCGTGCTGCCGGTCTCGGGGGCTGCAGGTCAGCCGATCACGACGATCGAAGGTCTGGGACGCGACGGCCTGAACGTCGTGCAGCAGGCCTGGATCGATACCGACGTCGTGCAGTGCGGCTATTGTCAGTCGGGACAGATCATGAGCACGGTCGCGCTGCTGAAGTCCACCCCTAAGCCGACGGACGCCGAGATCGACGCCGCGCTCTCCGGCAACATCTGCCGCTGCGGCACCTACCAGCGCATCCGCGCGGCAGTGCATCTGGCGGCGCAGCGGCTCGAGGCACGGGCATGAGCGCCGTCAGCACCGATCGCCGGCGTTTCCTGCTCGGCTCGGCCGGCGCCGCCGCGGGTCTGGTGATCGCATTTCATACGCCCATCGGGGCGCGGTGCGCGTTCGCGCAGGAGGCACCGGCCGCCAAGCCGCCGCTCCCGCCGCCAAACGCGTTCCTGCAGATCGCCTCGGACGACACCGTCACGATACGTCTCGCGCACTCCGAGATGGGACAGGGAATCTGGACGACGCTCGCGATGCTGGTGGCCGAGGAGCTCGATTGCGACTGGAACAGGGTACGCGTCGAGCATGCGCCCGCGGCGCCGGCATACGCGCACACCGCGATGGGCTTCCAGATGACGGGCGGATCGAGCACGACCTGGTCGGAGTTCGACCGCTACCGCCAGGTCGGCGCGATGGCGCGCGACATGCTGGTGCGTGCCGCGGCGACAAGGTGGGGGGTCGCGCCCGGTGCGTGCCGTACCGAAAACGGCACCGTGGTGCACGGCAGCGAGCGACTCAGCTACGGCAGCCTCGCCGTCGAGGCGGAAGAACTTGCGCCCCCGGCCAGCGTCGCGCTCAAACCGCCCGCTGCATGGAAGATTATCGGCAAGCCGACGCGGCGGCTCGACTCGCCCGAGAAGGTCACGGGCCTCGCGCAATTCGGTCTCGATGTGAGATTCCCCGGCCTGATGACGGCGGTCCTCGCGCGCCCGCCCGTGTTCGGAGCGCGGGTGAAGTCGTTCGACGCCACGCGCGCCAAGGCCGTTCCTGGCGTGCGAACGGTCGTCCAGGTGCCCGACGGCGTCGCAGTGGTTGCCGAGAACTTCTGGGCCGCAAGCCGCGGGCGCGATGCGCTCGCGGTGGACTGGGATCTCGGGCCGGGTGCTTCGGTCGACACCGACGCAATGCGCGACGCATACCGACGTCTGAGTCGCACCGCCGGAGCGGTGGCCGCCCGCGCTGGCGATGTCGGGCAGGCGGATCCCGCGACACCGGCAATCGATGTCGAATACGAGCTGCCCTATCTCGCCCATGCGCCGATGGAACCGCTCAACTGCACGGTGCGCCTGGACGGCGATTCCTGCGAAGTCTGGCTCGGCACGCAGTTCCAGAGCCTCGATCAGCAGGCGGCCGCCGAGGTCGCCGGTCTCAAACCGGAGCAGGTCCAGATCCACACGACTTTTCTGGGCGGTGCGTTCGGTCGCCGTGCCACCGGATCGGCGCACATGGTGCGCGAGGCGGTAGCCGTGGCGAAGGCAGCCGGCGCACCGGTGAAAGTCGTCTGGACGCGCGAAGACGACATCCGCGGCGGCTACTATCGGCCGCAGTGGCTGCACCGGCTGACCGTGCACACGGCTCCGGACGGGTCGCCGCGACGCTGGATGCAGTCGATCGTCGGTCAGTCGATCCAGACCGGCACGCCGTTCGAGAGTTTCCTGGTCAAAGACGGCATCGACATGACCTCGGTCGAAGGCGTGGCCGACTCGCCCTACCTCGCGCGCGCTCCCGTGCATCGCGTCGACCTGCATTCACCGCCGTCGCCGGTGCCCACGCTCTGGTGGCGCTCGGTCGGGCACTCGAGCAACGCGTTCGTCATGGAAAGCGCGATCGACGAACTGGCGCACGCCGCCGGGCGCGACCCGCTCGACTATCGGCGCACATTGCTCGCCAGCCATCCGCGTCATCTCGGCGTGCTGGAGCTCGCGGCCCGGAATGCCGGCTGGGGACAGCCGCTGCCCGAGGGCCGCGCCCGCGGCCTCGCAGTGCACGAGTCATTCGGCTCGTACGTGGCCCAGGTCGCGGAGGTCTCGCTCGACGGCGAGCAGATGCGCGTCCATCGCGTCGTGTGCGCGATCGACTGCGGAGTCTGCGTGAATCCCGAGGGTGTCCGGGCGCAGATGGAATCGGGCATCGTCTACGGTCTCTCGGCGGCTCTGTCTGGCCGGATCACCCTCAAGGAGGGCCGCGTGCAGCAATCGAACTTCCACGACTATCCGGTGCTGCGGCTGAGCCAGATGCCGCTGGTCGAGGTGCACATCGTGCCGAGCAGCGAGAAGTCCGGCGGCGCCGGCGAGCCCGGCACGCCGCCGATCGCGCCGGCCGTCGGCAACGCGCTCTTTGCTCTCACCGGGCGGCGTCTGCGGCGCCTGCCGTTCGATCTCCCGGCGCCGGCCTGACGCCGTGGCCACGCGCCTCGACAAGCCGCTCAAGCGGGAGCTCGATCTCGACGGCGAGCCGTACACGCTCACCATCTCGCCGCAGGGCCTGAAGCTCGTGCCCAAGGGCAAGAGGAAGGGACACGAGCTCGCCTGGAAGGACTTCCTCAGCGGGCAGGCCGCGCTCGCCGTGGCGCTGAACGCATCGCTCGAGAAGGCCGGCGACTGACGCAGGCCGGGGTTGCCCGCGGCGACGGACGGACCGGGCGCGCTCAGTCACCCGCGATAGTCATTTCCTCGATCAGGATCGAGCCGGTGCGCGTCCCGCCGCGCAGATCGAGGTCGTTGCCGGCGTCGACGATGTGCCGGTACATGTCCTTGAGATTGCCGGCGATCGTGATCTCGTGCACCGGATAGGCGACCCGACCGCCTTCGACCCAGAACCCGGTGGCGCCCCGCGAGTAATCTCCCGTCACGCCGTTGACGCCCTGGCCCATCAGCTCGGTGACGAGCAGCCCGCGGTCGAGAGCGGCGAGCATGCCGGCAAAGTCGCGGCTGCGCCCCTGCACGATCAGGTTGTGCGTGCCGCCCGCGTTGCCGGTCGTGCGCAACCCGAGCTTGCGCGCCGAATAGGTGCTGAGCAGGTAGCCGGTCAGCACGCCATGCTGCACGAGTTCACGGTCGCGCGTTGCCACGCCCTCGTTGTCGAACGGCGCGCTGCCGAGCGCCTTCGGCAGGTGCGGCCGCTCTGAGAGCTCGAACCACTCCGGGAAGACCTGCTGACCGGCGGCGTCGAGCAGAAACGAGGCGCGCCGGTACTGGCTGCCGCCGCGGATCGCGCCGGTGAAATGGCCGATGAGGCTGCGCGCGACGTCGGGCGCATAGAGCACGGGAGCACGCGTCGTGGCGAGCTTGCGCGCGCCGAGACGCGCCACGGCGCGCTCGCCGCTGCGACGGCCGACCTGTTCGGCCGCCTCGAGCTCGCGCCAGTCGCGCGCGTTGCTGTACCAGTAGTCACGCTGCATCTCCTCGCCGTCGACGCCGATCACGGCGCAGCTGATGCCGTGCAGCGAGCCGGGATAGGCCGCCATGAAACCGTGCGTATTGCCGTAAGCGCGCACCCCCGCGTGGCTGCTGACGCCGGCACCGTCGGAGTTCGTGATGCGCCGGTCGACGGCCATCGCCGCCGATTCGCAGTCGCGCGCGAGCGCGCACGCGGCCTCGGGCTCGATCGGCCACGGATGCGACAGATCGAGATCCGGGATCTCCGTCGCAAGCGTGTCGGGATCTGCGAGCCCGGCGCAGGGATCCTCCGCGGTGAAGCGCGCGATGCTACAGGCCTTGGCCACCGTCTCGCGCAGAGCTTCCTCGCTCAGGTCAGCGGTGCTCGCCGCGCCCTTGCGCGTGCCGAAATACACCGTCACCCCCATGCCGCGATCGCGCTGATATTCGACGGTCTCGACCTCGCCCAGGCGCACCGACACCGAGAGCCCGACGTCCATGCTCACCGCCGCCTCGGCCTGAGCGGCACCGCGCGCCCGCGCTTCGCGCAGCGCGGTCTCGACCAGCGCGAGCAGTTCCGTGCCACGGGCGGGCGGCGTGGCGGCTGGCAGATCGTTCATGCGTCGGGAATCCACGGCGAGGCAGCGCGCATTCTAGCAGCGGCCCGGCCGGCGAAGTCTGCGTGCTAGCATTTCCGCGGTGCGCCCCATCGATCCTGATCCCGCCGAGCCGCCGAGCAAGAGCGCCCGCAAGCGCGCCGCGCTCGATCTGCAGGCGCTCGGCGAAGCCCTGATCGACCTGCCGCCAGCCGAGCTCGATGCGCTCGCGCTGCCCGAGGCGCTGCACGATGCAATCGTCGCTGCGCGCGACCTGCGCAGCCGCGGCGCGCTCGCGCGGCAGCGTCAGCTGATCGGCAAGCTGATGCGCAGAGTCGACCCGGAGCCCATTCGCGCCGCACTGGCCCGTCGCGGTGACGCCGACCGCGCGCGACTGCACGCCGAGCACCGTCTCGCGCGCTGGCGCGATCGGCTGCTCGCTGACGATCCGGACGCGTGGGCGGAGCTCGCAGCGTCGCAGTCGCAGGCGCACATCGCGGAGCTGCGCACGCTCGCGCAGCAGGCGCGCGCCGAGATCGCCGCCGCGCGTCCGCCCGCAGCGGCGCGCCGTCTCTTCCGCCGGCTGCGCGAGCTGGCCGTCGCCGACGCCGGCAGCGCGGCCTGACCCCGATAGGACGCGGTGTACAATGCCGCGGTGCAACCCCTGGTCGGCATCGTCATGGGCTCGACCTCGGACTGGGAGACGCTCAAGTCCGCGGCCGACACGCTCGATCGTCTGGGCGTGCCGTACGAGGTGCGGGTCGTCTCAGCGCACCGCACCCCCGATCTGCTGTTCGAGTACGCGGCCGGCGCGCGCGAGCGTGGACTGCAGGTGATCATCGCCGGCGCCGGCGGCGCCGCGCACCTGCCGGGCATGACGGCGTCGAAGACCCCGCTACCGGTGCTCGGCATTCCGGTACAGTCGAAATCGCTGAGCGGCCTCGATTCGCTGCTGTCGATCGTGCAGATGCCCGCGGGCGTGCCGGTGGGCACGCTCGCGATCGGCGCGGCCGGTGCGGTCAACGCTGCACTGCTCGCCGCGTCGATCCTCGCCAATTCACATCCTGCCGTGCGCGCCGCGCTCGATGGCTATCGCGCCGCCCAGACCGAGCAGGTGCTCGCCGCACCCGATCCGCGCAAACCCGCTGCTTCATGAGGATCGGCGTCATCGGCGCCGGCCAGCTCGGGCGCATGCTGGCGCTGGCGGGCTATCCTCTGGCTATCGGCTTTCGCTTTCTCGACGCGAGCGCCGACTCGCCCGGGGGCCAGATCGCGCCGATCGTCACCGGCGATTACGACGATCCGGACTGCATCGCCCGCCTGGCCGCCGGCTGCGACCTGGTCACCTACGAGTTCGAGAACGTGCCGGTTACCGCGCTGGCGCGCATCCCGCCCGAGGTGCCGTGTCATCCGCCCGTCGAGGCGCTGCGCGTCTCGCAGGACCGACTCTACGAAAAGGAGCTGTTCGGCCGGCTGGGCATCGCCACACCCGCGTTTCGCGCCGTCGACTCGCTCGCCCAGCTCGAAGCCGCCGCCGGCGCCATCGGCCTGCCCGCGGTGCTCAAGACCCGCCGCCTCGGCTACGACGGCCGCGGCCAGCGCGTTCTGCGGCGGAGCGTGGATCTCGCGCCCGCCTACGCGGCGCTCGGCGGCGTACCGCTGATCCTCGAGGCGTTCGTGCGTTTCGATCGCGAGGTGTCGATCGTCGGCGCGCGCAGCACGCGGGGCGAGACGCGCGCCTACCCGCTCGCCGAGAACGTCCACGGCGGCGGCATTCTGCGCACGACCCGTGCGCCGTATCGGCGGCCTGCGCTGCAGCGCGCGGCGCAGCGTTCACTGCGGCGGCTGTTCGATCACTTCGGCTACGCCGGCGTGTTGACGGTGGAGTTCTTCGTCGAGCGCGGGCGGCTGATCGCGAACGAAATCGCGCCGCGCGTCCACAACTCCGGGCACTGGACCATCGAGGGCGCGGCCACCTCGCAGTTCGAGAACCACTTGCGCGCGATCCTGGGGTGGCCGCTCGGCGATACTCGGCCGCTCGGTTACGCGGCAATGGTCAATCTCATCGGCACGCTGCCCGACCGAGCGCTGCTGCTCGGCCTGCCGGGCGTTCATCTGCACGATTACGGCAAGGCGCCGCGGCCCGGACGCAAGCTCGGCCACTGCACGGTGGTTGCCCCCACCGCCCGCGCCCGCGACCGGCTGCTCGGACAGCTCGAGCGGCGTCTCAAGACCTGAGGGCGTGCTGTCCGTCACCGTCCTACACCCGAGTAGGCTGACGCTTTTTGCCGCGACGTGCCGGCACCGTATAGTTATCGGCCGGGAGTCGCGATGTACCTGGAACACTTCCAACTCAAGGAGCTGCCCTTCCGGCTGAGCCCGGATCCGGCATTCCTCTATCCGAGCCCGGTCCACTCCCGCGCCAAGGCGTACATGGAGTCGACCATCTGGTTCACGGATGGCTTCGTGATCATCACCGGAGAGATCGGTTCGGGTAAGACGACGCTGATCGAGACTTTCCTCAAGGAGCTCGACAAGGACGTCGTCGTCGCGCAGCTCAACCAGACACAGGTGTCGCCGATCGAGTTCCTGCAGAGCGTCCTCGCCCAGTTCGGATTCAGCCCGTTCAAGATGAAGAAGGCGGAGCTGATCGCGACGCTGAACGCGTTCCTGATCGAGCAGTACGCGAGCGGCCGAAAGGTGCTGCTGATCGTCGACGAGGCGCAGAACCTGAGCGACAAGGTGCTCGAGGAGGTGCGCCTGCTGTCGGGGGTGGAGACCACCAAGGAGAAAGTGCTGCGGATCATCCTGGCGGGCCAGCCGGAGCTCAACGCGAAGATCGACTCGCCCGCGCTGATGCAGCTGCGACAGCGCGTGCGGCTGCGCTTCCACCTGTCCGCGCTCTCCGAGCAGGACACGGTGAGCTACATCGAGCACCGCCTGCGCGTCGCGGGAGCCGGCGAGCGTGTGATCTTCGCGCCCGATACCTACCCGGTGATCTACCGCCATACGGGGGGCGTGCCGCGGCTCATCAACACGCTGTGCGACACGGCGATGCTCGCCGCGTTCGCGCAGGATCACGTCGGCGTCTCGCTCGGTGACGTCGAGGCGGCGCTCGTCGAGCTGCAGTGGGGCGAACACGCGCCGGGCGCGCCCGCGAAGCGCCCGGCCGAGGACGACACCGCCGAGCACATGCAGCCGCCGGTGGGTCGGCTGGTCCTCGCGTTGCAGGGCTCGGTGATCGCTGAATCGCTGCTCGCACCCGGACGGTTCGTGATCGGCCGAACCACGGACAACGACCTGCAGATCGACAGCAAGTTCGTGAGCCGGCACCACGCGCAGATCGTCACTACCCGCGAGGGCAGCTCGATCGAGGACCTGAACAGCACCAACGGTATCTTCGTGCGCGGCCGGCGCATCCGCCGCTCGAAGCTGGTCGAAGGCGACGTCGTCAAGATCGGCGTCCACGAGCTGATCTATCAGCGAATCGACGGCCTCGATCTGGCACCGTAATAGCCACCGGAATGAAGGGGACATTCTCCATTTCGCCGCCGCTCGAATTGCGGCGGTCGGGCGAAATGGAGAATGTCCCGTTTATTCCAGCGGCGGCCGCTGGTATTCCGCCTGCGTGGCACGATAGTCGCGCCGCCGCATCCAGACGACGAGCCCCGCTGTGAGACACAGCGCGCCCAGCACCAGCAGCAGCGCGCGCGGTCCCGCCTCGATGAAGAACGCGCAGAGCAGCTGCACGACGCCCGCCGCGATGTACACCAGCGGCAGCGCCTCGTAGAGCGCGGTCGGCAGCCACATCGGTCGCATCGCGCGGTCCGTGTCAGCCGGTGCCGCCGACGGTGAGTCCGTCGACCCGCAGCGTGGGCTGACCGACGCCGACCGGCACGTCCTGCCCGTCCTTGCCGCACGTGCCGACCCCGTCGTCGAGCCGCAGATCCTCGCCCACCATCGAGATGCGGGTCATCACATCCGGCCCGTTGCCGATCAGCGTCGCGCCCTTCACCGGGCGCGTGAGGCGACCGTTCTCGATCAGGTAGGCCTCGCTCGCGGAGAACACGAACTTGCCCGAGGTGATGTCGACCTGGCCGCCGCCGAAGTGCCGGCAGTACAGACCGCGGTTCACCGAGCCGATGATCTCCTCGGGCGCGTGCGGACCGGCGAGCATGTAGGTGTTGGTCATACGCGGCAGCGTGAGATGGGCGAAGGACTCGCGGCGGCCGTTGCCGGTCGGCGCGACGCCCATCAGGCGCGCGTTGAGCTTGTCCTGCAGGTAGCCGCGCAGCACGCCGTTCTCGATGAGCGTCGTGACCTGCGTCGGCGTGCCTTCGTCGTCGACATTGAGCGAGCCGCGCCGGTTCGGCAGCGTGCCGTCGTCGACGACCGTGCATTGCGGCGCCGCGACCTTCTGGCCGATGCGGCCGCTGAACGCCGAGGTGCCCTTGCGGTTGAAATCGCCTTCGAGCCCGTGGCCGACCGCCTCGTGCAGCAGGACGCCCGGCCAGCCGGGGCCGAGCACTACGGTCATCGTGCCAGCCGGCGCGGGCACGGCCTCGAGGTTGACCTGCGCCGTGCGCACCGCCTCGCGCACCAGCGCGCGCCAGCGCTCGCCGGTGCGGAACTCGGTGTAGGCGAAGCGGCCGCCGCCGCCCGCGTAACCCTGCTCGCGACGACCCTGATGCTCGATGATCACCGAGACATTGAGCCGCACCAGCGGACGGACGTCCGCAGCGAGCGTACCGTCGCTCGCCAGCACCATGACGGTTTCGTGGGAGGCCGAGAGACTCGCCATGACCTGCGTGATGCGCGGATCGAGCGCACGCGCCTCGCGGTCGATCTCCTCGAGGAGGCGCACCTTGTCGCGGTCGTCGAGCGTGTCGATGGGATCGACGGGCAGATACAGCTCGCGCCCGCCACGCGCGTGCCAGGCCTGGAGTCCGCCGCTCGAGCCGCTGCGCGCGATGGCGCGCGCGGCACGCGCGGATTCGAGCAGCGCGGGCAGCACGACCTCGTCAGAGTAGGCAAAGCCGGTGCGCTCGCCGGCGAGCGCGCGCACGCCGACGCCGCGATCGATGCTGTGCGCGCCGTCCTTGACGATGCCGTCCTCGAGCGACCAGGACTCCTCGCGCACGGCCTGGAAGTACACGTCGGCGTAGTCGACGGCGTGACCCATCACCTCGCCCAGCACACCGGCGACGCGGTCCTCGTCGAGCGCGGCGGGCGCCAGGATCGCACTGCGCGCCGAGTCGATCGGATCGCTCTGTACGCCGTGCGGGGGCAACGGCTGGGTGGGCGCGAACAGCGCCGGCGGAATCGGAGCACTCATGGCTACCTCAGGCGGGTCGTCGATGGCTCAGGACGGGGAAATTCTGCCTGACCTCGCGCTGTCGCACGAGGTCGATTTGCCCCGTCACCACGCCCGTGCCCCGCGGCAGCCGCGCCTGCACCCGGCCCCAGCAGTCGACGATCATCGTGTCGCCATAGGTTTCGCGGCCGTTGTCGTGGAATCCCGACTGGGCCGGCGCCACCACGCAGGCGAGATTTTCGATGGCGCGCGCCCGCAGCAGCACCTCCCAGTGCGCGCGGCCGGTCGGCGCAGTGAAGGCGGACGGCAGGCAGAACCAGTCGGCGCCCGCGCGCCCGAGCTCGCGGAAGAGCTCCGGAAAGCGCACGTCGTAGCACACGGCCAGGCCCAGCCTTCCTGCGGGCGTGTCGACGCAGACCTGACGGTTGCCGCGCTGCACGGTGTTGGACTCCTGATAGCGCTCATCACGTCCCGGGATGTTGACGTCGAACAGATGGATCTTGTCGTAGCGCGCCACGGCCTGACCGGCCGCATCGAAAACCAGACAGGCCGCCGCGACACGCGACGGCTCGTCGATGGCGAGCGGCACCGTGCCCGCGACCAGCCACATGCGGAACTCGCGCGCCGCCTGGGCGAGGAAGCGCTGGATCGGGCCGTCGCCTGGCGTCTCCGCGATCGCGATCTTCTCCTGTTCGTTGTGCCCCATCAGCGCGAAATTTTCCGGCAGCGCGGCGATTTCGGCATTGCGCGTGCGCGCGTCGCGCAGCAGTCGCCAGGCATCGGCGAGATTGCGCGCGACGTCCGCGCCCGAGGTCATCTGGATGGCAGCGACGACAGTCATGGCGTAAGCGAAGCGGCGGCATCGCGCGCCGCGGACCGCTCCTCTGTCGGCGCATCCACCGGCGCAGAGATTCGCTCGACAACCGGCGCCGACCAGGGGCCGGTCACGCGATAGTACGCGCGGGTCAACCCCTGCAGCTGACCCTTGAAGAGCTGCGAGAGGACCAGCACGCCCGCCCCTATGACCGGCCCCGCGGCGAGCGCGCCGGCGACCGTGAGCGGCCCACCGGGATTGCCGCTCACGATCAGTGTCTGGTCGTAATCCTGGGTCGCGAGCCCGGTCCGTCCCGCGACGCCGATGTCGACCGCAGTGCCGGAGAGCAGCAGATTCTGCGTATACGCGTCGCCCTTGCGAACCTCGAAGTCGCCGCGCACCGAATCGAACGCGAGCCCCTCGTCGGTCACGTCGCGGAAATCGAGCGCGAGCCGCCGCGGCAGCTCGACGACGCTCATCAGGCCCAGCACTCGCCCGGCGGCGCCGGGCTCGACGTTGCGCAATTGCCCATCCTGGAGCTCGACGTGCACGCGTCCGTCCATCAGCGAGACTGCGTCCGCGGTCGGACCGCCCGGCCAGGTGAGATGCGCCGCGAGCCGCGCGTGCTTCGCCTCGATCGAATCGCGATAGCCGAGCGCGACTGAGGCCGCCGCGAGATCGGTGCTGCTTGCTTCGATATCGATCTCGCTGCGCGTTGCGTTGCCGGCGACGACCCAGCGCCCGTGGCCTGCGATCTCGAGCGCCGGCGACGAAGTGGTGAAGCGCTGCAATCGCAGGCCGAGCGGGTCACGAACCAGGTCGGCTCGCAACTGGCCGAACCGGCGGCCGCGCCACACGAAGTCGTCCGCCGCCACGGACAGCGCCGGGATACGGCGCGGGTCGGCCGCGCGCTCGCCGGCAGTCGTCGCAGCCGTCGTGCCCGGCTCGAGATGGAGGCGCTGCATCGCCAGCACGACCGGTGCGCCGCTTCTGAGATCGAACGGCACGGTCACGCGGCCCACGGCCTGGGGAGCCGTCAGATCGATCTGCCAGGCCCGCTCCGCCGCGGCGAGCACCGCCACGGCATCGCGCACCTCGTAGCCATAGACCCTGGCCCGCGCAAGCCGCACGTTGACCGGGCCGAGCCACTCGGACAGCGCATGCCGGGGCGGGCCGTCGCCGCCGAGCGCGAGCCACTGCCCCAGGTCGAAATCGGGCCAGTCGCCGTCGATCTGCAGGCCGCGATGGCCGGGAAGCGTGAGCGGGCGAGTATCGAAGCGCAGCGCACCGCGATCGAACTGCGACCGGCCGTCCTGGTCGCGAAACGCCAGGCGGGCATGCGCGGCGCCTGACCGGACCTCGAGGTCGGTTTCTCCGGCGGGCGAGTACTCGAGCAGGAACGACGTCGGGCGCGGATCATCGGCGGTCTTGGCAAACGGCGGCGGCGCATCGATCGCGAGTCCGCGCAGATCGCTCGCGACCGTCAGACGGGTTGGCCAGGGTTCCGCCTTGCGCTCGCGCTGCGCGGTGAGCGCGAGCGTCCAGTCCGTGTCGCCCGACATGCGGATGCCGCCCGGCAGACCGATGAAATCCCCGAGTTGCGCCCCGGCTACGCGTCCCTGGCCGGCGAGTGCGACCGAGTCAAGCTCGTCGCCGTGCGCAGCTCCGGGCGCCACGGTTACCGCAAACGGTCCACCGAGAAAGCTGCCCTGCAGCCCGCTCGAGCGGATCTCCCGCCGGCGGACCAACAGCTCGCCGCTCACGTCGGTCGCGGGCGCACGCAGCAGCGGCGATGAAACCGTGGCGCCCGACAGCCGCGTCCGCACCTCGTAGTCGCGGTCCGCCGCGTCGCGCGTCGGCAGATGCAGCCGGAGAGCGAAGCTCGTGTCGCCGCGCCCGGCGAGCTGCATGAACTGCCTGCCGATCAGCGGTCCGAGCGGGCTCTTCTGCAGAAGACCGAGCGCTTCGTCCAGCTCTCCGCGGCCGACTCCGTCCACGTCGATGACGGGCGCCTTGAGGTCGTCGATCGCGACCGCCCCGCGCTGCATCTCGAGCCCGCCCACCTGTCCGGAATCGAGCGTAGCGCGCAGCCCGCCGTTCTCGATGACGACGCGTCCGGCGCCGTCGCGGATTGGCAGGAACCCCGGATAGTAGTTGAGCGTCACATCGCGCGCGTCGAGCGCGATGCGCAGCTCGCCGGTGCCGTCCCGGAACGGCAGGCGGTCGAGCGGCCCCTCGACGTGCACGACGCCGCGCGTCGCCGTGCCCTTCACGAAGGCCTGCCGCAACCACGCCGTCGAGCGTCCCTTCAGCCGCCCATACGGCATCAGATCGCGCAGCAGCGAGACATCGATCTGCGCGATCGTCGCGTCCGCCCGCAGCAGCGGCGCCTCCCCGGCGCCCGCGGGGCGCAGCTCGAACTCGCCGCGGACGCGCGCCCGATCGCGCGACAGCGAGAAGTTCGTACCATCGACGATCCAACCGTCGCCTTCGCGTCGCCAGGCGACGTCGCCGGCGGCCGCGACCGAGAGCGGCACCGCGACGAATCTGGCCGGCCACTGGAACTCGAGCGCCGGCGAGCGCAGCGCGATCCGGCCTGCGTCATCGTTCCCTGAGACGGTCGCGGTCAGGCCCGCGACCCCCGGCCATGACCCGCTCGCCGCCGCGCCCAGATCCGCCACGTCGGCCTGCACCTGGAAGGTCCGCGCGGCGCCGGCGCGCGGCCGATCGAGCGCGAGCGTGAGCGCGCGCACCTCGCCGTGCGCCGCGAGTCCGAGCCAGCGATCCGCGGAGCGCGGCGCCAGTGCGAGCGCGAGCGGCCACAGGTCGTCGAGCTTCACCGAGCGTGCCTCGAGCGTCAGCGAATGGCGCGACACCGCCTGTCCGTGAAACTCGCCGCGCGCCCAGGCGGGCTCGCGCACAGCCGCACCCGGTCGCACGGCACGCAGATCGCGCAGGTCGAAGGCCCAGCCGTTCTCGACGCGACGCAGCTCGACCTGGCCGGCGAGCCGGTCGTAGTCGATGCGCGTCGGCATCGTGACCGGCCTGCGCAGCCAGCGCTTCTCCACCGTCGGCAGGCTGAGTGGCCCTTGACCCGCTTCGCGACGCGGCGCGGCGAGCTCGAGCGCCTCGACCGGCGGCGCGCTGCGGGCCGGCGGAGCGAGCGCAACGTCGTGCAGGTCCAGATCGAGTCGCAGCCCGCGCAACTGCCGTCCGGCGAACCGGACCCGCGCGTCGAGGCGGCCGGCGCCGGCGAGCGGGCGACCAACGTCGCGCGGCATCAGCGTGGCGAGGCCCGCGAGCTCGAGCCGCTCGGCGGCGACCGCCACCTGGCCCGCCAGATCCCGCGGCTCGGCGAGCGTGCCGTCGAGCTCGGCTTCGAAACTGACACGCGTGCCGAGCGTCGGCGGCAGCCGTGCCGCGCCGCGCGCCACCACGCGATCGCGGTCGCGGCGCAGCATCACGTCCAGATCGCGTAGCGTCCACGACTCCGAGCGCGTCTTCAGGTCGCGCACGTGGACGGTTGCATCGGAAACCTGCACGTGACCGGCTGGCAAGCGGTCGAAGTCGAAGGGCGGCCGTTCGGCGGGGCGTTCGGCGAGCCCGAGCAGGCGGATGCTGCCATCGGGAAGCCGCAGCACGGTGACCGTCGGGCCGGTGAAGCTGACGCGGCCGGCGACGAACTCCCCGGCGCGCAGCACGTTCCACAAGTCGAGCGCGACGCTACCCTCGCGCATGGCGAGCATCGGGCGATGATCGTCCCGGTCGAGAATGCGCAGGTCGTACAGCACGAGCTCGGGCCCGTACCAGCGCAGCCGCGCGTCCAGCCGCGAGAACTCGAGCCGCAGTTGGGTCTGCCGCTCCACCCAGGCCTTGACGCGATCGGCGCGATCCGGCATGCCGGCCAGCACGATGCGAAGCAGCAGGAGCAGCACCGCGCCTGCTATCAGGAGCGAGGCGCAGACGATGCCCAGCGCGCGCAGCCAGCGCGGCCTGCCGCCAGGCGGCGGTGCGGCGCGGACCCCGGTCGTGGCGGCGGCGGCGCTCACATCAGCACCACGTCGTACTGGTCGATCAGATACAGCGCTTCGGTCTGCAGCCTGATCGGTTTGCCGGTCACGACCTCGAGCTCGGCGAGCGCCGCCGACTCTTCGTCGAGCAAGCGCTCGATCACGTCCTGGTGCGCCAGCACGAGCAGCTCCTGGAAGTCGAACTGACCGGTCTGGCGCAGTATCTCGCGGAAGATCTCGTAGCACACGGTCTCCGCGGTCTTGACGTAGCCACGTCCCTCGCAGGCCGCGCAGGGCGCGCACAGCTGGTGTGCCAGGCTCTCGCGCGTACGCTTGCGCGTCATCTCGACTAAGCCCAGCGGCGATACGGCGGACACGTGTGTGCGGGCGTGGTCGCTGGCGAGTGCCTTCTCGAGCGCCTGGAGCACCTGACGGCGGTGCTCTTCCTCCTGCATGTCGATGAAATCGATGATTACGATGCCGCCGAGGTTGCGCAGCCGCAGCTGCCGGGCAATCGCCACCGCCGCTTCGAGATTCGTGCGGTAGATGGTCTCCTCGAGATTGCGATGGCCGACGTAGGCGCCCGTGTTGACGTCGATCGTGGTCAGCGCCTCGGTCTGGTCGATGATCAGATATCCGCCGGACTTGAGCGCAACCTTGCGGTCGAGCGAGCGCTGGATCTCCTCCTCCACCCCGTGCAGGTCGAAGATCGGCCGGCTGCCCATATAGCGCTCGACGCGCGCGCCGAGCGAGGGCATGAAGCTCGTGGCGAACTCGCGCATCCGCTCGCAGGTCGGCTCGTGGTCGACCAGCACGCGATCGACGCCCTCGCTCACCAGGTCGCGCATCAGCCGCAGCGGCAGCGCGAGGTCCTCGTGTACCAACGCGCCCGCGCGTGCCGACCGCGCGCGGGCGTCGAGCACGTCCCAGAGCCGCCGCAGGAACAACATGTCGGCATGGAGCGCCTCGGGCGCCGCGCCCTCCGCCGCGGTGCGAACGATGTAGCCGCCGGCGTCGCCCGCCACGGCGGCGCCCTGTACGGTCCCGCGCAGCCGCTCGCGTTCGGCTTCGTTCTCGATGCGCGCCGAGACGCCCACCCCATTGCCGAACGGCATGAACACCAGATACCGCGACGGGATCGTGACGAATGTCGTGAGGCGCGCACCCTTCGTGCCGAGCGGGTCCTTCAGCACCTGCACCAGGATGTCTGCGCCCTCGTCGACCAGCTCGCGGATGCTGGCGTTGCGCGGCGGCCCGCCGCCGTTCTCCGCATCCTCCGGCTGGACGATGTCGGAGGCGTGCAGGAACGCGGTACGCTCGAGACCGATGTCGATGAACGCCGCCTGCATGCCCGGTAGAACCCTCGAAACCCGCCCCTTGTAGAGGTTGCCCGTCAGACCGCGCCGGCTCGCGCGCTCGACGAACAGCTCCTGCAGCACGCCGCTCTCCAGCAACGCCGCGCGCGTCTCGCGCGGGCTCACGTTCAGCACGATCTCCGTGCTCATCGCGACTCGCCGCCCCGCG
This sequence comes from Steroidobacteraceae bacterium, assembly GCA_052039045.1. Lineage (GTDB taxonomy): Bacteria > Pseudomonadota > Gammaproteobacteria > Steroidobacterales > Steroidobacteraceae > DATJKD01. The sequence continues at coordinate 25,151 of JBQGDL010000053.1, forward strand.
CCGCAAGCAGGGGCTTAAGCAGCTCCCAGGTCTCGCACAGCGGCAGGCCCATGACGCCGGAGTAGCTGCCCGCCAGATGTCGCACGAACACCGCCGCGCGTCCCTGGATGGCGTAGCCGCCCGCCTTGCCGACCGGCTCGCCGCTCGCGCAGTACCAGTCGAGCTCCGCCTCCGCGAGCGCGCGGAAACGCACGGCACTGGTACTCAAACGCACCTCGATGCCCGCAGTGCACACCAGCGCGACCGCCGTATGGACCTCGTGCGTTCGCCCGGAAAGCCGCGTGAGCATGACGCGAGCCGCGGCAGCGTCGTCGGGCTTGCCGAAAGTCTCGCCCTCGAGCGCCACCGTCGTGTCGGCGCCGAGCACCGGGCGGCGCGCAGACGCAGGCAACGCATCCCAGAGCGTGCGCGCCTTGGTCTCGGCAAGCCGCCTCACGTAGGCTGCAGCCGACTCGTGCGCACGCTGGGTCTCGTCCACGTCGACCGGCCTGACCTCGTGGTCGATGCCCACCTGGAGCAGCAGGGCGCTGCGCCGCGGCGACCCGGAAGCCAGAAAGATCAAGGGCTTGGGCATCCGCAGAGGATACCCGGGGACCGTCTCCATTTCCGGCCTACGCGCGTTTCGTGGTCTGGCATGTCTCCGGAAATGGGGACCGTCCCCCTCTTTCACCATCTCACGGGAAATGGAGGACCGTACCTCGTTGTTGGCGCACCTGCAGGGACAGTCCCCTCCTCAGATCCGGTGATATGGCAGTCCCTTGATGAGGGTGACGGCGCGGTACAGCGCCTCGGCGGCGACGACCCGCGCCAGACCGTGTGGCAGAGTGAGCGGCGAGAGCGACCAGCGCAGGCGCGCGCGCGCGTCGACGGTGGCCGCGAGCCCGTCCGGTCCGCCGATGCAGAAGGCGAGCGGATCGCCGTCGCGCGAACGCTCGTCGAGCCAGCGGGCCAGCCGCGCCGTGCTCCAGGACTCGCCGTTCACCTGCAGGGCGACGATTTGCGCCCCTGAACCGGCGGCCGCGAGCATGCGCTCGCCCTCCGTGGCGACGGCGCGGGCGGCGTCGGATCCCGGGCGTCGGCCAAGCGCGATCTCCGTGAGCGCCATGCGGTAATCGGCGCCCTGCAGACGCTCGGCGTACTGACGGTAGCCTGCATTGACCCAGCCCGGCAGGCGCGTGCCGGCGGCAACGAGGTGCAGCAGCATTCGGTGCCCGTTCAGGCGGCGGCGGCACCCGCCGACCAGAGCTTTTCGAGTGCGTAGAAGTGGCGCACGCGTGGCAGCATCAAGTGCAGCACGACGTCGTTGAGGTCGACCAGCACCCATTCCCCGTCGCGCTCTCCTTCCACGCCGAAGGGCCGGAATCCGGCCTCCTTGCAGCGCTGCAGAACGCGGTCGGCGATCGATCGCACGTGACGGTCGGACGTGCCGCTCGCCACGATCATGGTGTCGGTGATGTCGGTGAGGCCGCGCACATCCAGCGCCGCGATGTCGGTGGCCTTCATGTCTTCTAGCGCCGCGAGCACGACCTCGCGCAGCGTCGACTTGATCCTCGGGCGCCCCGTCCTCTTGGCGGGCGCGCGCCGCGCGATGCGCGGCTCCTTGGCCTGCGAACGAATCGTGCGTGTCGTCGATGTGCGCTTGACTGCCATGCTCACCTCGTTGGGTTGTGGGTATAGCACCCGGTTTCGCGGATGATGTCGCGCACCGCGTCGGGTATCAGGTAGCGGGGATCGCGGCCCGACGCGATGATGTTGCGCAGGTCCGTGGACGCGATCTCGAGCTGCGTCACGGGATGGATGAAGATACGACCGGCCTGGGTCTCGTGCAGGTCGTTGATCCGCCCGGTACCGCGATCGACCATCAGTTCGCCGAGCGGCCCGCTGATCGGCGCGCGCCAGCCCGGCCGGTGCGCGACGACGACGTGCGCGAGCTGCAGGATCTCGCGCCACTGGTGCCACCTGGGCAGGCTGAGAAACGCGTCCATGCCCACGATCAGGCACAGCGAGCGGTCGGGATGCTCGCGTCGCAGCTCGGAGAGCGTGAGCACCGTGTACGACGGGCCCTCGCGACGCACCTCGCGGTCGTCGACCGCGAACCCCGGCTGATCTTCGATCGCGGCACGGACCATCGCCAGGCGCAGCCGTGCGTCCGCGAGCGGCGAATCCCTGAGCGGCGGACTCCCGGCCGGGATGAAGCGCACTTCGTCAAGGCGCAGCGCCTGCAGCATCTCGAATGCCGTGCGCATGTGGCCGAAGTGAATCGGGTCGAACGTGCCGCCGAAGATCCCGATCGGCATCATGCGGCCAGGCGCACTCCCGCGATGCGCGCCGTGAGCGCCTCGAGCTCGAGCCACGGGTCGCCTGCCAGGACGCCCTTCGCGATGCGGTCGGCGTGCGCCGCGGCAACCAGCAGCGCATCGATCGCCGGCCGCGAGAATCGCAGCGCCGCGGCGCGCAGCGCCGGCTGGCGCGACACCCAGACGCGCTCCGCACGCAGCGCCTCGTCGACCGAGCGGGTGCGCTCGAGCCGGAGTGCGACGCGCGACAGCGCGCGCAGGTATTCAGTGAGCGCCCACAGCAGGAGCGGCGGCTCCTGCCCCTCGGCGCGCAGCCCGGCGAGTATCTTGAGCGCGCGCGGCGCCTCGCCCGAAAACGCCGCCGTGGCGAGCTCGAACACGTCATAACGCGCGCTGTCGGCAACCAGCGCCGCGACGACGGACTCGTCGAGTGTGCCGCCGGGCCGCGCAAGCGCGATCCGCTCTACTTCCTGCTGCGCGGCGAGCAGGTTGCCCTCGACGCGCGTGGCCAGCAGCCGCACGGCCGAAGCATCGAGGCTCACGCCGCGCCGCGCGAGCCGTGTCGCAATCCAGCCGGGCAGCTCATCGCGGCCGACCGGGCGGGTTACGATCAGCGCCGCCGCGCGTTCGAAGGCCTGCACCCAGGCGGCCTGCTGTGACCTGCGCTCGAGCTCACCGCTTACCAGCAGCACGGTGTCGGGCGGAGGGCGCTCCGCGAGCCCGGTCAGAGAGCGAGCCGCAGCGGCGTCGATCGGCGCCGCCAGCCTGAGCTCGATCAACCGCCGCTCGCCGAACAGCGATAGATTGCCGGCGCTGGCCAGCAGGCGGTTCCAGTCGAAGCCGCGCTCGAGGAAATGAACCTCGCGCTCCGCGTAGCCGGCGCCGCGCGCGGCCTCGCGGATCTGATCGCAGGCCTCGCCGATCAGCAGGGGCTCGGAGCCGGTGACGAGATAAGCGCCGTGCAGGCCTCGTGCCAGCGCACCGGCCAGGCTCTCCTGAGCGATCCTCACGGCCGTTGGTCAGCCGCGTTCAGGGCGACGTGCCTGTCGAATCTGGACCATCTGCGGCGATTATGCCGCCTGATCGATGCTGGTTCCACCATCGCCGAAGGCATGCCTGATCTCCGTCGCCGCGCTGTGTCGCTGCGCCGTCCCCGGTGTGAAATGAGCCATGGCCCCACCCGGGCTTCGGCTAGACTCGTTGCATGGGTCGCACAAGCCGCAGCGCGGCCGGGGCGCGGCGCCACGGTCTGTACCCTCCTCTCGCGCCGTATCGCCACGGTTGGCTGCGCGTCTCGCCGCATCACCAGATGTACTACGAGGAATGCGGCAATCCGCGCGGCAAGCCGGCCGTGTTCGTTCACGGCGGGCCGGGCGCCGGCGCAAACGAGGTCGCGCGCCGGTTCTTCGACCCCAGGCGTTACCGTATCGTCGTATTCGATCAGCGCGGCTGCGGACGCAGTCGCCCGCATGCGAGCCTCGTCGACAACACGACCTGGCACCTCGTCGCGGACATGGAGCGGCTGAGAGCACACCTCGAGATCGGGCGCTGGCTCGTCTTCGGCGGCTCGTGGGGCTCGACGCTCGCGCTCGCCTATGCGCAGTCGCACCCCGCGGCCACTTCGGAGCTCGTGCTGCGCGGCATTTTCATGTTGCGCAGGTGGGAAATCGACTGGTTCTACCAGCAGGGGGCGAGCGCGCTGTTCCCGGACCGCTGGGAGCAGTACGTCGCGCCGATACCCCGCCGCGAGCGCGGCGACCTGGTGCGCGCGTTCCACCGGCGTCTGACCGGCCGCAGTCGGGTCCGCCGGCTCGAGGCGGCGCGAGCGTGGTCGGTGTGGGAAGCCGCCACGAGCTTCCTGCGCACAGACGAGGCGCAGGTGCGCAAGTGGGGCAACCCGGCGTTCGCGACGGCGATCGCGCGCATCGAGTGCCACTACTTCGTCAACAAGGGCTTTCTCGAGCGCGAGGATCAGCTGCTGCGCGGCGTGCGCCGCATCCGTCAGATCCCGGCGGTAATCGTCCAGGGACGCTACGACGTCGTCTGTCCGATGCAGACGGCCTGGGAGCTGCACCGCGCCTGGCCGGAAGCGGACTTCCGGATCGTCCCCGACGCGGGTCATTCGGCCCTCGAGCCCGGCATCACGCACGAGCTCGTCGCCGCGACGCGGCGTTTCGCCCGCCGTTGAACGTCCCGGAAACCGATGACCGCCCGGCAATCGGCCCCTGAGCCAGATTTCACGCGGGTTTTTCGCGCTGCCGCGACGCGGCGCGTGTCGGACGGAAGCCGACACGGAACGCGATTACGGTCGCGGGGTCCAACGGATTGACGAGGTCGGGATTTATGTCACATCTTGATATCCGCGCGCGCGTATGCTGAGCACACACGTCGAACACGTGGCAAGGAGACATCGAGCACAAGCAGCCGAGGTACCGGGGAGGAAGCATCGATGAGTGGGAATGCCGTCAAGGGTCAGGCCGCGGACGCCGCGAATTTCGTGGAGTCGCTCGGCGCGTACAGCCGGCAGCACCGAGCCAAGCACTGGGCAGGAACCCTCGAAGAATTCCTGCGCGACATTCTTCCCTCCGCTCCGCGCGCGCTGGCGCGCAGCAGCCACGAGTATCTCTGGGACATGCTGTGCTGGCACGGGCGCAGCAACAACGATCCCGACAAGGGCGCCAGCGCGCTCTTCCAGCGCGAGCTGTTCGGCATCGACGCGCCGCTAGCGCGCGTCGTCGACTATTTCAAGGGCGCCGCGGCGGGCTCCGACGTCGGCCGGCGGCTGCTGCTGCTGCTCGGCCCGCCGTCCGGCGGCAAGTCCACGATGGCGATTCTCCTCAAGCGCGGCATCGAAGAGTACAGCCACACCGACGAGGGCGCCGTGTACGCGCTCGCCGGGTCGCCACTGCACGAGTCGCCGCTGAACATCGTTCCGTCGACGCTGCGCAGCGACTTCCGCGAGATGTTCGGCGTGGAGATCCGTGGCGAGCCGAGCCCCTGGGCGCGTGATCGTCTGGCGCGCGAGTTCGAGGGCGATTTCCTCAAGATGCCGGTGGAACGCATCTTCCTGTCGGAGGCCTCGCGCGTCGGCGTCGGCACCTACGCGCCACACGACCCCTCGACCGCCGACATCGCAGACCTGGTCGGCTCGGTCGACCTGTCCAAGGTCGCGCAGTACGGCGACGAGGGCGATCCGCGGGCGTGGTCCTGGTCGGGTGCGGTTTACGCCGCGAGCCGCGGCGTCCTCGAGATGATCGAGATCCTCAAGGTCAAGCGCGAGTTCCTCTACCTGCTGCTGACGCTGACGCAGGAGAAGAACGTCAAGGTGTCGCGCTTCCCGCTCATCCATCTCGACGAGACGATCCTTGCGCACACGAATCTGGCCGAATTCAACAAGTTCCTGCAGGAGAAGGAGAACGAGGCGCTGCTCGACCGCATGGTGATCGTCCGCGTGCCGTACACCCTGTCCTACGTCGAGGTGGGACGCATCTACCACAAGCTGGTCTCCGCCGCCCCGGCCTTCCGCGACGTTCACCTCGACCCGCACGCGCTGCGCGTGGCCGCCGTGTTCGCCGTGCTCACCCGCCTGGTCAAGTCCGAGCGCGAGGGTCTCGACGCCGGCAAGAAGGCCCGGATCTTCGCCGGTGAGAGCGTCGAGGGCTTCACGACGACCGAGATCGAGCGGCTGCGCACCGAGGCGCCCGACGAGGGCCTGACCGGCGTCAGCCCGCGCTTCGTGATCAACGCCGTCTCGAACGCAATCACCCGCAGCGACACCCGCAGCCTGACCAGCATGGAGGTGCTGCTCGCGCTCAAGGACGCCATCGAAAGCGACGCGCGCATGGACGCCAAGCTCAAGAAGGCGTGGATCGATCACCTCGTGGTAGCGCGCAAGGAGTTCTACAACCGTTGGGTCAAGGAGGACGTGCACCGCGCGCTCTTCGCCTCGTTCGAGGACGAGGCGCAGGAGCTGCTCGACAAGTATCTCGACGAGGTCGAGGCCGCGCTCGATCAGCGCGAGGTCAAGGACCCCATCACCGGTGAGTCGCGTCCGGCCGACGAGCGCTTCCTGCGCTCGGTGGAGGACAAGATCAAGGTGTCGGATTCGGGCAAGCTCACGTTCCGGCAGGAGATCGTGCGCAAGGCGATGGTCGCCTACAAGACGGGCGAGAAATTCACGCTCAAGAGCCACGCGCGGCTCTCGGAGGCCATCGAGCAGTACCTGTTCGAGGAACGGCGCGACGTGCTGCGGCTGGTCACTTCGGCGGCGCGGCCCGACGACGAGGCGCAGCGCAAGATCTCCGCGGTCCAGGAGCGCATGATTGCCGAATACGGCTACGATGAGCACAGCGCCCGCGAGGCGCTCTCCTATGTGACGACCCTGCTCGCACAGGAGTAAATGGAGCGAAAGCGCACAGCGTCGGGCGGCGGACGCCCGGCAGGATAGAGTGATGGCAGACGAGGTCAGCGGCAATCGTCTGAACGCCTGGTACGATCTGTTCTCGCGCGGCGCGCGCGACTGGCTGCGGCACAACGAAAAGGTGCGCGACGCGGTGCGCGCTCACCTCCCGCAGGTGGTGGCCGGGGCGGACGTGCTGACGCGCGGCCGCTCGACGGTGCGCGTTCCGGTGCGAATGCTGGAGCACTACCGCTTCCGGCTGCGCCCGCCCGACCAGGTCGAGGGCGTCGGTCAGGGCGCCGCCAATCCGGGCGACCGCATCGAGATCGGCGGCGATCCGGCGCGCGGCGGCGGTCGCGGCAGCGGCGGCGACGAGGACGGCGGCATCCAGTACACGCTCGAGTTCCAGGTGGACGACATCGTCGACTGGCTCTGGGAGGAGATGCAGCTTCCGAACCTGGAGAACCGCGCCGGACAGGCCCGCGAGGACGACTGGACGCGCGAGGGCTGGGACCGACGCGGCGTGCGCTCGCGGCTCGATCGGCGCCGCTCGCTCAAGGAGTCGCTCAAGCGCCAGGCGGTCTCACAGGATTCGCCGACGTTCACCGACGAAGACCTGCGCTACCGCCAGCTCGCCAGGCGCGAGCAGCCTGCGACCCAGGCTGTCGTGTTCCTGGTGCTCGACGTATCCGCCAGCATGGGCGAAGAGCACCGCAAGCTCGCCAAGACGTTCTTCTTCTGGGCGGTGCAGGGTCTGCGCCGCCAGTACCGCCACCTCGAGGTCGTGTTCCTCGCGCACACGACGGAGGCGTGGGAATTCCCGGAGGAGGAGTTCTTCCAGGTGACCGGCTCGGGGGGCACGTTCATGTCGTCGGCGCTCACCCTGGCGAGGCGCATCGTCGACGAGCGTTTCAGCCCTTCGCAGTACAACCTGTACCTGTTCTACGCGTCCGACGGCGAGAACTCGCCCAGCGACCGCGCCGCGACGGACGAGGGGCTTACGGCGCTGCTCCCCGACCTGCGCTACTGCGGCTTCCTGGAGGTGGGCTCGAGTGGCGAAGGCGGCCCCTCCAGCGACATCGGCAAGCTGTTCCTGCAGCTCGCCGCCGACGGCCAGCGCACGGCTGCTTATCGCGCCGCGAAGTCCGACGACATCTGGGGCGCGGTGCGGCACTTCTTCGGCCAGGAACAGGCCGCGTGAGGGCAGCGGGCGTGAGCGACGGCTGGCGGAGCTACCTGGCGCGGATCGAGGCGCTGGCGCGCGGCGCGGGGCTCGACTATCACCCGGTCGAGTTCGAAGCCGTGCCCGACAGCATGATGATGGAGATCGCGATCTACGGGCTGCCGGTGCGCATGCCCCACTGGTCGTTCGGCGTGCGCTACATCTACCGCCTGGTCCAGCACCGCATGGGGCTCTCGCGGCTGTTCGAGGTGGTGTTTCCGGGCAATCCGGGACGCGCCTATCTCGCGCGCAACAACAGCGACGCGGAGAACGTTCTGGTCGCGGCTCACGTGCTCGGACACGCCGATTTCTCGAGCTGCAACCTGCTGTTCCGCCGCAGCGCCGAGCAGGTGGGCGAGCAGATCGTCGAGCAGGCGGCGACGCACGCCCGCCAGATCGGCGAGGCGATCGAGGCGCACGGCGCGGAGCGCGTCGAGGCGGTTCTCGACGCGGCGCTGGCGCTCGAGCAGCACGTCAACATCGATGCGCCTCTCAACCGGCCGCGCTACCGGGAGGATAGCCCGAAGCCGGCGGCCGACGACGACGACACTTTCATCCGCCGTTTCCGCACGCTCGGACCCGACGTCGCGCCCGCGCCGCCGAGCCTCGCGCCTGCGCCGCGTCCGCAAACGCCGCCGCGTCCGGAGCGTGATCTGCTCTGGTTCATCGCGCAGTACGCCCCCGAGCTCGAGCCCTGGGAGCGCGACATCTTCCTCGCGGTACGCGCCGAGTCCTTCTATTTCTATCCGGTCTTCGCCTGCCAGATCATGAACGAGGGCTGGGCCTCGTACTGGCATGCCCGGCTGCTGCGCGAGGCGGAGTTCCTGCCGCCCGAGGACTACGTCGACGCGATCAAGTGCCATTCGGACGTCGTCCGGCCCACGGGTCAGGGCCAGCGGGCGTCGCTCGAGATCAATCCCTACCACCTCGGCTTCTCGCTCTGGGAGCGCATCGTCGCGGAGCACGGCGTCGAGTACGCGCGGCGCGTGATGGAGCAGAACGACGACTTCGCCTTCATCCGCGGCTATCTCACCAGCGAAGCCGCGGCGGAGCTCAACCTGTTCCGCTACAAGGGGCCGGCGCGCGGACCCTACCAGGTCGAAGCCGCGGACATCGCCGCGCTGCACGAGGCGCTCTTGAGACCCAAGTTCAGCTTTGGGGCGCCGACCGTGCTCGTCGAGAGGCTGCGGGTCGACGGCACGCTCGAGCTCGTTCACGACCACGCCACCGACGGGCGCGGGCTGGACCACGAGCGCAGCGCGCGGGTGCTCGACTACCTGGTCAAGATCTGGCGTCGGCCGATCATGCTCACCAGCATCGACGGCGAGGGCCGCGCGCTGCAGCTTACGGCGGCCCCGACGTAGGCGGCGCCGCCGGCAGCGTGGGCAGCGAACCGAGCCGCCGCACCACGAGCCCCGCGATGTCCCGCGCCAGCGCCTCGCGCAGGATGTTTTCTTCGCGATCCTTGGCGAGCAGGTCCGCCTCATCGAAGCTGAAGCTTCGAGTGAGCTCGAGCGTCTGGCTCGGCACGATCTCGCGGCCGCCGCGATCGATCGAGTAATCGACGATGTAGAAGACCTCGAACTCCTCCGGTGTATTGCGCGCGGACACCGACAGCACGCGCCGGCCGGTGCGGTCGCGCAGCACGCGTACCACCGCGTCGGCCGTGCCGGAAGTCGGCGCGAGCGTGGCACCGTTGCGCGCCAAGGCCTCGCGCAGCTCGACTGCAAAGGGCGTCAGCTCGTCGGCCGTCACGACGTGGATGCGCCGCACCTCCGGCGGCAGGTCCGTCGACCCCTGCAGGCGAAACCCGCAAGCGCAGAGCGCGACGGCCATCAATGACCAGCCGAAGCCGCGGAGGTCAGACCACGACATTGGCGAGTTTGCCGCGAACGTAGATGAACTTCCGCACCGGGCGCCCTTCGATGAAGCGCTGCACGTTCGCATCGCCGAGCGCGGCCTCACGCACCTCCGCCTCGTCGGCCTCGGCGGCCACCGAGACGCGGCCGCGCAGCTTGCCATTGACCTGCACCACCACCTCGATCGAGTCGCGCGCGAGCGCCGCCTGATCGACCGCGGGCCAGGGCTCGTCGACCGCGCCGCGCGCGTGACCGAGCGCCCGCCACAGCGCGTGGCAGACGTGCGGCACCACGGGCGAGAGCGCGAGCACCACGGTCTCGAGCGCCTCCTGCATCACCGCGCGACCCTGCGGCGAGCGGTCGTCGAAGCGCGCCAACGCGTTGCTGAGCTCCATCACCGCGGCGATCGCGGTATTGAACGTGCGGCGACGCCCGATGTCGACGCCGACCTTGGCGAGCGTCTCGTGCACCCGACGACGGATCGCACGCTGGCCCGGGTCGAGTGCGGCCTTGTCGAGCGCGGGCACGGGTCCCCCGACCACGTGCGCGTGCACGGCCTTCCAGAGCTTCTTGATGAAGCGGTGGGCGCCTTCCACGCCCGCGTCGCTCCACTCGAGCGTCTGCTCCGGCGGCGAGTTGGAGACGATGAAGAGCCGCGCCGTGTCCGCGCCGTAGCGCGCGACGAGCACGTCCGGATCGACGCCGTTCATCCTGGACTTGGACATGGTGCCGATGCCGCCGAACTCGACCGGCTCGCCGTCGGCGCGCAACACCGCGCCGAGGCGGGCGCCGCGTTCGTCGGTGCGCACGTCGACTTCCGCGGGGTTGTAGTAGGTGATGCGACCGGCGGCGGGCTTGCGGTAGTAGATCTCGTTGAGAACCATGCCCTGCGTCAGCAGGTTCGTGAACGGCTCCTTGAGCGACGTCAGGCCGAGATCGCGCATCACCCGTGTCCAGAAGCGCGAATACAGCAGGTGCAGGATGGCGTGCTCGATGCCGCCGATGTACTGGTCGACGGCCATCCAGTAGTCGGCGCGCCGGTCGATCATGGCGGCGTCGTTACCGGAGCTCGCGAAGCGGAAGAAATACCAGGACGAATCGACGAAGGTGTCCATGGTGTCGGTCTCGCGGCGCGCCGCGCGGCCGCAGCGCGGACAAGTGCACTCGACGAACGACTTGAGCTTCGCGAGCGGGTTGCCGCTGCCGTCGGGCACCAGATTCTCGGGCAGCACCACCGGCAGGTCCTCGTCGGGGACGGGCACCTCGCCGCAGGTCCCGCAGTGGATCAGCGGGATGGGGCAGCCCCAGTAGCGCTGGCGCGAGATGCCCCAGTCGCGCAGCCGCCAGTTGACACGCCGATGCCCGCGGCCGGTCGCTTCGAACGACTTCGAGATCGCGTCGAAGGCCTCGTCGAAGCTGAGCCCGTCGAACTGTCCGGAGTTGATCAGGCGTCCGTGCTCGACGAACGCGCCCGCATCGAGATCCACCGAGCGGCGGTCGTGCGGCTCGATCACCTGGTGGATGCGCAGTCCGTAGCGCCGCGCAAACTCCCAGTCGCGCTGGTCGTGCGCCGGCACGGCCATCACCGCGCCGGTGCCGTAGCCCATCAGCACGAAGTTCGCGACCCAGACCGGGATAGGCCCGCCGGTGAGCGGATGGATCGCGTTCACGCCGAGCGGCATGCCGCGTTTCTCCATGGTCTCCAGCGCCGCCTCGGTCACGGCGGCGTGCTCGCACTCGGCGATGAACTCGCGCAGGTCCGCATCGCGCTCCGCGGCGCGACGCGCGAGCGGGTGCCCGGCGGCCACCGCCATGTAGGTCACGCCGTAGAGCGTGTCGGGACGCGTCGTGTACACGCGCAGCGACCCCGAGCCGTCCTCCAGCGGGAAGTCGAGTTCGAGGCCCTCCGAGCGCCCGATCCAGTTCGCCTGCATCAGCTTGACGCGCTCGGGCCAGCCGGGAAGCGTATCGAGCGCCGTGAGCAGATCCTCGGCGTAGTCGGTGATGCGCAGGTAATACATGGGGATCTCGCGCTTCTCGATCAGCGCGCCTGTGCGCCAGCCGCGTCCGTCGATCACCTGCTCGTTGGCGAGGACCGTCTGGTCCTCGGGATCCCAGTTGACGACGCCCGTGCGGCGGTAGGCGATGCCGCGCTCGAGCATGCGCAGGAACAGCCACTGGTTCCAGCGGTAATAGTCCGGGCGGCAGGTGGCGAGCTCGCGGCTCCAGTCCAGCCCCAAGCCGAGCGGCTTCATCTGCGCCTTCATGTGCGCGATGTTGTCCAGGGTCCACTTCGCAGGCGGCACGCCGTTCGCCATCGCGGCGTTCTCGGCGGGCAGGCCGAACGCGTCCCAGCCCATCGGCTGAAGCACGTTGTAGCCCTGCATGCGCATGTAGCGCGACAGCACGTCGCCGATCGTGTAGTTGCGCACGTGCCCCATGTGCAGCCGCCCGCTGGGATACGGGAACATGCTCAGGCAGTAATACTTGGGCCGGCCCGGATCCTCGCGGACCTCGAAGCTGCGGTGCTCGTCCCAATAAAGCTGGGCCTCCGGCTCGACGACGGCCGGATCGTAACGGTCCTGCATGTCCGATCAGCGGGCGGATTGAGTGGGCCCGCAAGGATAACGGAGGCGCCCCGCCGGCACCACACGAGTCGGCCCGCGGGCGCCCCGCCGCTAAACGATCGTCGGATGCACCAGGTTGGCGAAATCCCGGTACTTGAGCCGGATCAGGTCGCTGTGCGTGCCCGCGTTGAAGACGATCTCGTCGTCGTCGGTAAGGTCCTCGACGACGTAGACCTCCATCCCGTAGAGATTGCCAAACGGCGGCATCGCACCCGTTTCGCAGTCGGGAAAGCGGTCCCTGAACTCGCTCTCGCTCACGAGGTGGACGTCTCGAGCGCCGGCGACCGAACGTACCCGGCCGAGCGGGACCTTCGAGGAGGCCGACTGGACGACCATCGCGAGCCGGCCGTCGATGTCGACGATCACGGTCTTGGCGAGCTCGCGACCGGGGACGTGCGCCGCCGCGGCGATCTCCTGCGCGGTGTACGCGGGCGTGTGACGGATCCTGGTGTACTGAACGTGATTGGCGTCGAGCAGATGCTCCAATTTCGAGAACGGCATGGCGAACCTCCGTTCCGCATCGATGTCGGCCCGAGCATACGCCCGCGCCCGGGCGCGCGCCATGGCGCTCAAGTCCGCACGAAGCGCATCACGGCGTCCGCGCCTGCGACGGGCACCACGCGGCCTTCGCTGGCGAGGAAATGCAGGTGCGCCAGCGCCTCGCCGAGCGCCAGCACGAAATGGAAGCCGCGCAGCACCCGCCCGAACATCACCGCGACGGCGTCGTGCGCGCTCACGGGCTCGCGACAGTGCTCCTCGAGGCGGGCGAGCTGGTCGAAGTGATGCCGGCGCAGATCGGCGATGCGCGTGTGCAGCGCGCGAAACGGCCGACCGTGGGAAGGCAACACGAGTGTCGCCGGGTCGCAGGCCTCGAGCCGTACGAGCGATCCGAGAAACGCCCGCAGCGGGTTGGCGTCGGGTGCGGTGGGAAGCACGCTGACGTTGGGCGAGATCGACGGCAGCACCTGATCGCCGCTCAGGAGGATCCGCCGCTCCGCGTCGTACAGGCACAGGTGGCCGCTGCAGTGCCCCGCGGTTTCTATCACCTGCCACGAGCCACCCCCGGCGACGATGCTCTCGCCGTCTACCGGCGCGCGCGTGAGCGGCGGAATGCCACCAAAGGACCTACGGTGATCGGGCGGCGGGCCGCCGGCGGTCGTTTCGCGACCGTGGCGGCGGAGGAAGGCCCTCAGACGCGCATCGACCTCCTCCGGTGCAAGGCGCAGAAAGTTCGCGCACGACTCGTGCGCCGCCTGCGACATCCAGACCGCGGCATCGTGGCGCTCTGCGAGCCAGCGCGCGAGTCCCACGTGGTCCGGATGATCGTGCGTCACGAACACGCGCGCGAGCCGGCGTCCCCCGAGCGCACTCTGCGCGAGCAATTCCCAGGCGGCACGGCATTCCTCGGCAGCAAGCCCGGTGTCGACCACGGTGCAGTCGCTGCCCTCCTCGAGCAGCCAGAGGTTGATGTGGTTGAGCTCCATCGGCAGTGGCATCCGCAGCCACCACAGCCCGTCCGCGATGTGCCGTGCATGGCCGGGTTCGGGCGGTTCTCCTGCCAGGTACTCGAGGTCCCGGGCGCGCGAGGTGTAGCGCTCGCCCTCGCGCGTCAGCACGGGCTCGTGCGCGGTCATCGCAGCGTTGCGCCGCGCACGCGCGCGACGAGTCCCGCAGCGATCCCCGCCAGTACCAGCGCCAGCACGGGCAGGTTGCCGGCGCGCAGGTACGGTGTCGTCCCGCGGCGCGGCGTCACCCGGCCCTCGAGGACACCGGGCTGGAACTGCGGCAGCGCATCGAGCACGCGGCCGTCGTGGCCGATCAGCGCCGTGATGCCGTCGTTGGTGGCCCGCAGCGTCGGCCGTGCCGCCTCGATCGAGCGCATCCGGCTGATGTCGAGATGCTGGTGCGGCGCCGTCGAATCGCCGAACCAGGCATCGTTGCTCACGTTCACGAGCAGCGTCGACTGGCGCACGATGCGGCGCTGATCCGTGCCGTAGGCGTCCTCGTAGCAGATCGTCGGCGCAAGCCGCTCACCGGCCACCTCGAGCGCAGGCTGACGATCCGAGCCCGGCTCGAAGTCGGAGTACGGCAGGTTCATCAGCTTGAGCCAGGATCGCACGGCGGGCGGCACGGGAAAGAACTCGCCGAACGGAACGAGCCGCCGCTTGGCGTACCACTGCTCGAGCTGCGGACGCGCCGGATCCCAGGCGACCATCGCGTTGTAATAGGCGTCCGTCGCAGGCTCGTTGCGCAGCAAACCCATGACGAGCGCGGTCCCCTGTGCCGCCGCCTCGGCACGCACGGCGGCGAGAAAGTCGCCGAGATCGCCGGCGAGCGCGGGGATCGAAGCCTCGGGCCACACGACCAGGTCGGCGCCCAGGTAGGGTCGCGACAGAGCCAGATACAGCCGCTGCGTACGCTCGCGCTGCCCCGGCTGCCACTTCATGGTCTGCGGCACCGCGCCCTGCACCAGCGCCACCGAGAGGGTGGCATCGCGCGGCTCGGTCCACTCGAGCCGCGTGAGCGCGAGGCCCGCAACCCAGATTGCGAGCGCGGTCGCGGCCGCGGCGATGCGCGCCGCACGCCCGCCGAGGAGCAGCGTTACGACCGCCCCTGCGGTCACGGTCGTGGCGAGCCCGACGCCGTAGACGCCCAGCACGGGCGCATAACCTCGCAGGGGCGTGTCGAGATGTGCATAACCGAGCGAGAGCCAGGGAAATCCCGAGAGCAGCCAGCCGCGCATCCACTCCACGAGCACCCATCCCGACGGCAGCAGCAGCAGCCAGCGCGCCGGACCGGCAACCGGAGCGTAGCGTGCGGTCAGCCAGCCGAACGCTGCGCTGTAGGCGCCCATGATTGCGACCAGGCCGAGCATCAGCAGGATCGCGATCGGCAGCGGCGCGTGACCGATCTCGTGGACGCTGTGGTAGATCCAGTAGGTGCCGGCCAGGAAGGTGGCGCCCGTGAAGAGTGCGCCGCGCCAGCCCGCCTCGCGCGGGGTCGCGTCCTGCCACAGCAGGAACAGGACCGCGGGGCAGACGATGCTGAGCGGCGTAACACCGAACGGCGCGAAGGCGGCCGCGAGCGCCAGCCCTGCGCCGAAGGCAATCCACCGGCCGCGGCGCGCGGCCAGGTCGATCAGGAAAGTCCGCCGGCGGAGCGTGGTCGCCGCCGGCGCAGCGCTGGCCGTTCCCCGGTTCACTCGGCCCGCTTGAGCTCGAGGTCGCGCGGCGTCGTCACGCGCAGCGTTTCGATGCGGCGCCGGTCGGCGCGCAGCACCTTGAGCTCGAGCCCGCCGAGTTGGATGGCTTCGCCGCGCCGCGGCATCCGCCCGAGCTCGTGCAGCACAAGCCCGCCGATCGTGTCCGCGTCTTCGTCCGAGAAGCGCGTGTCGAAGACGTCGTTGAACTCCTCGATCCGCGTCAGCGCCGGTACCGCGAAGGTGCGCTCGGCTTCCTTGCGTATGCCCTCGACCTCGTCGACGTCGTACTCGTCGCCGATGTCGCCGACGATCTGCTCGAGCACGTCCTCGATCGTCAGCAGGCCGGACACGCCGCCGTACTCGTCGACGACGATCGCCATGTGGTTGTGGCTGTTGCGGAACTCCTTCAGCAGCACGTTGAGCCGCTTGCTCTCGGGAATGAACACGGCCGGGCGAAGGCATTCACGGATGTCGAAGCTCGCGGCCGAGTCTTCGGCGAAGTAGCGCAGCAGATCCTTGGCGAGCAGGATGCCGACCACCTCGTCACGATCCTCGCCCACCACGGGAAAGCGCGAGTGGCCCGACTCGATCACGGTCGGCAGGATCTTCTCCGGCGGATCCTCGCGCTGCACGACGACCATCTGCGCGCGCGGCACCATCACGTCGCGCACCTGGATCGTCGAGACCTGCAACACGCCCTCCATCATCGACAGCACGTCGGCCTCGATCAGGCCGCGGTCCTTGGCATCGGCCAGCAGATCGGACAGTTGCTCGAGATCGCGGGGCTCGCCTGAGAGCGATTCCACCAGGCGGCGCAGCCAGCCGTGGCCGGCGGGTCGATCGTCGTTCATGCGCGGGAGGTCACCACCCTGAGGTAAGGATTCTGATACCCGAAAGACTGCAGGATTTCCACTTCGAGCCGTTCCATGCGCCGCGCCTCGCGGTCGCGGCGGTGATCGTGACCGAGCAGGTGCAGCACGCCGTGCACGACCATATGCGCCCAATGCGCGGCGAGCGGCTTGTCCTGGGCACGCGCCTCCTGAGCCACGACGGCCGCGCAGATCGCGAGGTCGCCGAGCGCCGCGTCGAAGGCGCGTTCCTGCGCGGAAGCGGGAAACGACAGCACGTTGGTGGGCGCGTCCTTGCCGCGGAAGACGCGATTCAGACGGCGGCTCTCGACACTGCCCACGACGCGGATGCAGATGCTCGGTCGGGCCCCGTGCGCGGGTGCCGCGCGCGCGGCCGCCGCGTACGCGCCGCCCGCCCAGCGCCGCAGGGCGGCGGCGGCCGGCGTCCACGGGCGGCGTGCGGCGAACTGGGTCTCGACGCGCAGCGCCGGCTTCAGGGCGGCCGCGGCGTTCACGTGGCGTCCTGCGCGGGGCCGGCGGCGTCCCGCTCGTAGGCGAGCACGATGCGCTGCACCAGTGCATGGCGCACCACGTCACGCGCGCTGAAGAACGTAAAGGCGACGCCTTCGACGTCGCGCAGCAGCTCGATGACGTGCTTCAGGCCGGAGCGCTGCTGACGCGGCAGGTCGACCTGCGTGATGTCGCCCGTGACGACCGTCTTCGAGCCGAAACCTATGCGCGTCAGGAACATCTTCATCTGCTCGACGGTGGTGTTCTGCGCCTCGTCGAGGATGATGAACGAGTCGTTGAGCGAGCGACCGCGCATGAACGCGAGCGGCGCCACCTCGATGACTTGCCGCTCGATGGCACGTGCCACCCGGTCGAAGCCGAGCATCTCGTAGAGCGCGTCGTACATCGGCCGCAGATACGGGTCGACTTTCTGCGCCATGTCGCCGGGCAGGAAGCCCAGCCGTTCGCCCGCCTCGACGGCGGGCCGCACCAGCACGATGCGTCGCACCCTGGCGGTGTGCAGCGCCTCGACCGCGCTCGCGACCGCGAGATAGGTCTTGCCAGTGCCCGCCGGTCCGATGCCGAAGGTCAGATCGGCATCGCGGATCTGCTCAAGATAGCGGCGCTGGTTCGGACCGCGGCCGCGGATTGCGCCGCGTTGCGTGTGCACCTCGACGTCGGCCGCGGCCGGCGCCGAGTCCGCCACACTTCCGGTGTCCTCGGGCCGCGGGAATCCCAGCTCCTGCACGGACAGATGCACGCGCTCCGGCGTCATCGCCTCGCGGGCGGAGAGTTCGAACATCCGGCGCAGCACGGCCTCCGCCCGCGCGAGGCGGCCCGGCGGACCCGTGAGCTGCAGCTGATGTCCGCGACGGCGTACGTCCACGCCCAGGCGTTCCTCGACGTGTCGCAGGTTCTGCTCCATCGGCCCGGCGAAATTCGCCAGCCGGTCGTTGTCGGCCTCCGCGAGCGATATCTCGCGTTGTTCGGGCGGGTCGTTCAAGCGACGCTCCGCGCGGGCTGCATGAGCCGGCCGCGCAGCGAATTCGGCAGGGCCGCGGTGATCTCGACGTCGGCGTAGCAGCCGATGAGCGCCGACGGCCCGTCGAAATTGACCCAGCGATTGCTGCTCGTGCGTCCTGCAAGCTGACGCGCATCGCGGCGCGCGGGCCGCTCGACGAGCACACGCTGGCGACTGCCGACCATGCGCCGGGCGTAGCGTGCGGACTGCTCGTCGACGAGCGTCTGCAGCCGCTCGAGTCGCCGCTGCTTCTCCGCGTGCGTGACGTCATCCGGCAGCGCCGCAGCGGGCGTGCCAGGCCGGCGGCTGTAGATGAAGCTGAATGCCTGGTCGAAGCCGATATCGGCGATCAGGTCGAGGGTCGCCTCGAAGTCGCGCTCGGTCTCGCCCGGGTAGCCGACGATGAAATCGCTCGACAGGCTGATGTCCGGACGCACCTCGCGCAGGCGACGCAGCTTCTGCTTGTACTCGAGCACGGTGTGGCCGCGCTTCATCAGCGCGAGCACGCGGTCCGCACCGCTCTGCACCGGCAGATGCAGGTAGTCGGCGAGCTTGTCTATGTCCCGGAACGCCTCGACCAGGCTGTCGCGGAACTCCACCGGGTGCGAGGTCGTGAAGCGGATGCGCTCGATCCCCGGCAGCTCCGCGACGAAGTAGACGAGCGCGGCGAGATCCGCGTGCCCGCCCTGCGACATCGTTCCGCGATAGGCATTGACGTTCTGGCCGAGCAGCGTCACCTCGCTCACGCCCTGCGCGGCGAGGCGCCGCACCTCGTCGAGCACCTGATCGAGCGGCCGGCTCACTTCCTCGCCACGCGTATACGGCACGACGCAGAAGCTGCAGTACTTGCTGCAGCCTTCCATCACCGATACGAACGCGGTAGCGCCGTGCGCGCGCGGCTGCGGCAGCCGGTCGAACTTCTCGATCTCCGGAAAGCTCACGTCGACGACGGGGCGGCCGCTTGCGCGATGCTCCTCCAGCATCGCCGGCAGCCGGTGCAGCGTCTGCGGTCCGAATACGAGGTCGACGAACGGCGCGCGCGTGGTGATAGCCTCGCCTTCCTGGCTTGCAACGCAACCGCCGACGCCGATCACGAGATCCGGCCGCCGCGCCTTGAGGTCGCGCCAGCGTCCGAGCTGCGAGAAGACCTTTTCCTGCGCCTTCTCGCGCACGGAACAGGTGTTGAGCAGCAGCAGATCCGCCTCCTCGGGCGTGTCGGTCGGCTCGTAGCCGCCCGACACGCGCAAAACGTCCGCCATTCGCGCGGAGTCGTATTCGTTCATCTGGCAGCCGAAGGTCTTGAGATAGACGCGAGGCATCCGCTTTTGTATGAAGATCAATGACTTGAATACGCCGGCTGGCTACCCTTGGCCGGCCGCCGGGGCGCTTATCGTAGACGCTGACGGCCAGACTTGTCCGCCCGACCGGCGCCGCAAGCGCCCGGTCGGGCGTTGCCGCAGCCCCGCCGAAGTCCGAAATCGAAGAAGATTCCGGCAGTTACGCGCGGCCTGAGTCAGCGGCTGGCGACGCTCCTCCACCCCCCGCCCGGGCCTCGGCGGCGAGCAGCGCCGCCTTGCGGGCCACGCCCCAGCGATATCCCGATACCGCACCGTCGTTGCGCACCACGCGGTGACAGGGGATCGCCACCGCGAGCCGGTTGGCCGCACAGGCGCGCGCCACGGCACGCACCGCGCGCGGTGCGCCGATGCGCCGCGCGATATCGGTGTAGCTCGCGGTC
This sequence comes from Steroidobacteraceae bacterium, assembly GCA_052039045.1. Lineage (GTDB taxonomy): Bacteria > Pseudomonadota > Gammaproteobacteria > Steroidobacterales > Steroidobacteraceae > DATJKD01. Next base: position 44,874 of record JBQGDL010000053.1, read on the forward strand.
GCGCCGGCGGGCAGCTCGCGCAGCGCCTGCCAGACGCGCTGCTGGAAGGCGGTGCCCCGCACGTCGAGCGGCAGCGACAGCCCGAGTGCCGGGGCTTCGACGAAGCCCACCACCTGCGCCACGAGCCGCTCGAATCCGGCATCCCCGCCGATCAGCTCGGCTTTCGGAAACTCGTCCTGCAGCCGCCGCGCGAGCGCGTCCGGATCGTCGCCGAGCAGGATCGCGCAGATGCCGCGCTCGCTGGTCGCGACGAGGATGGAGCCGAGCGAGCATTCCCCGACCGCGAAGCGGATCCGCATGCGCGCGCCACCGGCGCGGAAGGCAGAGGGCGTCATACCGAGCCGCGCATCGGACTGCGCATAAAAGCGCGCGCTCGAGTTGTAGCCCGCGTCGTACAGCGCATCGGTGACGCGGCCCGCACGCGCCAGCGCGCGCCGTGCGCGCTCAGCGAGCCGCGCCTGGGCGTACGCGCGTGGCGTGAGTCCGGTGACGGACTTGAACACGCGGTGAAAGTGCCAGGCGCTCATGCCGGCCCCGCGGGCGAGCGCGGCGAGCGACAGCGGCTGCTCCGCGGCTTCGATCGCGCGGCAGGCGCGCGTCACCTGCGCCGCGTGTTGCTCGAGCAGACTCGGCCGGTCCGGGCGGCAGCGCCGGCACGCCCGGAACCCCGCGCGCTCGGCATCCTCACGCGTGGCGTGAAACTGCACGTTCTCCGGCCGCGCGCGTCGCGAGGCACAGGAGGGGCGGCAATACACTCCGGTGGTCCTCACCGAGTAGACGAAGCGACCGTCCGCCGCGGCATCGCGCGCAAGCACGCTGGCCCAGCGCGGGTCGGCGGCTACGCGACGCGCCCGCTCGGCTTTCGTTGCACTGGTCTTCATGACCGCTCCTCGTCCTCGGCCGGATGGTGCGCGGCATTCTGGGGGCGGTCCGACATCCCGGCATCCCGGGTCTTGCTGCCGAATCCTAGAAGGGGATGTCGTCGTCGAACTCGCCCGCCGCGGCCGGTTGTGCCGAGCGCTCCTGGGCGGCGGCAGCCTTCGGCTCGCCGCGCGGCTCGCTGCCGCCGCGCTCGCCTCCGCGGCTGCCGAGCATCTGCATCTCGCCTGCGACGATCTCGGTCGTGTAGCGGTCGCGACCTTCCTTGTCCTGCCACTTGCGGGTCTTCAGCCGGCCCTCAACGTAGATCTGCGAGCCCTTGCGCAGGTATTCCGCCGCGATCTCGGCCAGGCGGTCGTACATGACGATGCTGTGCCATTCCGTCTGCTCGCGCTGCTCACCGGTCTGCTTGTCCTTCCAGCTGTCCGTGGTGGCGAGACGCAGGTTGGTGACCGCCTTGCCGCTCGGCATGTAGCGCGTCTCCGGATCCTGCCCGAGGTTTCCGACGAGAATGACTTTGTTGATGCCGCGTGCCATGAGTTTGTCCGCCTGAGTGGAGGGACAATTTTACGGCACGCCCGTGCAGACTGTGTAAGCGATTAAAAGAGTGGCGTTTGCTGAAAAAACGGAGGTGGCGTCAGAGGCTCGTGATCGCGCCCTGGGCGACAATCGGACCCGTCGGGGCGCCGTGCGGGGCGCCGCCCGGTGGCTCGAGCGATACGGCAAGCGCCGACCCGGCGGTCAGCGCGCCGCGCAGTTCGGCGGGCACGAAAACCCGGCGTGCCTCCTCCGTCGAGACGAGACCCAGTGAGCGCGGCGCCTCTCCGGAGGGAATCAGCCACAGCTCGGGGACTCGCCCCTCCCGATCGGCCTCGCGCGGCACCGGCACCAGCTGGACCGCGCCCCTCGCCGCGTCGAGCGTTGCCAGATAGGCCGGCGAGCCGTCGTCAAAGCTGAGAATTGTCACCGCCTGCGCCACCGGCACGGGCGACGGCGCCGGCCGCAGCGTGGTCAGCACGGCGAGCAAGGTCGCTGCCACGAGGCCTGCGGCGGCCGCGGCGCGCCAGAAACCGACGCTCTGCCAGACACCGCGCCGCGTGCGCTCCAGCGATACCCAGCCCAGCCGCCGCCGGATGCCGGCCCAGAGGTGCGCTGGCGGGTCGAGGAGCGCGAGCTCGGCGTACAAACCCGCGAGGCGGTCCTCCCAGGCGGCCACGCGGCGCGCGAATGCTGCATCGGCCGCCATGCGCCGCTGCGTGCGCCGACGCTGAGCGGCATCCTGCACGCCGAGCGCGTACTCCGCGGCCTCGACGTCCGGGCCGGGTGGCTCGGAGCCGAACGGGTCGTCGAGGTGCGGGTCGGGGCTGTTCATGTTTCGAGACAGGTTTTCAGCTGCAGGAGACCGCGCCGGATCCAGCTCTTCACCGAGCCCAGCGGGGCACCGCTGCGTGTCGCCAGCTCGTCGTACGTGGCCCCGTCGAAGAACGCCGTCCGGATCAGGCTGCGGCGCCGCGCGTCAAGCTGCTCGAGGCAGTGTTCGAGGCGGCTGCGATCCGTCGCCGACTCCGCAGCGCGCTCAGGGCTGGCATCGGGATCGGGCATGCTCTCGACCACCTCGAGCGGCGCGCGCGCGAGCGGCGGACGCGCCCGCAGGCGATCGATTGCCTTGTTCCGCGCGATCGTGCAAAGCCAGGCGAGCGCGCCGGCGCGGTCCGCGTCGTACTGCGCAGCACGGTGCCAGATCGTCACGAAGGCCTCCTGCAGCACGTCCTCAGCCTCTCCGCGGTCGGAAAGCACGCGCGCGCAGATGCCGAGGAGCCGCGCCGAGGTCGCCCGGTAGAGCTGCTCGAACGCGCCCCTGTCACCGGCCGCAACGTCCGCAACGAGCCGGTCGAGCGCTGCTTCCTGCAGATCCTTGGCCCGTAAACCCGGTTCGGCCATTCAGGCACCCATATGGAGCTCACTCCAGTCTAGCGTCCAGTACCGATACGCGGCAGCCGGCCGCGCGGATGCAGACCCGGCGGCCAGCCCGGCTCGCGGCGCTATCGGACCCCTTTTTGCCTCGCCCGCGTGGCGCCGACTAGACTAATCGGTTCGCCGCAGCCTGCCGACCCAGCCCGTCATGGACGTCATACGTATCCGCGGTGCCCGCACGCACAACCTCAAGGGCATCGATCTCGATCTGCCGCGCGACCGGTTGATCGTCATCACCGGGCTCTCGGGCTCGGGCAAGTCCTCGCTCGCCTTCGACACGATCTATGCCGAGGGTCAGCGCCGCTACGTCGAGTCGCTGTCGGCATACGCGCGGCAGTTTCTTTCGGTGATGGAGAAACCCGACGTCGATCACATCGAAGGACTGTCACCCGCCATCGCGATCGAGCAGAAGGCAACCTCGCACAATCCGCGCTCGACGGTCGGCACGGTCACCGAGATCTACGACTACCTGCGCGTGCTGTTCGCCCGTGCCGGCGTGCCGCGTTGCCCGGAACACGCTCAAGAGCTCACGGCGCAGACCGTGAGTCAGATGGTCGACCAGGTGCTCGCCCTGCCCGAGGGTGCGAGCGTGCTGCTGCTCGCACCGGTGGTACAGGACCGCAAGGGCGAGCATACCGAGATCCTCGAGCAGCTGCGTAGCCAGGGTTTCGTGCGCGCGCTCATCGACGGGCGCCTAGTCGAGCTCGACGCGACGCCGAAGCTCGATGCGCGCCGCCGACACAGCATCGACGTGGTGGTCGATCGCCTGAGGGTGCGGCGCGACGCGGCGCAGCGACTCGCCGAATCGTTCGAGACTGCGCTCGGCCTCTCGCAGGGCGTGGCGCGGATCGCGCTTGCCGAGGAACCTCAGCGCCAGCCGCTCGTCTTCTCGAACCGCTTCGCCTGCACGATCTGCGGCTACAGCCTCGCCGGGCTCGAGCCGCGATTGTTCTCCTTCAACAACCCGGCCGGGGCCTGCGGCACCTGTGGGGGCTTGGGGGTTCAGGAGTTCTTCGATCCGGCGCGGGTAGTAGTCAATCCCAGCCTGTCGCTCGCCGGCGGCGCGGTGCGCGGCTGGGATCGCCGCAACGCCTACTACTTCCAGCTGATCCAGTCGCTCGCGAAGCACTACCGCTTCGACATCGAGACGCCGTGGAACGAGCTGCCGGAGGCGGTGCAGCACGTGCTCCTCTGGGGCAGCGGTGAGGAGAAGGTCGAGTTCCGCTACTTCGATGCGCGCGGTGGCACGACGCGGCGCAGCCACCCCTGGGAGGGCATCCTGCCGAACCTCGAGCGTCGCTACCGCGAGACCGAATCGGTTACCGTGCGCGAGGAGCTCGCACGCTACCGCGGCACGCGCGCTTGCGTCGACTGCCACGGCAGCCGGCTCAATCTCGCCGCGCGCCACGTGTTCGTCGCCGGGCGCAGCCTGCCGGAGATCACCCGGCTGCCGATTGCCGACTCGCGGCGGTTCTTCGCCGGTCTGCACCTCGAGGGCTGGCGCGGCGAGGTCGCGCAGCGGCTGGTACGCGAGGTCTCCGACCGCCTGAAGTTCCTCAGTGACGTCGGACTCGACTATCTGGCGCTCGAGCGCAGCGCCGAGACGCTGTCGGGTGGCGAGGCGCAGCGCATCCGGCTCGCGAGCCAGATCGGCTCCGGTCTGGTGGGCGTGATGTACATCCTCGACGAGCCCTCGATCGGGCTGCATCAGCGCGACAACCAGCGGCTGCTCGATACGCTCACGCGGCTCAGAGACCTCGGCAACACCGTGCTGGTCGTCGAGCACGACGAGGAGGCGATCCGGCAGGCCGACTACGTCGTCGACCTCGGTCCCGGGGCCGGCGTGCACGGCGGGCAGGTGGTGGCGCGCGGCACGCCCGCAGAGATCACCGCGGCGAAGGAATCGCTCACCGGCCAGTATCTGAGCGGCCGGCGTCGCATCGCGGTCCCGCCGGTACGCACCCCCGCGCAGCCGGGACGGGTGCTGCGGATCGTCGAGGCGACGGGCAATAACCTGAAGGCCGTCACGACCGAGATCCCGCTCGGGCTCATGACCTGCGTGACGGGTGTGTCGGGATCCGGCAAGTCGACGCTGGTAGTGGACACGCTGTTCCGTCACGCGGCCGCCGCGCTTGCCGAGTCCGCCGGCGACGCCGCACCGGTGCGCGCCATCGAGGGGCTCGAGCAGATCGACCGCGTGATCGACATCGACCAGAGTCCGATCGGGCGCACACCGCGCTCGAACCCCGCCACCTACACCGGGCTCTTCGGGCCGATCCGCGAGCTCTTCGCCGAGGTGCCGGAAGCCCGTGCCCGCGGCTATGACCCCGGCCGCTTCAGCTTCAATGTGCGCGGCGGGCGCTGCGAGGCGTGCGAGGGCGACGGGGTGATTCGCGTCGAGATGCACTTCCTGCCCGATGCCTACGTGACCTGCGACGCCTGCCGCGGCATGCGTTACAACCGCGAGACGCTCGAGATCCGCTACAAAGGCCGCAACATCCACGAAGTGCTCGAGCTGACGGTCGAAGATGCGCTCGGGTTCTTCCGCAACATCCCGGCGCTGCAGTCGCGGCTCAATACGCTCAATGACGTCGGACTCGCGTACCTGCGGCTCGGCCAGAACGCAACGACGCTCTCGGGCGGCGAAGCGCAACGCGTGAAACTCGCGCGCGAGCTCGCCAAGCGCGCCACCGGGCGCACGCTGTATCTGCTCGACGAGCCGACGACCGGGCTGCACTTCAGCGACATCGAGCATCTGCTCGCCGTGCTGCTGCGGCTGCGCGACGAGGGCAACACCATCGTCGTCATCGAGCACAACCTGGACGTCATCAAGACCGCCGACTGGGTAATCGACCTCGGGCCGGAAGGCGGCGCGGGCGGCGGCCAGCTGGTTGCCGCCGGCACGCCCGAGGACGTCGCGCGCGCGCGTGAGTCGCACACCGGGCAATACCTGCGCCGCGTGCTGCCCGAGCAGGCTGTGCGGCGGTCCGCCGCACCCTGAAAAGGAGCGTGCGGCGATCAGCCTGCCGGCTGCGTGAGCGGGCGGCCGGATACCTCGAACAGGTGGCGCACCTCGCCGCCCACGCGGGTCTCGCGATAACGGCCGCCGGTGAGCGTGCCGATCACGCGCCGCCAGAAAGCGAGCGCGGCCCGGTTGTGCTCGTCCTCGACGATCTCCCATTCACCGGCAAACCGACTCAGGAGCAGCGTTGCGGCGACGTTGCCGATGCCGCGCCGGCGGGCCGGCGACACGACGAAGAACTCGGACAGACGGTGACGCGTGCCACCCGGCGTGCGCGTCACCAGCGCGAAGCCGACGCGCGCGCCGTGCTCGAGGATCACGAAGGGGTGGCTCGTAAGATCCGCGAACCAGCCGGTCAGAAATTCATTCTCGCGCGCATCCCATTCGCCGAGCGCGGGGAACAGCCCGGACTTCGAGACCGAGAGCTCTGACAGGTAGTCGCGATAGCGCGCGCGTATCCATGCGCGATCGTCGCTGAGGGTACGGGCGTCTCTGAGAGTGACAGCCACGGCTGCGTCCGTGCTCACGCCGGTGTCACGGGCCGGCGCCCCGGGGCTGACATTCGAGGGAAGGGCGAGCCCCAGCCTAAGGGCTCGCCCTCCGATCAGCTTGCGCTGAGTAGCGGCTTAGTTGCCGGCCGCGTCCTGGACGGCCTCACCGGCCTCCTCGACGGCCTCGCCGGTCGCCGTAGCGGCGTCGGAGGCAGCGTCGGCAGCGGCATCGCCCGCAGCCGCAGCGGCATCACCCGTGGCGTCCACGGCAGCGCCGGCAGCGTCGACCGCGGCATCGCCCGCAGCCGCAGCGGCATCACCGGCGGCCTCGGCAGCCTCACCGGCCGCCGTAGCAGCATCAGCGGCCGCGTCCTGCGCCGCCTCGACAGGCTCCTTCTTCGCGCAGCCGGCAATGGCCAGGGCAGCGAGGGCAGCCGCAAGAGCAATCTTCGCGTTCATCTGGATGTACCCCGAATAAGAGTTGGATATGTATGGTCCGAACAGCAGGCGAGGCACCCGCTTCATGCGGTGCGACCCCCTGCGCGGTCGAAATTCTAGGGGCAGGTTCCCGCCTGGGTTGGGAACGTTCTGTCTGCAAATTGCGACAGACCCCGTCCCTCCAAATGGCACGCCCGCGTGATCCCGTATACGTGCTTCGGGCAAGATGGCTACAGATCAGCTGCAGCGAGACGGACTGCATTATGACCGCCAGGGACCTCGATCGGGCCTTTCCCGCTCACCTTGCCACCATCGCTGCGCGCACCGACGAGGCGCTCTCCGCCTGCGGCTTCGATGCGTTGGCGATCTTTTCCGGCCGCCCGCCAAACCACTTCCTCGATGACGCGGGCTGGCCCTTCAAGGTCAACCCGCACTTCAAGCTCTGGGCGCCGCTCACCGATGCGCCTGAGAGCTTCATCTGCCACGTGCCGGGACGCCGGCCGATGCTGTGCTTCTACCAGCCGGCAGATTACTGGCACCGGCCGCCGCAGCTCCCCGGCGAGGACTGGCTCGCCGAGTTCGAGGTTCATACCATCCGCGAGCCCGGCGACGCACGCGCCGTGCTCGGCCCGGCGCTTGGAGGGACGCCGCGCACCGCGTTCGTCGGCGAATGGCAGGCGCAGTTCGCCGACTGGGGATTTGCCGGCGCTAACCCGGAGGCGCTGCTCGCACACCTGCACTACTGGCGGGCAGTCAAGACGCCCTACGAGCTCGGCTGCATGCGCGAGGCGTCCCGGATCGGAGCCCGGGCGCACCTCGCCGCGCGCGACGCGTTCTTCACCGGCGCCTCCGAGTTCGAGGTGCACTCCGCCTACTGCGAGGCGAGCGGGCTCACCGAGGCCGAGCTTCCCTACCAGAACATCATCGCCTTCAACGAGGGCGCCGCCATTCTCCACAACCACCACCTCGGACGCCGGCGCGACGTGCGGCGGCGCTCCTTTCTGATCGACGCCGGTGCGCAGTTCCGCGGCTACGCATCCGACATCACACGCACCTACTCCGGCGGCGATCCCGAATTCGCCGCGCTGATCGAAGGGATGGACGCGCTGCAGCGGCGGTTGTGCGCCACGATCCGGCCGGGCCACGACTATCGCGACGTGCATCTCGAGGCTCATCGGCTGATCGGCGGACTGCTGCAGGAGGCCGGGCTGATCGGCTGCAGCGCCGAGACCGCCGTCGCGAGCGGGGTCACCGCGGTGTTCTTTCCGCACGGGATCGGCCACCTGCTCGGGCTGCAGGTGCACGACGTCGCAGGCTTCGCGGCGGACGTCACCGGGCGGGAGATTCCGAAGCCAGAGGGGCATCCGTACCTGCGGCTGACTCGTCGGCTCGAAGCGGACTTCGTGGTCACCGTCGAGCCCGGCGTCTATTTCATCGATGTACTGCTCGAGGCAGCGCACGCCGGCCCCGCCGCGCGGCACATTCGCTGGGACGCGGTCGAGCGGCTCAAGCCCTGCGGCGGCGTCCGCATCGAGGACGACGTCGCCTGCACTACGGCTGAGCCCGAGAACCTGACGCGCGACGCCTTCGCCGCGCTGGCGTAATCCTGACGGGCGATCACTCACGCAAGCGCTGCCAGGTTCGGCCCTGGGAGGGGGCACCCGAATGTCGAACAGGCTGCTGTCGCGGCTCGACGCCAGCCTCGCCATGCTCGGCGACGGCTTCATGCGCGCATGGAGCAAGGTCGAGCGAAGCTACCGCCGGCCTGTTTCGCGGCTCGCGTCTCGGCTCAAGTTCGCCTTCTACCCGCTGCTGGCGCTTGGCGCCCTGGCTTCGCTGGGCTGGGACTGGACGCACGGGCGGTCGCTCAACTCCGCGGAGAACGCGATCTTCGACCAGGTCGTGACGTGGCGCCCGCTCGAGCCGCGGCCGTCGGGTCGTGTCGTCGTGGTCGAAATCGATGAATGCTCGATCGAGCATTTCCGTGCCATCGGTGAGGGCGGGTGGCCATGGAGTCGGCAACGGCATGCCGACCTGATCGAGCGGCTCGATCGTGCGGGCGCACGTGCCGTCGGCTACGACGTGCTGTTTGCCGATCCCTCGCGAGAGGACCCCGCAGGCGATCGAACTCTGGAAGCCGTTGCCCAGGGCGGGTCCGGACGTTTCATTTTTGCCGCCACTCGCATGCATCCCGACTATGACGAGGGTTCGCCTTTGCATGCATCACGGGCGCCCTCCGCGTTTTCCCTGACGAGCGAGCCGATATCGGATCCGAAGGTCGCACTGCTCCTGCCGTATGGCGCGGCCATGGCCAGAAACAGCGCGCTCATCAACGTCGCGCGCAATGACGACGGCATCATGCGCGACGTTCCGCTGTACGAGGTGGCCGGCGACTGGGCCATCTCTTCTCTGCCAATGCGCCTTGCGATGATCGCCACGGGCGACTCGCCTCGGCGCTTTCCGGATTCCGTGCGGCCGAACTGGAGAGAAGACACGCGACTGCCGAGGGTCAGCGCCGCCGATCTCCTGGTTGACGGGCGGCCCGTCTGTCGCGGCCCGACTGCGGAGCGGCCGGAGTTCCGAGGCCGTATCGCGCTCGTCGGCTACACGGCCTCGGGGCTGAACGACTCCAAGCCGACGCCGGTGGACGCCGTGATGCCCGGCGTCGAAGTGCTCGCGGAAGCCACCGAGGCGCTGATCACGGACGGCGGCATTCGCGTTCCGCCGGCGTGGGTGAAGTACGCCCTGGCGGCATTGATGACCGTGCTGACCGCCTTTGCCTTCTTCCGCGGCGAGCCGCACAACGACATCGACTCGATCTTTGTCGCGACCAATCTGGCTCTGTTGACGGCCGCCGCGGTCGGGCTGACCTTCTTCGGATATTTCTTCGACATCTTCGCGGCGGTCGGCTTCATCAGCGTCGTTTTCGGCCTGTGCCGCGTTTACGCCAAGGTGCAGCGCGGTCGCGCCGTCGGCAACGGCGACTATGTGCCGGACTTCGATCCGGCCAGGGATCGCGGGCTGGCGGTCGCGCGGCTTCATTTCGTGCCTGACGCCGGCCTGGGCGCGCGGGCCGTACTGCGGCGGAGGCGGGAGTATCGGCGGCGGTTGCGGCGCTTCTTGTACGCCGGCAGCGACGCCGTCATGCTCGAAGGCGTGGTCGAAGAGAAGACCTGGCTGCACGCGGCACTCAGCGACCTGGTGGTGCTGACCTGGCATGGCGAGAGCGAGGCTGCAGCGCGCCAGGCGGCGATAGATGACCTCGCAAGGCTGGAACGCAACCTGGCCGAGCAGGATGCGCACCTGCCGGACGACGGCACCGTTCGGCTTGCATTCGGCTCCGCCGAGATTTCCAATGATCCCGCATGCGCCGCCCACGGGCGGCGCACGCCGCTGCACGAGCTGATCGGACAGGTATTGGCGTCGTCGACCGAATCGCCGCTGGCGCAGCGGAGCATTTCCCTGATTCGCCCCGGCGGCACGACAGGAGAACCCTGATGCGCGCATTTGCGTCGTGCCTGATGGCAGCGCTGCTGAGTGTGTCTGCCGCGGCAGCGGCCGAGCTCAAGGCCGTCGTCAGGAAGCCGAGCGTGGACGTCTATGCGGAACCGAAGCTCGAGGCGACCAAGCTCGATGCGCTGAAGCGCGATACCGCGGTGGTGATCGCTGCGCAGACGGGTCTGTGGTACGAGCTGCGGCTGCCGGACGGCAGATCCGGTTTCGTCCGCGTCAACGACGTGCGCCTGGAATACGCGGGCACCGAGGGCGGCGGAGCCAACCTGCGCGCACTCACGAGCGGCAAGGCGGGCGAAGGGCGCGTCACCGAGACCGCCGGCGTGCGCGGAATCGACGAAAGCGACCTGAAGGCGGCCGCGATGAACCAGGCGCAGCTGGACGCGATGATCGCGCAGCGGGTCGACGCTGCTGCCGGCGCGAGCCACGCCGGTGAGCGCGGTTGGCCGGCCACAAACGTGGCGTACGAAGTGGAGTACAGGCCGCGCGACGCAGAACAGTCGTCCGCTTCTGTCTCATCCGTGTCCGCCGAAGTCCAGGGCGCCAGCGGCCTGATCGGTTCGCTGGGCCAGAAGGTCGGTTCGCTGCTCGGAACCGCAAACAAGGTTGCGCCGAAGCCCGAGCAGGAGCTCACAGCCGAGGAGCTTGCGCTGGGCCCTGAGATCGCGGGCCGGATCCTCGGGGCGCGGCCGCTGTGGAGCGATGCCGGCGCCCAGCGGCGCGTCAACTTGATCGGACGCTGGGTCGCTTCGCAGACCAGCCGCCCCGATCTGCCATGGGCGTTCGGCGTCATCGATTCCGCGGAGATCAACGCGTTCGCGGCGCCTGGCGGCTACGTCCTGGTGACACGCGGTCTCTACGAGCTCCTGAGCTCCGACGGCGAAGTGGCGGCCGTGCTCGGACACGAGATCAGCCACTGCGTGCAGCGCGACCATTACAACGTCATCCGCAAGCAGGAGCTGGCTGCGTTGGGCAAGGAAACGGTATCCAGCAGGATCGAGACCGGCAGCAGCGTCGCCGAGACCCGCGCACGCGAGTATGCCGAAAAGCACGGCGCAACCATCATGCTTACCGCGCTCGACCGCGACGCCGAGCTGCGTTCCGACGATGCCGCAGAGATCTATCTGGCGCGTTCGGGGATGAACCCGATGGCGCTCTACTCGGTGCTGCAAAAAATGGCGGCGGTCGGCGAGAAGTCCGCCAGTCTCGCGCAGCTCTACAAGACGCACCCACCCGCTCACGAGCGCATGGATCGCATCGATCAGCGGGGCTACGAAGCGCTCGAGGCCTACCTCACGCGCGAGTGACCAGGCCGGATCCCGGCCGACAGGTTCCGGGCGACTGCGCCGGCACTGCTACCGGCCGCAGACTCCGCCGGGGCAAAACGGTTGGGCTGCTCGCTGGCCGAACAGGCTGGATGCCATCTTCATGTAGTCCTGCGCCGCATCGTAGTCCGTCGTGGTGCGCCAGCCCGCAGTCGGAACGTTCAACGCCTTGTAGTGCTGGAGCTCGGCCTCGTCGATCAGTTTCTTCTCGTGCGGTATGCGCTCGAGAACCAGGTAGTCCCTGTACCGCTTCATATAGGCGTGCACCGGCCCGCCGGCGGACCACCACCGGGCGCAGTTCGCGACGTAGGCCTTGTCGCGGTCCTTGAGAATCGCATCCCATTCCGCCCACACCCAATCCGGCACGCCCTTTTCGCCAGGCCCTGGCGATTCCATCGGGATCCCCGCCTTCTTCTTGAGCGCGGTCCAGCGCGCCTCGGCCGGGGCCGTCGCCTTGGCGAGCGCCGACCGATACTGCTGGATGACGGTCTCGGACTCGACCTCGAGCTGCTTTTCCTTCTCCTGCTGCGCAGGAACCTCCGTCTGCGCTTGCTGGCTCTGCTGCATCATCTGTTCCATGATCTTCTGGGCGTTCTCCGGGTCGTCCATCATCGCCTGCTGCATGCGCTGCGCCACTGCCATCGGATCCGAGCTGAAGGCCTCGGTGGCCTTCTGCTTGATTGCGCCGTTGATGTCGCTCTGCCTGTAGTGCTCCTGCTGTACCGCGTCGATCGCCGCGTTGTTCTGGTCCCACCACCGGTCCTCGCCCGAGTAGCAGGCGGTCGGCAGCGGCGGCACCTTAGCCCACGGATCCGGCGTGGCCGCGTGCGCTGCGGCCGGTGCCTGTGCGCAGGCGAGCCCTGCAGCGACGACCGTCAGGACAGCTCGCGGTTTCATGGTGCTGAGCTCAGCCGACTGGCTTGTCGCAGGTGCCGATCTTCCTCCCGGAGAGCTTGATCGTCATGGCCATGCCCTCGGCTGTCGTGTTGATGGCGCCTGTATAGGAATCGGCGCTTTCGAAGGTTATCTCGCCGGTTCCCTGCAGCGGCATCTGGCCGCTGCACTGCATCGTCCAGGTTGCCTTGTTGCCGACGCGCTGGAAGTTGGAGTTCACGCAGCTCTCGTCACCGCCCGGCGGCGGCTGCGTCCACTCCTCCGCGGTGCACACCTTGACCGTGTTCGGCGGCATCGTCATCGGCATGCCCTCCATCGACATCTGCGAGGTCGTTTCCCAGAGCACGCCCGGCGGATCGTCGGCGCGAGCAGCGACGCTGAAGACCACCGCAAGCGAAATTGCCGCCAGGCGACGGCCGAACCACGGCTTGATCATGTTCCCCCCGCTTTTGTTTGGACGTTGTGTCGTGGCCGTATGCGCCCGAAGCACGAGGCTGTCAAGTCGGCCCTCGACTCATTCTTCGCCGTCTTCGTCGACCGCACCGTCCCCGCAGTCGCCCTGCTTCGAGAGCCCTTCGAGCTGTTTCAGCTCCGCGTCGTGCTTGTTCACGAAATCCACGTTGGCCTTCGATACACCAGGCGGCAACGTGCCGCCGGGCTGGCTCGTCGCCCAAGCGGCCATGCCGTTGTGAAGCAGCGACAAGGAGAACAGCATGTACTCGCGCGTCGACATGCCCGCGGACTGGATCGCCGCCTTTGCGCCCGGCATGGCATCGACTCTTGCCACCACCTCGTCGAGCGACGCTGACGCGGTGTCTTCGTCGTCGCAGTTGCCCGGCACCGCGCCGGGGAGGGCGGCAAGTTGTCTCGTGGCCTGCACGTATTTCGCGAGGCCGGAGTCGGTCAGCGTGTAGCGCAGCACTTCCTGCGTGTCGGCGTCCTGGCCGGACGCGAAGCGCGGCACGGCGAGCATCATCACCACGACGGCGAAGAGCACGCCTGCGATGCGACGTGACGTCAGCATGATGAGCCCCCTTTTTGTCGACGCGGACGACCGAGTTGTGCTCGTTGATGTGCGCCAGTATTCCGTCGAGCGTCGTGGCCGATTATGAGCCGGCCTTCCCCCGAAGTCGCGTGCTGCACCTTCGGCGTGACGCGCGGCTTGTCCGTCCGGTCCTGCTCAAGTCGCTGAATATCCGGGACTTTGCGGCCACTCTGCGGCCTGTCCATTGCCTTCGCGCTCGCACGCGCACCGATCCGGCGCACGCCTCGGTCGCGCGCGGACAGGCGCTTGTTCTCGAGGGCCGGCGGCTTCCGCCGCCTCAGCTTTGCCTCTTCAGCAGGTCGCGGATCTCGGTGAGCAGCACGACATCCGCGGGCGGCGGCGGGGCGGCGGCCGCAGGCGGCGGGGCACGCAGCCTGTTGACGGCACGAATCGCGAAAAAGATCGCCAGCGCCACGATCAGGAAATCGAATACGTTTTGCAGGAAGACGCCGTACTTGACCAATACCGGCTCACCGGCCGGGTTGGTACCAACCTCGAGTGCCAGCTCCGTGAAGTTCACCTGGCCGATCGCCATGCCGAGCACCGGCATCACAAGATCGCCGACGAAGGAGCTCACGATCTTGCCGAATGCCGCTCCGATGATGATGCCAACCGCCATGTCCATGACGTTGCCTTTCATGGCGAAGGCCTTGAACTCGGACATCAAACTCATTGCTGTGCCTCCCCTTCTGGCGTAATCGCGAACGTGCCGACAATACGGGCTGGCCGCAGGAAAGAGAAGGCTCGCGCTGCGAAGCCGCACCGCCAGACCGCGACGAGTGGCCCTGCGCATCGCGCGCCGTTTATAGTCGTGGCGTGACGTCCAGCCGGACCACAGCATGCGACGCAGCTTGATAGCGCGCCTGCGCGAGCGAGGCGTGCTGCGGGTTGCCGCCAGCTACGCGCTGATCGCGTGGCTGGTTCTGCAGATCGCCGACGTCGTGCTGCAACCGTGGGACCTGCCCGGCTGGGTACGCCGCGCCCCGCTCGTTATCGCCGTGCTCGGCTTCCCGATCGCGATCGCACTCGCCTGGTTCTTCGAGCTCGGCGACGGCGCGGTCGTGCGGGACGCGGCACCCGACGGCGTCGTGCGGCCGGTCGCGCATGGCTGGCGGCGCCACGCCGACATCCTGATCATCAGCGCACTCGCCGCAGCCGTCGGCTTTTTCGTGCTGCACGATGCCGGCTGGCTGGGCGAGGCTTCCCGCCCCGGCACGCGAATCGAGTCCTCGAGCCTCGCAGTGCTGCCCTTCGCCAACGTCGGGCCGTACGCTGAGCAGCACGTCAGCGACGGGTTGAGCGACGAGTTGCGCAGCCAGTTCTCCCGCATGCAGAGCCTGCGCGTGACGGCCCGTTCCTCGTCCATCGCTTTCCGGGACGAAGCCCTTGACGCCGTGACGATCGCGCAGAAGCTCGCGGTAGCAGCGCTGCTCGAGGGTACGGTCGGGCGCGGCGGCGGTCGCCTGCAGGTGTCGGTGCAGCTCATCGACGGCAAGAGCGGAAAGGTGATGTGGGCCGAGCGCTACGACCGACCGGACAAGGACTTGCTCGCGGTTCAGGGCCAGATCGCGAACCAGGTCGTGGCCGCGGTACTGCCGCGCTTCGCCGCGTCCGGCCAGGCGGCGCCGCCGCCGCCCACCGAGGATCCAGTGGCCTACGATCTCTACTTGCTGGGCCGTCAGAAGCTGCGCGAGGCGGAGGACCTTCGGATCTCCGCGGATTACAGCGCGGCGAACACCGCGCTGGCGCAGAGCGCGGACCTGTTCCGCTCGGCGATAAGGAGCGATCCGAAGTTCGCGCAGGCACATGCCAGCCTTGCCGGCGTGCTGCTGTGGCAGGGGTTGAACACGATCGACGAGGCCAGCAACGCCGAGCAGGTTGCCGCACTCGACCGCGAGGTCATGCCGGACATCGAGCGCGCGCTCGCGCTCGACCCTAAGAATGCCGAGGCGTACCTCGTGAAGGGTCAGTTGCTCAAGCAGACTCATCGCCCAGGAGTCGAGGCGGCATTCCGGCGCGCCGTCGAGCTCGATCCCAGTGATGCCCGTGCAACGATGGCGCTCGGATGGCAGGCGATTGCGCATGGACGTGTCGACGAGCGGCATCGCCTGGCGATGCGCGCCCTGCAACTCGATCCGATGGATCTCGGTCTCTATCAGCCTGCAATCATGAGCGCCTGGATCCTCGGACGCGACGCCGAGCTGCGGACGATCGTCGACCGCATGCGGAGCCTGTTCCCGGATCAACCGGGCGCGGCGGCTACGGCTTGCCAGGCGTGGAGGGCTCTCGGACGGCCGGATGAGACGCTGGCCTGCGTGACGCAGATGCGATCGAAGTTGGCGAACGACGCCGGCGAACTCGAGCATGAGCTCGACATCGCGGCGGGCGGTGCCTGGGAAGTGCTCGGCGACCGGGCCGAGGCGCTGCGCTGCTACGATCGCACGGCAGCGCGAGACCCGGGGGCGGCGCGGGAAGCGATGCGGTTGCGTCGCGACGTCGCGGGTCTGCGCAAGCTGGCCGAGGAAACGCTCGCACGGCGCGTGTCGCTTTTCGACTGGTTCATCGCCGACGCTGCGGCCCAGGTCGGGCTCAACGCGGAGGCCATCGAGATCTACCGGCGCGGCGGCATGCCGGAGGTGATGGGGTCCGACGAGAGCTTCAAGCCCATGGTCGTGCATGGCGCCATACAGCTCGTCGCATTGCTCAGGGAGGCGGGCGAGGAGGAGGAGGCACGACGTCTGCTCGATCAGGTGACGGAGTTCAACGAGGCGCAGCGCCGGCACGGGGGGCGGGTTTCGGGAATACACCTGGCGGCCGCCGAAGTGTACGCAATGGCCGGCCGCACCGACGAAGCCTTCGAGCAGTTCGCGCTGGCCGTGGACTCGCACGACTCGCCGTCCGAATGGCCGACCATCGAGCGCGCGTACGCGGAGCCCGCGCTCGCGCCGCTGCGCCACGACCCGCGTTTCGAGGTCCAGATGGACCGCCTGCGACAAAGGCAGGCGCAGCTTCGCGCGCAGCTGCCGGATACCTTCCGGCGCCACGGTCTCACCTGGCCGCCGAAATGAAGAGGCCGGCGTTGCCGCAGACCTCCGATCATCTGCGTTAGAGCGATCGCCGCAGGTCAGCCCGCGGCGGCTTTCTTCTTACGCGTGGTGCGTGGCTTCTTCTCGGCCGGTTCCGCCGCAGCTTTCTTCGCGGCCTTCTTCGGCGCGGCCTTCTCGGCGGGCGCGGCCTTCTTCTTCCGCGCGCGCGGCTTCTTCGCGCCCTCATCCGGCGTCGCGGCCTCGGCCTGCACCGTCGACTCGACCAGTGCCATCAGCGCCATCGGCGCCGCATCGCCCGGTCGGCCGGCCATGTGCAGGATGCGCGTGTAGCCGCCCGGGCGCGTGCTGAAGCGCGGCCCGAGCTCGCCGAAGAGCTTATCGACCATCGCGGCGTCACGCAGCCGGGCGAAGGCACGACGGCGGTTCGCCAGGCTGTCGCTCTTGCCGAGCGTGATCAGCGGCTCGACATAGCGACGCAGCTCCTTCGCCTTCGGCACCGTGGTGCGGATCGCCTCGTGCCGGATCAGCGAGGTCGCCATGTTGCGCAGCATCGCCCAGCGGTGCGGTGTGTTGCGGCTCAGCTGCCGGCCGGTCAGTCCGTGTCTCATGGTGGTCTACCGAATCCGTCGACCGCGCTCAGAGGATGTCCCGGTCTTCGTCGCGCTTGAGGCCCACGGGCGGCCAGTTGTCCAGCCGCACGCCGAGCGAGAGACCGTGGCTCTCGAGCACTTCCTTGATCTCGGTGAGCGACTTCTTGCCGAGGTTCGGCGTGCGCAGCAGCTCCACTTCGGTCTTCTGCACCAGGTCGCCGATGTAGTGGATGTTCTCCGCCTTGAGGCAGTTGGCGCTGCGGACCGTGAGCTCGAGCTCGTCGACCGGACGCAGCAGCAGCGGCTCGAAGTGATGCTCCGAGGGCTTGACCCGATCCTCGTCCTGGCCCTGCAGGTCGACGAACACCGACAGCTGGTCCTTGAGGATCGAGCCTGCGCGACGGATCGCCTCCTCGGCGTCGATCGTGCCGTTGGTCTCGATATCGATGATCAGCTTGTCGAGATCGGTGCGCGGCTCGACGCGCGCCGCTTCGACGGTGTAGGTGACCTTGCGGATCGGGCTGAACGACGCGTCGAGCAGCAGGCGGCCGATCGGCCGGCTCGCTTCCTCGAAGGCGACGCGTTGCACCGCCGGGCGATAACCGCGGCCGCGCTCGATCTTGAGCGTCATGTTGAGCTCGCCCGCCTTGGTCAGATTCGCGATCACCAGCTCGGGGTTCAGGATCTCGACGTCGTGGTCGCCCTGGATGTCGCCGGCACGCACCGGACCGGGGCCCTTCTTCGACAGGCGCAGCTCCGACTGCTCGCGGGCATGCATGCGGGTGGCCACCTGCTTCAGGTTGAGCAGGATGTCGACCACGTCCTCCTGCACGCCCTCGATGCTGGTGTACTCGTGCAGCACGCCCTCGATCTCCGCCTCGGTGATCGCGCTGCCGGGCCTCGAGGAGAGCAGCACGCGCCGCAGCGCGTTGCCGAGTGTGTGGCCGAAGCCGCGCTCGAACGGCTCGATGACGACACGCGCATGGCGCGGGGAGGTCGGCGTCACTTTCACGACGCGCGGCTTCAGGAACTCGGTCACGGATGACTGCATTGACGGTCACCTCGCCGGCCAGCCGGCCGGTCTCAAAGCGGAATTACTTCGAATACAACTCGACGACGAGACTCTCGTTGATGTCCGGCAGGATGTCCTCGCGCTCGGGGAGCGACTTGAGGACGCCTGAGAACTTCTTCTCGTCGACTTCGACCCAGTCGGGAAAGCCGATCTGGGAGCGGATCTGCAGCGCCTGCTGGATGCGGGCCTGCTTCTGGGCTTTCTCGCGCAGCCCGACCACGTCGCCCGCCTTGCACTGGTAGGAGGGGATGTTGACGGTGGCGCCATTGACCGCGACCGCGCGGTGGCTCACCAGCTGGCGCGCTTCGTTGCGCGTGGAGGCGAAACCCATCCGGTAGACGACGTTGTCGAGCCGGCCCTCCAGCAGCTGCAGCAGCGTCTCGCCGGTCGCGCCGGGGCGGCCCGAGGCCTGCTGATAATAGCCGCGAAACTGCCGCTCGAGCACGCCGTACATGCGACGCAGCTTCTGCTTCTCGCGCAGCTGCAGCCCGTAACCCGA
Organism: Steroidobacteraceae bacterium; assembly: GCA_052039045.1. Classification (GTDB taxonomy): domain Bacteria; phylum Pseudomonadota; class Gammaproteobacteria; order Steroidobacterales; family Steroidobacteraceae; genus DATJKD01. The sequence continues at coordinate 63,663 of JBQGDL010000053.1, forward strand.
GACCCGTGGGCGGCGCTCGCCCTTGACGCCGCCGGGCGGCACCTCGAGCTTGCACTTCGACTCGAGCGGCTTCACGCCGCTCTTCAGGAACAGGTCGGTGCCCTCGCGGCGCGAGAGCTTGCACTTCGGTCCCAGATACCTCGCCATTCGATTTCCTCGCACCCGCGCGATCAGACGCGGCGCTTCTTGGGCGGACGACAGCCGTTGTGCGGAATCGGCGTCACGTCCTCGATGCTCGTCACCTTGAGCCCGGCGGCGTTGAGCGCCCGCACGGCGGACTCACGTCCGGGGCCCGGTCCGCGCACGCGGACCTCGACCGTGCGCACGCCCCACTCCTGCGCCGCCGTGCCGGCGCGCTCGGCGGCGACCTGCGCCGCAAACGGCGTGCTCTTGCGCGAGCCACGGAACCCGCAGCCCCCCGACGTCGCCCAGGAGAGCGTGTTGCCCTGGCGGTCGGTAATGGTCACGACCGTGTTGTTGAACGATGCGTGCACGTGAGCGATCGCGTCGGTCACCTGCCGCTTTGCCTTCTTGCGTACCTTGGCCGCGGTACCCGTAGCGGTGCCGGTCGCCGGCGCGGTGCCCTGCTGCTTCTTGTCATCCGCCATACGCTGCAAACCCGTCCTGTTCGATCGCTGTGAAAGCCGCGGGATCAGACCTTGCCCGGAGGCGCGTTCAGCTTGACCGCCGCCTTGCGCGGACCCTTGCGGGTGCGGGCATTGGTGCGCGTCCGCTGGCCGCGCATGGGCAGGCCCTTGCGGTGGCGGATGCCGCGGTAGCAGCCGAGGTCCATCAGCCGCTTGATGTTCATCGACACCTCGCGGCGCAGGTCACCCTCCACGGCCAGGCGCGAGATCTGCGAGCGCAGCGCCGCGACCTCGGGCTCGGTCAGGTCCTTGACCTTGGTCGAAGGCTGCACCCCCGCGGCGGTACAGGCCTTGAACGCCTGCGAGCGGCCCACGCCGTAGATCGACGTCAGACCGACCCAGACGTGCTTGTTCATCGGTATGTTGATGCCGGCTATGCGGGCCATCTGACGCTCACTCCGGGGCGCGAAAAGCGCGGAAAAATATCACAAACACTCCCGCTCCTCAAGGTCGGCGGGCTGCGGGTGAAAAGGGCTCGGAGCCATTTTTCCCGACCGCCGGCCGCGCTGAAGAGGAAAAATGGCTCCGAGCCATTTTTTCAGCCCTGCCGCTGCTTGTGGCGCTTGTCGCTGCAGATGACGTAGACCACGCCGCGACGGCGCACCACCTTGCAGTTCTTGCAGATCCGCTTCACCGAGGGTCGTACTTTCATGGGTCGTCTCCTCCGGTCCGGGGGGCTCAGCGCACCTGCCCGGGGCGGCCGTAGCCGCGCAGGTTGGCCTTCTTCATCAGCCCCTCGTACTGGTGCGACATCAGGTGCGCCTGCAGCTGGGCCATGAAATCCATGATCACCACCACGATGATCAGGAGCGAGGTGCCGCCGAAATAGAACGGCACCCGGAACCGCGAAATCAGGAATTCGGGCAGCAGGCACACGAGCGCCACGTACAGCGCGCCCCATACCGTCAGGCGCGTGAGCACCTTGTCGATGTACTCGGCGGTGTGCTGCCCGGGCCGGATTCCCGGGATGAACGCGCCGGACTTCTTCAGGTTCTCGGCGGTCTCGCGCGAGTTGAACACCAGCGCCGTGTAGAAGAAGCAGAAGAAGATGATCAGCGCGCCGTACAGGATCATGTGCACGGGCTGGCCGACGCCGAGGCTCGCGGCGAAGGTCTGCAGCCAGGCCAGGTTGTCGTTGGTGCCGAACCAGCTGGCGATGGTCGCGGGGAAGAGCAGCAGGCTCGAGGCGAAGATCGGCGGGATCACGCCCGACATGTTGAGCTTGAAGGGCAGGTGCGTGGTCGTGCCGGCCATCATCCGCCGGCCCTGCTGGCGCTTGGCGTAGTTGACCGGGATCTTGCGCTGCGCGCGCTCGACGAACACGACGAACACCGTCACCGCGCCCACCATCATGATGAGGATCAGCGCCAGCGCCGGGTTGATCTCGCCGTTGCGGACCAGCTCCAGGGTGCCGCCGATCGCGGAGGGCAGCCCCGCGACGATGCCCGCCAGGATGATCATCGAGATGCCGTTTCCCAGGCCGCGCTCGGTGATCTGCTCGCCGAGCCACATCAGGAACATGGTGCCCGCGGTGAGCGTGAGCGTGGCGAGGAACACGAACTGCACGCCGGGATTGATCACCACGCCCTGATTCTGGAACGCGACCGCCGCGCCCGCCGCCTGGAACACCGCCAGCGCCACCGTGCCCATGCGCGTGTATTGCGTGAGCTTGCGCCGGCCCGACTCCCCTTCCTTGCGCAGCGCCTGCAGCGTCGGCACTACGACCGCCATCATCTGCACGATGATCGAGGCGGAGATGTAAGGCATCACCCCCAGCGCCAGAATGGAGAGCCGCTCGAGCGCGCCGCCCGAGAACATGTTGAACATGGAGAGGATCGTGCCCTGCTGGTCCTGGAACAGGCGCGCCAGGGCGGTCGGATCGATACCCGGCACCGGGATGAAGGTGCCGATCCGGTAGACGATCAGCCCGCCGAGCAGGAAGAAGAATCGCTTCCTGAGCTCGGTGAACCGGGTCGCCTCGCCGAAGGCCGCGACCGGATTGCTGCCGGGAGTTCTCGCCACGGTTTCCTCGCCGTCCGGACGGACCGGATCAGGTCGCCTCGACCTTGCCGCCCGCAGCTTCGATTGCCTCGCGCGCGCCCTTGGTCAGGCCCACGCCGCGCACCGTCACCGCGACCTTGATCTCGCCCGAGCGCATGATGCGGGCGCGCTCCGCCGTCGCCGGTACCAGGTTTGCGCGCTTCAGCGAGGCGAGATCGATCACGCCACCGTCGACCCGGGCCAGCTCGTTGAGGCGCACTTCCGCCACCAGCGGCGCCACCTTCGAGCGGAAGCCGACCTTGGGCAGCCGGCGCTGGATGGGCATCTGTCCGCCCTCGAACCCCACCTTGTGGTAGCCGCCCTTGCGTGCGCGCTGACCCTTGACGCCGCGGCCGCAGGTCTTGCCCTGCCCCGCCGATGCACCGCGTCCGACACGCAGCCGTGGCTTGCGGCTGCCCGCTGCGGGCGAAATGGTATTGAGCTTCATGTAAACCTCGTTGCCGTCTGCGCGCTTCAGGCTTCCTCGACCCGGAACAGGTGCCGTGACGCATCGAGCATGCCGCGGATCTCCGGGGTGGCCTGCAGCGTCACGGTCTGATGCATGCGCCTCAGCCCCAGCCCGCGCGCGGTGGCACGATGGCGCTCGAGCTGCCCGTGGACGCTCTTCACCAGCGTCACCTTGACGGCCTTCGCCGTGCTGTCCTTCCTGCTGCTCATGTCCGTCAACCCGTGATCTCGGCCACGCTCTTGCCGCGCTTGGCCGCGATCCGCTCCGGCGCCGGCGCGCTGGCCAGCGCGTTCATCGTCGCGCGCACCACGTTGATCGGGTTGCGCGAACCGTAGCTCTTGGCGAGCACGTTGCGCACGCCGGCGCACTCGAACACCGCGCGCATGCTGCCACCCGCGATCACGCCGGTACCGTCCGCGGCCGGCTGCATGTAGACCTTCGAGGTGCCATGCTTACCCGTGACCGCGAAGTGCAGCGTCGAGTTCCGCAGGCTCACGTTGATGAGGTTCTTGCGCGCGGCCTGCATGGCCTTCTGGATGGCGACCGGTACCTCGCGCGCCTTCCCGTAGCCGAAGCCGACCCGGCCATTGCCGTCGCCCACGACGGTGAGCGCCGTGAAGCCGAACTGCCGGCCGCCCTTGACGACCTTGGCTACCCGGTTGACCGCCACCAGCTTCTCGATGAACTCGTCCGCCGCCGCGGGTCTGTCTGCTCTCGCCATTGCTGCTCCTCTGGTAAGCGCGGCCTTAGAACTCGAGCCCGTGCTCGCGCGCGGCGTCGGCCAGCGCCTTGACGCGGCCGTGATACTTGAATCCCGACCGGTCGAAGGCCACCTGCTTGACGCCCTTGGCGGCCGCGCGCTCGGCGATCGCCTTGCCCACCGCCTTCGCGGCCTCGACGTTGCCGGTCGCCTTGAGTCCGCCGGCGACGTCCTTCTGCAGGGTCGAGGCGACGGCCACGACCCGCGAATCGGCATCCAGCACCTGCGCATAAATGTGGCGCGGCGTGCGATGCACCGACAGGCGCATCACCTTCAGCTCGCGCAGCTTCGCTCGCCCGCGCAGCGCCCGCTTGAGACGGCTGACCTTCTTTTCCATCATGGCACCCTTACTTCTTCTTCGTTTCCTTGAGCTCGATGCGCTCACCGGAATAACGAATACCCTTGCCCTTGTACGGCTCGGGCGAGCGGTACGCGCGGATCTCCGCCGCCACCTGACCCACGCGCTGCTTGTCGGCACCCTTCACCACGATTTCCGTCTGCGACGGGGTCTCGATGGTGATGCCCTCCGGCGCCGCGTAGACCACCGGGTGAGAAAAACCGAGCGTCAGGTTGAGATTGCGGCCTTGCGCCTGCGCGCGGTAGCCGACGCCCACCAGCTCGAGCTTGCGCTCGTAGCCCTTCGACACGCCCAGCACGACGTTCGCCAGATGCGAGCGCAGCGATCCCGCGTGCATCAGCGACTCGCGACTGCGTTCCGCCGGCTCGATGCGCACGCTCTGCGCATCCTGCACGATCCTGAGACCCGCCCTCACGGCCAAGCTGATCGTGCCCCTGGCACCCTTCACCGTGACCGTGTCGGCGGTGACCGTCGCGGTGACGCCCTGCGGCAGCGACACCGGCATTCTTGCGACTCGTGACATAGTCTAAGATCCTGCGTCGATCGGTCCGTCAGGACACGATGCAGAGAACCTCGCCGCCGTGCCCGCCGGCCCGCGCATCGCGGTCCGACATCACGCCGTTCGAGGTCGAAATGATCGCCACACCCATGCCGCCGAGGATCTTCGGCAGCTCGTCCTTGCCCCTGTAGACGCGCAGCCCCGGACGGCTGATCCGCTCCAGGCGATCGATCACCGGGCGGCCCTGGTAGTACTTCAGGCGGACGGTGAGGGTCGGCCTGCCGTCCTCGCGGGACACCGCGTAGTCGTCGATGTAGCCCTCGTCCTTCAGCACCTTGGCAAGCGCCAGCTTGATGCGCGAGGAGGGCACGGCGACCTCGGGCTTGCCTGCGCGCTGGCCGTTGCGGATGCGGGTGAGGAAGTCCGCGATTGGATCCGTCATGCTCATTGATTGCTCCAGTACGCGGCCTTACCAGCTGGCCTTGCGCAGGCCCGGGATGTCGCCACGCATCGTTGCCTCGCGCAGCTTGGTGCGCGCGAGACCGAACTTGCGGTACGTGCCACGCGAGCGGCCGGTGATGGCGCAGCGGTTGCGCAGCCGCGACGCGGACGAGTCGCGCGGCAGGGTCTGCAGCTTGCGCGCGGCCTCGTCGCGCTCGGCGTCGGTCGACTTCGGGCTGCGGATGATCTCCTTGAGCCGGGCGCGCTTCGCTGCGTGCCGCTTCACGGTCTTCTCGCGGCGCTTCTCGCGCTCGATCATGCTGGTCTTCGCCATGTGCCGGTCCTTACCTGCGGAACGGGAAGTTGAACGACTCGAGCAGCGCGCGTCCTTCCCGGTCGTCGCGTGCCGATGTCGTGATGGTGATGTCCATGCCGCGGATCGCGTCGATCTTGTCGTAGGCGATCTCGGGAAAGATGATCTGCTCCTTGACGCCGAAGCTGTAGCTGCCGCGACCGTCGAAGGAGCGCGCCGAGACGCCGCGGAAGTCGCGGATGCGCGGCATGGCGACGTTGATCAGCCGGTCGAGGAACTCGTACATGCGCGCGCCGCGCAGCGTGACCTTGCAGCCGACCGGGATCCCCGCGCGCAGCTTGAAGGAGGCGATCGCCTTGCGCGCCTTGGTCACCTGCGGCTTCTGGCCGGTGATCGCGCTGAGGTTCTCGACCGCGCCGTCCATCGCCTTCTTGTCCGCGACGGCTTCGCCCACGCCCATGTTCACCGTGATCTTGGTGATGCGCGGCACCCGCATCGGATTCGGCAGCTCGAGGCTCCTCATGAGCTCGGGCACGACCTTCTCACGGTAGTATTCCTGCAGCCTTGCCATGTGTGCTTTCCTCGCCGTCCCGTAGCTCAGGCGTCCACGACTTCGTCGTTGGACTTGAAGTAGCGCACGCGGCGCCCGTCGGCGAGCGCGCGGATGCCCACGCGGTCGCCCTTCTTCATGGCCGGATTCCACAGCATCACGTTCGAGACGTGCAGCGCCGCTTCCTTCTCGACGATGCCGCCCTGCACGCCGCGCTGCGGGTTGGGGCGCGTGTGGCGCTTGACCATGTTGACGTTCTCGACCAGCACGCGGTCGCCCGCGAGCACCTTGATGACAGTGCCGCGGCGGCCCTTCTCGCGGCCGGCGATCACGACTACTTCGTCGCCCTTGCGTATCCTGTTCATTTCAGAGCACTTCCGGTGCAAGCGAGATGATCTTCATGAACTGCGAAGTGCGCAGCTCCCTGGTCACCGGCCCGAAGATGCGCGTACCGATGGGCTCGAGCTTGTTGGTGAGCAGCACCGCGGCGTTGCCGTCGAAGCGGATCAGCGAGCCGTCCGCGCGGCGCACGCCGTGCGCGGTGCGCACCACGACCGCGTCGTAGATCTCGCCCTTCTTCACCTTGCCGCGCGGAATCGCGTCGCGCACGCTCACCTTGATGACGTCGCCCACGGTCGCGTAGCGGCGCTTCGAGCCCCCGAGCACCTTGATGCACATCAGGCTTCGGGCACCGCTGTTGTCGGCGGCGGCAAGCATGGTCCGCATCTGAATCATGTCGAATGCTCCTCCGCTTTCGCCGTCAGGCCTCGGCGGCGCGCTCGAGCACGCGCACCAGCCGCCAGGACTTGCGCCGCGAGAGGCGGCGGCACTCGGCGATCGCCACGAGGTCGCCCTCGCGGGATTCGCCCTGCTCGTCGTGGGCGAGCAGCTTGGTCGTGCGGCGCACGTATTTGCCGTACTTGGCATGACGCTCGAGCCGCTCGACCGCGACCGTGATCGTCTTCTGCATCTTGTTGCTGATCACGCGCCCGGTCAGGGTGCGCTCCTCTGCCGCGCCGGCACCCGTATCCGCCGAAGTCTGCTCGTTCATCGCTGCTCACCCTTGCTGGCGGCCGCACGGGCCTTCTCGCCCAGCACCGTCTTCACGCGCGCCACGTTGCGGCGCACCTTGCCGAACTGGTCCGGCCGCGCCGAAGCGCCCGAGGCCTGCGCCATGCGCAGGTTGAACTGCTCGCGGCGCAGCTTGAGGAGCTCATCGCCGAGCTCCGCCGCGGATTTCTGCCTGAGTTCCTTCGCCTTCATCAGCGGACCTGCCGTTTGACGAACATCGTGTCGACCGAGAGTTTGGAGGCCGCCAGGCGGAACGCCTCGCGCGCGATGGCCTCGGTCACGCCTTCCATCTCGAACAGCACCTTGCCGGGCTGCACGCGCGCGACGTAGTACTCGACGTTGCCCTTGCCCGAGCCCATGCGGACCTCGAGCGGCTTCTTGGTGATCGGCACGTCCGGAAACACGCGAATCCAGACCTGACCGCCGCGCTTCACGTAACGGGTCATCGCGCGCCGCGCTGCTTCGATCTCGCGCGCGGTCATGCGGCTGCGCTCGACGGCCTTCAGCCCGTAGTCGCCGAACGACACGGCGTTACCGCGCTGCGCGAGGCCGGGGTTGCGGCCTTTGTGCTGCTTGCGGTACTTGCTTCGCTTCGGTTGCATCATGGCAGTGTCTCCGGCACCGGACCGCGCGGCCTCAGGTGGCCTGCTCCACGGCGGGCGCCGCCGTCTCGGGCTGCTCCGCGGCCACCGCCTCGGCCTGGTCGAACACCTCGCCCTTGAAGATCCACACCTTGACGCCGATGACCCCGTAGGTGGTCAGCGACTCGGCGAGCCCGTAGTCGATCTCGGCGCGGAAGGTGTGCAACGGGATGCGGCCCTCGCGGTACCACTCCGTGCGGGCGATTTCCGAGCCGTTCAACCGGCCCGACACCCGCACCTTCACCCCGAGGGCGCCGCTGCGCATCGTATTCATGACCGCACGCTTCATCGCGCGACGGAACATCACGCGCCGCTCGATCTGCTGCGCGATCCCCTCGGCCACGAGCTGCGCGTCGACCTCGGGCTTGCGGATCTCCGAGATGTTGAGGCGCACGTCCGTGACGGGCATGCCCATCATCTTCGCGACCTCGAGCCGCAGACGCTCGATGTCCTCGCCCTTCTTGCCGATCACGACACCCGGGCGCGCCGTGAGAATGGTGATGTTGGCCTTGCGCGCCGCGCGCTCGATATGGATGCGGCTCACGGAGGCCTCGGCGAGCTTCTTCTTCAGGAACTCGCGCACCTGCCAGTCCTGGTGCACGTAGCCCGGGAAGCTCTTGGTGTTGGCGAACCACTTCGAGGTCCAGTCACGCGTGATGCCGAGACGGATGCCGACGGGATTGACCTTCTGACCCATGGAAATCGTCTCCTCAATCCGTCCGGCCGTCGCCGACGAGGATGGTGATGTGACTCGAGCGCTTGACGATGCGGTTGCCGCGCCCCTTGGCGCGGGCATGGAAGCGCTTGAGTCGCGGCGCCTCGTCGACGCGGATGCTCGCCACCTTGAGCGCGTCGATGTCCGCGTTGTGGTTGTTCTCGGCGTTGGCGATCGCCGACTCGAGCACCTTGCGCACGAGCTTCGCGCCCTTCTTCGGCGTGAAGCGCAGCGTCGAGAGCGCCTGTCCCACCGTCTGTCCGCGGACCATGTCCGCGACCAGCCGGCACTTCTGCGGCGAGATGCGCGCGTACCTGAGCTTCGCTGCAACCTGCATGACTTACTCCGGCGCGGCGGCCGCCTTGCGGTCGCCCGAGTGCCCCCTGAAGGTGCGCGTCGGGGCGAACTCGCCCAGCTTGTGGCCGACCATGTTCTCCGATACCAGCACCGGCACGTGCTGCTTGCCGTTGTGGACCGCGATCGTGAGCCCGACCATGTCGGGCAGAATCATCGAGCGCCGCGACCAGGTCGTGATCGGACGCCGGTCGTTCTTGTCCGCGGCCGCCTGCACCTTCTGCGCAAGATGCAGATCGACGAACGGGCCTTTCTTCACTGAACGGGGCACGGTGCGCTCCTTTCGGGACGTCAGTTGCGGCGCCGGACGATCTGGCCGGCGGTACGCTTGTTGGTGCGGGTCTTCTTGCCCTTGGTCTTCCAGCCCCAGGGCGAGACCGGATGCGGATTGCCCTGACCGGACTTGCCCTCGCCACCGCCGTGCGGGTGATCGACGGGGTTCATCACCACGCCACGCACCGTCGGACGGATGCCGCGCCAGCGCTTCGCGCCCGCCTTGCCGTAGACGATCAGGTTGTTCTCGTCGTTGCCGACCTCCCCGATCGTCGCGCGGCAATCGATATGCACCTTGCGCATCTCGGTCGAGCGCAGACGGATCGTCGCGTACAGCCCCTCGCGCGCGACGAGCTGCGCGGAGTTGCCGGCGCTGCGCGCCAGCTGCCCGCCGCGGCCCGGCTTGAGCTCGACGTTGTGCACCAGCGAGCCGAGCGGAATGCTGCGCAGCGGCAAGGCGTTGCCGGTCTTGATCGGCGCCTCGGTGCCCGAAGCGACCGAGTCGCCCTCGGCGAGACCCTTGGGCGCGAGGATGTAGCGGCGCTCGCCGTCCGCGTAAAGCACGAGCGCAAGGTGCGCGCTGCGGTTCGGGTCGTACTCCAGCCGCTCGATCTTCCCCGGCACGCCATCCTTGTCGCGGCGGAAGTCGACGACGCGATAGCGGTGCCGGTGGCCGCCGCCCTTGTGGCGCGTCGTCAGCCGGCCCTGGTTGTTGCGCGCGCCGGTGCGCTTCTGGCTCGCGGTCAGCGCAGCGACCGGCCCGCCCTTGTGCAGATGCGAGCGGTCGGCCTTGACGACGAAACGCCGCCCGGGTGACGTCGGTTTGGTCTTGATTAGGGCCATATCAGCTCTTCCGTAGTCTGAGAACGCGTCAGCCGCCGACGCCTGCGAAGTCGATGGTCTGACCCGCGGCGAGGCGCACGTACGCCTTCTTGAAATCGGCACGGCGCCCGGCGCGGTTGCCGAAGCGCTTCGCCTTGCCGGCCGCGTTCACCACCTGCACCGAGTCGACCTTGACCTCGAACATCAGCTCGACGGCGGCCTTGATCTCGGGCTTGGTCGCATCCGGGCGGACGCGGAACACGAACTGGTTGGCGCGCTCGCCGACGAACGCGGCCTTCTCCGACACGTGCGGCGCAAGCAGCACCGACATCAGACGTTCCTTGCCGCTCATGCCAGCTTCTCCTCGAGCATGCGCACCGCGCCGACGGTCGCCAGCACACGCTCGTGCCGCACCAGACTCACCGGATCGACGGCCGACACCGGCAGCACCGATACGTCGGGGAGGTTGCGCGCGGCGAGATCGAGCTTCTCGTCGTAGGCCTCGATCAGCACCAGCACGTTCGACATGTCGAGCTCGCGCAGCTTCGCCGCCAGCAGACGCGTCTTCGGCGCCTCGAGCGCGAGCGAATCGATCGCGGTCAGCCGCTCGAGCCGGACGAGCTCGGAGACGATCGCGCGCATCGCGCCCTGGTACATCTTGCGGTTGACCTTCTGCGAATAGTCGCGCGGACGCGCGGCGAAGGCCCGGCCGCCGCCGACCCAGATCGGGCTGCGGATGCTGCCGGCGCGGGCACGACCGCCGCCCTTCTGGCTGTGCGGCTTGCGGCCGCCGCCGCGGACCTCGGCCTTGGACTTCTGGCGCTTGGTCCCGGCGCGACCGGCGTTCATGTACGCGGTCACGACCTGGTGGACGAGCGCCTCGTTGAAGTCGCGTCCGAAGGTCTTCTCGGAGACTTCCAGGCTGGCGGCTGAGGCGCCTTTACCGATGAGTTTGAGCGTGGTGGCCATGGCAGTACGCTCCATCTATTTCTTGGCCGTAGACCTGGCCGCACCCGCCTGCTTCGGCCGCGCCGCGCGACGACCCGCCTTCACCGAGGGGCGCACGATGACCTGGCCACCCGGGGCGCCGGGGACGGCGCCGCGGATCAGGAGCAGGTTACGCGCGGCGTCGACCTCGACGACCCGCAGGTTCTCGGTGGTACGGCGCACGGACCCCATGTGGCCCGACATGCGCTTGCCCGGGAACACACGACCCGGCGTCTGGCGCGGGCCGATCGAGCCCGGCGCGCGGTGCACGACCGAGGCGCCGTGCGAGGCGTAGCCGCCCGCGAAGTTGTGGCGCTTCATGGTGCCGGCGAAGCCCTTGCCGATGGTCGTGCCGGTGACGTCGACGATCTGTCCGGCGCTGAACAGGTCCACCTTGAGCTCGGCGCCCGGCGCGAGATCGGAGCCCTCGCCCTCTGCGAGGCGGAACTCGACCAGCGCGGTGCCCGGCTCGACCTTCGCCTTGGCGTAGTGACCGGCGAGCGGGCGGCCGATGCGGGAAGGTTTGCGGGTGCCGAAAGCCACCTGCACGGCGCGGTACCCGTCCGACTCTGCCGCCTTGACCTGGGTGACGCGGTTGGGCAGTGCCTCGATCACGGTAACCGGGACCGACTCGCCCGCGTCGGTAAAGACGCGCGTCATGCCGCACTTGCGGCCGATGAGACCGATCGTCATCGATACGTCCTCGTTCACCATCCGGGCTGCGATTGGCCCAGGACTCACGCGACCGGCCGCCCCCCTCACGAACGAGGCCGGCCGGAAGAACCGTTTGCCCGCGCACGAGGCGGCCTTGCGGGCCGTCTCAGGGCGCGCTCGTCGGAGGGATGCCAGAGAGGTGCGGGGCCGGCTTGACCGCCCGCGCCGCTCGAGCGGTACCCGCAAACCGGGCCGGACCTCGGCGAGAAGAGCCGCGCATTATAGCCATCCGGCCGGGGCCCGCAAGTCGCGCCCAGGACCGGTAGGGTCAGTCGACCCACGCCCGCGCAGGTGCGGACGGACCCGTTACGATACGCGCCCGCCCCAGGCGGGTCGGGTCGGCCGTCCCATCGGTCCGTTTCCCGACCACCGCCACGCCGAGGAGTCATGGACCGAGCAACGTCGTCCACGGCGGCGCAACCCGACCAGCGCACCCATCTGGCGGCGATCCTCGGGCTGGGCGCGCCGCTGGTGGTCAACAACCTGGCCTATGCCGGCATCACCTTCGCCGACACGATCATGGCCGGCCACATCGGCACCGACGCACTCGCGGCGGTCGCGGTCGGCAGCAACGCGCTGCAGCTGCAGTCGCTGATCGGCACCGGCATGATGATGGCGCTTGCGCCGCTGGTTGCCCACGATTACGGCGCAGGCCGCGATGCCGCCGCCGGCCGCCATCTGCGGCAGGCGCTCTGGATCGCGCTCGCGATGTCGCTGCTGCCGCTCGTTGTCGCACTGGCTGCGGACCGGGTCTACACCGCGGTGGGTACCGCACCGTCCATCGTCCCCGCTGCGAGCGGCTACACACTCGCCGTTTGTTACGGGGTCCCGGCGATTTTCGCGCTGCAGGCGCTCAGCTACACCAGCGAGGGGCTGGGCCGGACGCGAACCATCATGCTGATGACGGTCATGGCGCTGCCGGTGAACGTGCTCCTCAACTGGGTGTTCATGTTCGGCCACTGGGGCGCACCCGCCCTCGGCGCGGTCGGCGCGGGTGTGGCGAGCGCGATCACGATGTGGCTCGCCCTCGGCTTCATGATCGTGCTGATGACGCGCCCGTCGTTCGCCCGGTTCGCGCTGTTGACGCGCTTCGAATGGCCGGATCCGGGCCGGCTGCGGACCATCCTGCGGCTCGGACTGCCGTTCACCGGGTCGATGGTGACCGAAGGGTCGCTGTTCATCGGCGCCACGCTGATGGTGAGCACGCTCGGTGCGACGGTCGTCGCCGCGCATCAGATTGCGCTCAGCTATTCGCTGCTCACCTACATGATCCCCGCGGCGTTTCACTCCGCCACGACGGTGCGCGTGGGACACATGCTCGGCGGCGGGCATAATGCCGATGCCCGTCGCGCGGGTTTTATCGGCATCGCGCTCTGCACCGGGCTGATGGCCATCTCGGCCCTGGTGCTAACGCTCGCGCGCGGACCGATTGCCGGGATCTACACCGACGACGCGGCGGTGCTCGAGGTGGCAACCACACTGCTGCTGCTTGCCGGGCTGTTCCAGATCTCGGACGGACTGCAGCTCGGTTGCACGGGCGCGCTGCGCGGCTCCCAGGACGCCCGCGTTCCGCTCGCCATCACGGTGGTTTCGTACTGGGGCATCGGCTTCACGCTCGCCTTTCTGTTCGGCATTGCGCGCGGCGGGGGTGCGCCGGGTGTGTGGCTCGGGCTGATCGCCGGGCTCACCGCGGCGGGCATCCTGCTCGCGGCGCGGTATCGCTACGTCAGCACGCGCGTGACCGGCAGCGAGGCGTTCGCGGCGCAGGAGAAGCCCTTCACGGTATCGGCCAATCGCTCTCAAGCCCTTGATTGAGTTGGCATCGTCGGCCTGCTGCTTTACCTCGCCGCGTCGGGCAGCGTACGGTCGGTCGCTCCTCCTGGACGCTGCGGATATGCGGCGGGGATAGAGCAAGTCGATGAGTCTGCGCCTGTCGGTCATCGCAGGGCGGGACGGCGTTCGGGCGACCGCAGACCCGGCATTCGAGCGGCACCCCTTGCCGCAGCCGCCGGGCCGGGCCGTCCGGCCGTGCGCACCGGACGATCCCCTGCTGACCTTCGTGTACCACGACCTCGACAGGCAGTTCGACACCCTGCAGCGCTCGCTGGCGCTGCTCGGGGACGCCAGGATCGACGCCGTGCACCGCGCGCGCAACGCGACGCGGCGCCTGCGCGGCACGCTCAAAGAATTCCGCGATCTGTTGCCGGCCTCGCGTATGCGACAGCTGAGGTCCGAGCTCTCCTGGCTCGCCGATCTGCTGGGTCAGGTCCGCGATCTCGACGTCCACCGCGCCCGGCTCGTTGACGGCCTGCGACACCGGCCGGCGAGCGTGCATCTCGAGTCGTATCTGCGCCATGTCGAGCAGCAACACTCCGACAGCGTCCGCGCGCTCGAGGACGCGCTGGCGGACGAGCGCTACGCACGGCTGTCGGCGAATTTCGGGGCGTTCCTCGACCGCGAGCCGTCGCGGGCGGCGTTGGCTCGCGCGCCCGCGGCGCGGGACGCGGCCACCGAGTACGCGGTGCGCGCGCTGCGCAAGCTGCGCCGCGCGGGCCGGCGCATCGACCGCGACTCCCCGCCGGAGGAGTTGCACCGGCTGCGGATACGCTGCAAGCGGCTGCGCTATCAGCTCGAGTCGTTCGAGCCGGCATACGAAGACCGGCCGCGCAAGATCATCAGGAAGCTCAAGCGTCTGCAGGACTCGCTCGGCGCGCATCACGATGCCACCGTCGCCGCGCAACGCCTGCGTGCGTATGCGGCCTCGGATGGCGCCGGGTTATCCGCCACATCGCGTCGGGCGGTTCGCGAGCTGATCGATCTCCAGGACGCCGACGCCAAAGCGTCGCTCAGGGCGTTCCGCCGCGACTGGCGTCGCTTCGAGAAGCGGATGCGGGCGCGCAAACTGACACGCACCCTGCATTAGGCCGGCCGCCGCGCCGGTAGTCTCGTGTTCGGTTTGTTCCTCGCAGACGGTTGCGGGTCACGGCAACCGGTCGGCGACCCGCCAGGAGCCGCCGGTCACCGTGATCAGCGCGGCGACCGCGAGGCGGGGCATTCCCTGACCCGCGACCGGAGGTTTCGCCTCAATTCAGCTTGATCTGGACGTCGACGCCCGCCGGCAGCTCGAGCTTCATCAGCGCGTCGACGGTCTTGTCGGTCGGATTGAGGATGTCCATGAGGCGCTTGTGGGTACGCAGCTCGTACTGGTCGCGCGCGTCCTTGTCGGCGTGCGGCGAGATCAGCAGCGTGAAGCGCTCCATCTTCACGGGCAGCGGCACCGGGCCGCGCACGGTCGCACCGGTGCGCTTCGCGGTCTCGACGATCTCGCGCGCGGAATTGTCGATCAGCCGGTGATCGAAGGCCTTGAGACGGATGCGGATGTTCTGTCGGGCTGCCATGTTCGTCTACCTGCGGCGGGACGCGTCGCGTCCGCTCACTTCAGAATCTTCGACACCACGCCTGCGCCGACGGTGCGGCCACCCTCGCGGATGGCAAAGCGCAGACCCTCTTCCATCGCGATCGGGCTGATCAGCTCGATCGTCATCTTGATGTTGTCGCCAGGCATCACCATC